>JBKPEE010000136.1:0-10969 GCA_046728235.1 Acidobacteriota bacterium
ACGCGCGTAAGATCGGCCAGCGCCTCCTTCGAATGGTCGACCAAGGCAAGCATGCGGCCTCGCGCACCGTACGCGGAGGCTAGGGCTGTCCTGTCGAGATGAGCATCATTTATGAGGCAGGTCAGGTACTCAATGAGGTCACCGTTGCTGATGCTATCTCGCAATCGCTTACCCCAATACCACAGTTCCTGCTGATCATTGTCACGTCCAGCCTCGCTGAGGAGGTCGGCCCACTGACGGGCACGCCCTGGGCTGTTCTGTGCCGCCCTGACTGCACCAGCCAGCGCCTCGGGCAATTTGTTGATCGGGTCCGCACATAGCAGGTGATACATGCGTTCACAATTGTGATCGGTCCAATCCTGGCGCTCCCACTTCTCATTAGCGTTGCCGACGGTTTCGGTCGCCCAACGAGCGTGGGCTTCGGCTAGAGCAAAGTGGCTTACTCGCCATTGGCTGGGAGATCGGGCGCGTTGCACCCGTAGCATGGCGGCGCGGACGACGTCGTGATATGCCCACGATCCCGCCCGCTGGGTTACAAACGGAATGCTGCACAGCCAATCGAACAGGCCGCGCGCCTTGTCGGACGGAGCTATTACAGCCACCACATCTTGGTTAAGCAACCGTGGCATTGCCGCAGCGACAGCAACGTCACGACGATCTGGATCATCCTCCCACTTGAGGAATCGCTCCACAGCGTCACCAGCTGGATCGCCGATTTCGGCGACATTCTCTGGACGGGCTTCAGCCAGCGTCGCCAACCACATGGGCAATCGACCCGATAGCGTGAGGATAACCTCGGACGTCGGTTCATCGGTAATATGCTTGCTGACCAGGAACTGGCGAGCTTCTGCCTCACTAAACGGCTCCAAAAGAACGTCGGCAATTACTGGCAAATAATCGCCCCACATGTTTGGGTTCAACGGCTGCTGACCTGAGATTGTGGTGATCAGCTCAGCAGGCAGGTCGCCATAGAGCCGTCCTTCGTATAGATCGTGGAGCCACCGGTCCAGTACTGCTGCAGTACGCTCATACGTATCGAAAAATAGAGCGATTGGCCGATCAAGTGCCGCGAGATTCAACCCAGTAACAAACGCCGGCGTAAGTTCGTCAGCAGGAGAAAGTAGCAGAGCTGCATCTGCATGGTCGAATTTGCGTATAAGGTATGCCCGCGCCCGGTTTACCTGGTCGGCTGCTGCGGCAGGGTCTATCGGAGCGACCAGGCTCCCAGCGATGGGCACATCGCGGGCTGCATGAAGGCCGATGGTGACGGCTGTCTTGGTCAGGAACGCGGCGATCCCTTCAGGTGCGTTCGGGTCGGATTCCAACTCTTGACGACGCTTACGATAGGAAGCCAAGCGTTTTTCAAAGTCGTGGAACTTTATTCCACTGTTGACAAATCCTGCAACGATAGCGCTCATAACGGAGGTTATATCATCAATAGGATGATCCACGTAGGCGGTCAGCGCACCTTTTTCGGTGGCAATCTGTCGTAGCTGCCTAGTGAGATAGGTTTTGCCGACTCCCGCATCACCATGAATATTGAACAGAAACCTGCGACGCTGATCATCGACGGTGAGTTCAAGATTCTCTCGGTACTGACCAATTTGTCCCAAGCGTCCGACGAAGCCGCTGTGCTGTCGCTTCCGGATGAGCTCTTGCAATGATCGGCGGTTTTCGGCCATTCCACTCACCCCTTAGCACTACAACCTATAATACACGCAGATGATCAGGAGGGAAGCTGTGAAGATCATGAGAATGTCCGATGTGTTGTGGACCCGGATCGGAGAAGCGTAAGACGCCGCTAGCCTTGGAGAGATACCTAACCAAGATCGCGGTCTGAAACGTTGTCAGTGGTCAACGGACTCTTCTATCGATCATGCCGGGCATAGCCGCCGCTTGGGTGCGCTGCCGCCAAGATTACTCGCAGCATGTTGGACCGCTGGCGGGCATTCAGAACATCAAAGAGATCAATCATCCGCTACGCGAGTCCGGTCACCCCGACGTCAGCGGCTGGACTTTAGTGTATGACGGGGCCCGGCCCGACGCTGTGGTGGCCTGATTTTGGCCGTACGACGTTGCGCAACACCGGTCATGCCCACTCGCATGTCCCTGGGCAGGCACTCCGCCTACAGGCGTGAAGTTCCCTAAGCCGGAGATCCAGCGGCGGCTGGCCAGAGATGTCACCAGCGGCAGGGGCGATGACCTACGCGATGCGGCGGCGTCGGTCGCGCGCGGTGTGGGTGCGTATCGATGGTTAGTGGCGGCGGCCCGGATCATCGAGTGGGTCCGCCAAATCGACCGCGACGGCTGGGACTGTGTGATCATGGCCGACGAACCCGGGAACGGCGCGCCATGGCAAGGGCGCTACGCCTTCGACCCCCAGAGCATCCGCGCCCGTGCCACCGACCAGCCACCGGCGGATCCGGCCGGTGCCGGGTAACCAGTCGGGCTGACCACCATCCTGACGACAACAGCATCCGACGCCGCCCGATCCCAGCAGACCCACCGGTGGTCGCAATCCCAGGTGAGCGTTCGACAAGATCGACACGGCAGCGTTGAGTTGCAGTTCCGGTTGCAGTTCAGAGCCGTCCAGACTAGTTCCAGAACGTACGCCCATACCATCTGAACTGCGGTGAACCATCGTGAACCTCGGCTACTGGAACTCGTAATGCGTAGGTCATCGGGTTCGATCGTGACCTCTCCGTCCAGCTCGGCCCGGGAGGCTGGGAACCGCCCCAGGCTAGATGAGCAGTCAGGCCTTTCGCGCCACCACTAGGAGATACTCGTTCGGAAGCACCACGCGGCACCCGGTTCCCTCGCTGAGCTTGCCAACCAGCGCTTCGAGCTCCCGGGCCTGGGCCTCGTACACTTCGGGGGGGAGCACCTGCTTGGCCATCACCGCGCCTCCATGGCTTTCGAACACCGAACGCATAGCCTCGAAGGAATCGAACTCCCAGCTGAGCACCCGTCGATCGAGCTGAATTTGCGTGGCCGTTCCCTCAAAGAGGGATCGAATCGTCTGCTCCTGTCCCCACAGGAACGGGCTCGGCAGCGCCACCGGTGGGGGAGGCGAGTACTTGGAGACGACATCCATCATCTGCTTTGAAAAGCTCGCGAGCGTCCAGTTCGCCATTCCCACGACTCCGCCGGGCTTGAGGACCCGGAACATCTGGGAGGCAGCCAGTTCCGGCCGTGGGGCAAAGATGGCTCCGAACACCGACGTCACGACGTCGAACCGGCCGTCCTCGAACGGCAGGTCCTCCACGTCGGCCTGGGCCCACTCCACCTCCAGTCCTTCGGCCTTGGTTCGAGCCTGACCGGTCTGCACCAGCGCCGGTGTGAGATCGGAGGCAACGACCCTGGCCCCGGTTCGCGCGGCGGCGATGGCACAGTTGCCGTTGCCTGCCGCCACGTCGAGCACCTCGTCTCCAGACGAGATGCCACTCGCGTCCACCACCGCTCGCGCAGCTTCCTCCAACAGCCTGGCAATAGGGCCGTAGTCACCCAGGCTCCAGATTGCCTGGGTCATCTCCTTCATCGGCCCGTAGTCGACGTCCATGGTCGGAGCTTAGCTCGATGTCTTCCCCGCCCTTGTGGCTCCCGCGGGCGGTCCGACAGGTAGGACTAGTTTCGAGACCTGGCGAGACACTGGAAACCTGTCTCGCGCTTCTCATAACCCAACGACTGCCGACCGGCAGCCCGTAGATTGACGGCTTCAGTGTCACAGGCCATCCCAGCGGGCCTACGCCCAACGAGGGTGTGCAGCAGCAAAGTGCAGCAACAACACCGGCTCCGGCTGACCACGATCGATCTACATGGACCCGGTGACCTGCCTCAACAACCTTCAACGACCTCCCCGCTTCTAGACGGTAAAGAGGGGTCAGCACCGGGAGCAGCCGTGCTATGTGCCGATGGCTGGGTACGGAGAGGTACTTCACGGGCACGATGGACGACCGTCCGCCTGCGAACGAGCCGGTCAGAGCCGGTCCTGCACTCATTCCCAAGCTGATCGTGCAGGCTCGATTACCGTCACTCGCTCCCTGCACGAGAACCAGAGGGACGACGCGGTCAGCCTGGGCAATCGCCCGGATCGGTCCGCTCGATACGATTGCTGCCACCGTGAGGCACGTTGAAGAAGGTGACCGCCAAGACGGCGGGCACGTCGCCAGTGTTGACGGCGTTCTGCTGGTCTTCGGGATGCTCGAGGAAGACCTGCCCGGCGGTGTAGGTGTGGACGCTGCACGCGCCGCCGCCGACCGGCTCGCTGTAGAGAGTGAGCTGACCAGACTGGATGACCAGCACCACTATGCCTGGGTGCGAGTGCCAGCCCGAGAAACCGCCGGGCGTCACCGTGTTCTGCGCGGTGACGACGTCGTTGCCCTTTCGCTGCTGGATCCCGAAGGAATGATCGGACTGTCCGCGCCCGATCAGCACGCTGGTAAACCCGGACCCGGCGTCGGCGCTGGCCACGGCGACCGCGCTCGCCACTAGCCCGGTGGTCA
Organism: Acidobacteriota bacterium; assembly: GCA_046728235.1. Lineage (GTDB taxonomy): Bacteria > Acidobacteriota > Blastocatellia > Pyrinomonadales > Pyrinomonadaceae > UBA11740. The sequence continues at coordinate 4,503 of JBKPEE010000136.1, forward strand.
CCAGCCCTATTAGCGCCGCTCTTTTACCGAACATCGCTGCCTCCCCGGTCGTTCAGGCGTTGTCGGTTCGCCCCATGGCCGCGTCGCCCCATGGCGAGGGCCGGGCCGAAGATGGCATTCCGGGAGTACGTGGGCGCATGCACGAGCACACCAGTGAACCAGCGGATCAGTTCGCCCGTGCCTTCGGATGCGGCAGAAGATGAGGCCCTGTTTGGGGATTCATCTCCCGGGTCCCTTCGCGGTGCCTGGCGGCGGCTGTGCACGCGCCACGGCTTACAGCAACGAGATCCCGCGCCCCTGGCGATACCCCCCTCGGTGGGGCGGGATGGAGTTTTGCGTCCCGCACTCTACACCCATGCCAAGAGATCGTAAATCTAACCTAAAGGTTAGTTATCACTGACTGCGGGACTATCCCTATCCTTTGTGATCTTGCCCGCCGAGACAAGCGGTCCCCTCTGCCGGGCCAAGGGCATGCGCCGGACCGAGTGACCAACTGAGTGACGATCGCCTCGTTCTTGCACGGACTCCCACGGACACCGATGGACAGTCTCAGCAGGCCAGTCAGCAGATAAGCCCTGCTTGACAACCTATGAACTTGGCTTCGGGACGAAGAGGCCGCGTGCAGCACCAAAGTGCAGCAACCACAGCGCACTTGACCGACCGCCCCCAACCTCTGCCAACCTCCACCAGATGCGCAAAGACCTTCAGCGACCGCGCTGCCACTAGCTACGGATTATAAGGCCGTGCCCACCGCGTCCGATCGAGCGATGAATCAGGGACCAAAGGCGGTCAATCGCAGACAGCTGATCGTCGGGGTCACCAGGACCACCACCCGCGGGTCGGCAGCCGAGGCAAACGATCTTTGCGAGCAGAGAGTCAGGAATTCGAGTCCCCTAGCAATCCTTTGGCTGTGCCCTGATTTTGTGCTGTGACTTGCGACGCAGATGCGATGGGCAGTGATCGCGGAGCGAAGACACGGGGACGCAACACAAAGGCATGAATCGTAGCGAAAAGGCCGAGAACGAACAATATGACCGCGAAGGTCAACGCGGCTGCCGACCAATTATTAACTGCAGCTACTCCACGAAGTATCACCAAGGTCAGCAATGCGAGACCATAGGCGGCGGTAATCCACCTCAGCCCCCGGTTGCCGAGCCGGGCAGCGGCGTGGGCGAACGGGATCGGAACGAGGACAGGCGCCAGGAAGCCCAGCGATAGCATCGTCGATAGCAGCGGCAGCAGAGCCCAAAGAACACTCAGGATCGTTTTGCCGGGCCCAAGCTTCGGTGCAGAGGCGAGGTGAGTCGATCCAGTGGCATCGGGCCGTGATGCTGGAGCTGGCGGTGCTATAAGGGTGGGCACTGGCTCTCGTGGTGTCGTCGTCGGCGCCGCGGCCCGTTTGCGGCGGGCGATCTGCTCGCGGGCGGTGCTGGCCAGGCCGTCAGGGTCGGCGGCGGCCGGGTCGAGCGCGGCCAGCTGGTCACTGACCGCCAGCACAGCGTCCCAGTCCTGCTTAGCGCCGTGCTCGCGGATCTGTTGCTGCAGCTGCTCGACCTGCTGCCGCTGCTCGGCCGCGGCCAGTTCGGCTTCGTGATGAGCCTGTGCTGCGGACCGTTCCTCAGGCTGGCCGGTGACGCCTGCGGCTACGGCCTGGCGGTCGCTGGTTTCATTCGATGACTGAACGGGTGTAAGCGGAGCTGGGAGGAGTTCGACGTTGATGGCGACTGCTGCCTCGCCCGTGGGTCCTTTGAGGTCAAGGGTTCCGCGCAGGACGCCCGTGTTGGCAGTGTCGACCGAGACGTGAAATCCCTCGGCTGTCTCGTTCACGCGGATCCAGCCGTCTGAGGCGCGAGGCGTGCAGGCGCGGGCGATGGGAGGTCCGAGCAGCCTGAGCATGCGGTGCGGTGGCGCTGATCCCTGCGTTATTTGGCCGAAGTGCAGTTCGGTTTCTTCGGGGTGAAGCGTGGCCTGGCTCAGCGCCGCAGCGGCAGGGTCGGCGACGTACCGGATGTCGGTACGGGCGAGGTCAGCGAGTGCCTCGTGGGCGCCTACAGCGTTGGGCAGGTTGTCGCTGGTCAGCCGGGATTGGAGCTCGTGGACCGCGCCGAGGCGGGTGTACATGTTCGGGTCGGTCATCGCGGCCTGCAGATCGGGTGGGATGGGCGCCGGGCGGATCCGCCGCCGACGACTGCGGGCCACATACAGCTCGCCCTCAAGTTCGACATGGCGGCTGGGGGTCTGGTGCGGGCTCTGCTCCCGGACCTTGTCGAAGACGTAGTCATACAGGTCGTTGAGCGAGACCCAGCCGTCTTCGTCCCGGTCCGCATCCCCGGTGGCCAGCCCCTCGACCAGGGCGCTGGTGAACACCGATGGCCGACGGGAGTGGTCGTCGGCGAGCTGGTCCCCTTCGAACGCGTATTCCATCGCATTGGATGCCGTGATTACCGCTCTGCCGCGCCCGCCACCCGTCCTTTCATGCGGGAAGCTGTCCAGCACGTTGACATCCCCGGCCGCCCGCACGGTGCTGCCCTGGGCGAAGGCGCCGCCGTAGCAGCAGTCCAGCAGCAGCACCACGCTGCGCGACCGGCTGGCCCGCATGCACCGCTGCACGAAGTCCGCCGAGACCGCGGTGGAGCCAAGTCTGTTCGGGCGGGTGTTGGAAGCGGCGAAAAACAGCTCTCCAGACTCGCTTTTCAGCCCATGCCCGGAAAAGTGCACCAGCAGCACGTCGTCGGATCGGCTTTCCGAGAACAGCTCCTCTACGTGTGCCTGGATGACGTGCGCGGGTTCGTTACGCACCACTTCGACAGTGAAGTCACCAATCTGCCGGTCACCAAGCACCCGCCCCAGCGCCTCGGCGTCCGCTGCCGGTGCCCGCAGGTTCCGCAAGGCCTCCTGGTCGTATTCATCGACAGCGACGATCAGGGCCTTCCGCTGGCCGCTCACTGCGCACCCTCTCCCACGGTGTGCCTGGCGACGAACAACTCGATCAGCCGTTCCTGATCAGCAGCACTCGCCTGCGACAGCTCTAGCGCGTCACCGTCGAGTTCCAGCCGCACCGTGCGGCGGGTCCCCTCACCGCGCCGCAGCCAGTCCCTGATCACAGACACCACGCGACTCAGACCCTCAGCGGACTGGCCCAAAGCGACCAGCAGCCCGCCAACAATGCCCACGTTAAACGCCCGGGAGCCGGGCGGGGGCTCACCAGCCGGAAGGGCGGTCACATCCTCGACATCAAGCTGGAGAAGCTCGTCCCGCATATAACCGGTCAGCGTCGCGAGCCGCTCGGCGTCCGCACCCTCCTCAGACAAATGAAGGCGCAACTCCCCGTCCATAGGCCCACCCCCCAGAGCGATGCCTACAAACAGGATGCACCCGCGAGCAGACCGTGTGCAATCTGTATCGCTGCGCCTCACACGCCTGACCTCGTTGGATGCAACCACTGGTCAGCGAACCTCGTACCGCGGTCAATCTGACCGGTGCGGAGATCCCTGGGCCGACGCGGTAAAGGGCTCTCGCCTCCCGTCCTCCACTCGCTAGTCAACAGGCGCTACGGGCCCGACAGGCAGTGACAGACTGTCAAGCCAAGCGGGCCTTGGTCACCAAGAAGGGGACCAGAGTCCCTCCCACCTACCATCACTGTTGAGTTATTAAGTTCCGAACCCGTAACAAATTGATCGTCAGCCTAGGTTGCAGTTTGGGTTGCAGTTCACCGCCGTTCAGCCCCGTTCATAAGGGTTCGCGCATGCGGTCTAAGCTGCGACGTGAACGTCCGTGAACCCCGGTGAACGCGCTCCGCTCGAGCTTTTAATCCGAGGTTCTGGGGTGGCGCGGATCCATGTCCCGCGGCGGGGCGCCGTCAACAGCCAACCATCTTTCCGATGTGCAGTTACTTCTCGCGACCCCCGGGGGTCCCAGATGAGTCACCTGGGACCCCTGCGATGGCCATCTCTCAGGGCGTGACGTGTGAGATAAAGGTCGCCCAGTTGGTGAAGGCAGTGCGTTCCACGCCAGAGATGAATTCGACGCCCATCCAGATGTTGCCAGCCGGGTCGGACACGGCTGCGCTGTAGTCACCCCAGCGGGCTGTCCCGTTACCGGCGTAGGCCTTTGCCGCGCTGAAATCATCGAAGGCTGCCTGCCCGGGCGCGGCCAGGTAAATCGGTCCGGTACCGCTGGACAGCGAGAGCGGGGCCCACCCGGCGCTGGGGTGGTAGTCCGGCCCGGTCACGGTGAACGCCATCACCGCCTTACCGGCGGGGGTCACCCCGATAGAGGGGAACAGCACGTCTTCCTTGTTGATCGCCAGGTAGCCCTGGCCGGCGAGCGTGGCGCTGAGCTGGCCGGTGCTGTTGGTGGACGGGGTGGTCACGAACCAGGCGCTGCCGACCAGGGTCGGGCCTTGCGGGGTCTTCACCGCGGTGTTCAGCCCGCTCCACAGGTGCCCGCCCGCGTAAACGACCTGGTTCATCCGGTCGTCGTTGGCAGCCACCAGCGGCAGGTTGCTGTTGATAAACAGCGTCCCGGGTGCCTGGGCCGCGTTCGGCGGCTGGGTGTACTCCTCAGAGCCGACCACCACCACGTGCAGCACCGGCGCCGGGCTGGCGGTCTTGAGCGATTTGGTATTCGTCAAATTCCACACCGCGATCTGGTCGGCCCGGGTGCCCAGCGCGGGGGCGGCCCCAAAGTCAAGCGCGCTCTGGAAGTATTCGGTCCCGTTCGCCGCAGTGTCGTAGCCAGAGTTCGGCGAGGTCGCTGGCTGGATGGAGAACGCCACCCCGCCCAAGGTGCTCGTGACGGCGGGATCCATGCCCGGTTGCAGGTGAGTGACGGTCAGGTTGGCACCGGTTTCCAGCCCGGTCTTGGACAACGTATACAGCTGGGCGCCGTTGAACGCGAACCCATTAATCGTGTACTCGTTGGTCGTGACGTAGATGCCGTTGGCATCGGCGCCGAGCAGCGGCTGGTCGCCGAAGCACGGGCAGCCCGGGTCAGCGGGAGTGCCGCTGGTGCCGTCGTCGGTGGTCGGGAAGGAGTAGATGTTCCAGCCCCGGGTGGGATCGGAGGTCTGGCTCACCGCCACGTACTGCAGTGAGCTATTGCCGAACGCGCCGGTGTTAGGATCGAGCGCGATCTCCAGGCTGGACAAGAACCAGCGCTTGGTGTCCGGGTCGTAGTAGCACTTCGGATCGGACAAGAACGGCCCGTAAGTAATCGAGCCATCCGGGTTGGTCTGGGCTTCCGGGGCAAGCCCGAGGAACTGGTTCAGCGGCACCGCGGGCGTGAGCGGGGCGCCGCTGGTGGAGTAGACGCGCAGCGCCACATTGATGGCTTGCAGCGCATCGCCCTGACCCACGCACAAGCCCATGTCGGGCGGCGTGGAGTCGAGCTGGCTGTTCGCATAGATGCCGGTACCGGCGTTGAGTTGCTGATAGGCGTCCAGCCCGTTGAACCCGACCGCGCCGCCGGTGGTGTTGCTCACCGCGGTGCCGGGCACGTTGGGCACCTGGGCCGCAGTGGTGTGTTGCAGCGTCATGTTCATTGGCTGATGCGGCGGCGCCTGCGCGCCCTGCGGCCCGGCATTCCCGGCGGCCGGGTGCCAGAACGTAAAGCTGCCGACCTTGGCCGCGTGCAGCCGGTGCGGTTTCGGTTGCGCTGCCTGAGCGGCCGGCCCGCTCAGTAGCAGCGGGAGAAAAGCAGTCGCCCCAGCCGCAGCCAGAGCTATCCCCATGCGCGTTCGCGTCATAGACATTGGGACCCCCCCCTTTGACCTGGCAGGATGCTACCCCCAGGCTCCAGATGATGTCCAGTGTGCGAGACACGTGAGCTTTCGCCAGAACGTGCGACTTTGAGCTTCTGCCTCAGTGCACCACCCGCCTGGGCTTTGACCACTCAGTATCCGCGCACCGCCAGCGTGGAGGTTTCCCGAGTAAGGGAAGCCGCCTCATGGGCCCCAGAACCCGGCGGACACTGCGGTTCAACCTGATCGACCGTAGCCTGAAGCAGGTCATGATCACCGCTCGGCCGGCGAGGGTGCGCCGGAGCGCATCATGGATAAGCCCGGCAAACAACTGGACCGAGATGGTCTATCCCGCGCGTCACCGTCCGGTCCGGGTTCACGCGATCACCAAGACGCACGCCTAACGGTTCCAGGACTGTGACTCGAACCGCACAGGCAGGCGTCACCACCAGCGAACGATCGATCTGAGCAGTCTCATTCCTAGTCTCATACATCCACGTACACCGGCGTCCAACGGCGCGCACCGCAGGTCGCTGAACAGGCAAGTTAGACCTCTGTGGCCGGTCCTATACGGTGATCCGTAATCCTGAAAAGCGGAAGGTCGGCGGTTTGACCCGCCCATCCTGGTGATCTTCGACGCGGGCTATGACCCCGATGCGGCTGGCCTGCCAGCTCGCGGACCTGCCCATCGAGGTGCTGGGGCGGCTGCACAGCGACCGGGTGCTGC
>JBKPEE010000137.1:0-16448 GCA_046728235.1 Acidobacteriota bacterium
TGCCTACATCGACAAAAACGCTTTCATTAGTCCGCCGTCTTTCACTTACGGCAACACGCCGGCGACCGGCGCTTATGGTTTGCGCAACCCGCATTTCGCCAATCAGGATTTGAGTCTTTCGCGGAAGTTTCAACTGCGCGAGAACATGCGGCTGGCTTTTGGGGCTGACGTTTTTAACCTCCTGAATTCGGTTCGTTTTGGCGGCATCAGCACAAACATCACTGCGGCGAATTTTGGACGTGTCAGTTCACAGGTGAATTTACCGCGGGTGGTGCAATTTAAGTTGCGGTTGGAATACTGAGTCTTTGATTTGCGCCCATGGTTGATTAGGGGCGTCTCGCCGAAGTCTTCGGCAAGGGCGCGTTGGTGCTGGTGACCGGCTTCGTGGGGCATTTTTGATGATGAAGCTCAAATTCTCGACAATTGTTTTCATCCTCTCATGCGCCGCAGTCGCGTGTGCTAACGTCACGCTCCCGGACGTGCTCAGCAGTTCCATGGTTCTGCAGCGTGATCGCGCGGTTACCATCTGGGGCAAGGCCAAACCCGGCGAATCGGTCACCGTCAGCTTTGCAAATCAAAAAAAGACCGCGACGGCGGACGGCGAAGGAAAGTGGGTCATCCGGCTCAACGCGATGCGTGCCAGTGCGACGCCCGCGACCTTGACGATTGAAGGCAACAACCGGATCGAATTGAAAGATATTCTTGTCGGCGACGTCTGGCTGGTGGCGGGCCAGTCGAACATGCAAAGGCTGCTGAGCGAGACTGCAAACGGCGAGCAGGCGATTGCTGGGGCGAATCATCCGCTGATTCGTCTGTTTAATGTCAGCCGTCAGGTAGGTTTCAAACATGCACCGCCGCCACTCGCGGCTTGGCGGACCTGCTCGCCTGAATCGGTGAAAGAGTTCTCCGCGGCCGGCTATTACTTCGGTGTCGAACTCGAAAGGGAGTTGAGCGTTCCCATTGGTTTGATTAATTCTTCGTATGGCGGATCGCAGGCTGAAGCCTGGACCCCGGTTGAGTATTTGCTGGCCTCTCCTGACCTGAAGCCAACGGTCGATCGCACAAAGATCTGGGACGAAGAGAGACCACGCGTCAAAGTTGAGTACGATGAAGCTTTGAAGAAGTGGCGGGAAGAGGCTGACAAAGCGAGGGCCGCCGGCGCGCGCCCGCAACCATCACCCCCCGTGCCGGACGCGCTGCGTGAATATCGGATTGCCTCATCTATCTACGATGGCATGATTGCGCCGCTGATTCCTTTCACGATTCGCGGCGCCGTCTGGTATCAGGGCGAATCAAACGAAACTCGCGCGCAGCAGTATGGAATTCTCTTACCGACCATGATCAAAGCGTGGCGCGACCGCTGGGGCCAAGGCAATTTTCCCTTTGGCATCATCCAATTGCCGAATTATCGTGATCCAAAACCTGAGCCTGCCGATGAAGCGTGGAGTTTCATTCGCGAGGCGCAGCGACACACTGCCTTGAAGATGCCAAACGTCGGACTGATTGTGACGATTGACATCGGCGAGGCGCACGACATTCATCCGAAGAACAAACTCGATGTGGGTAAGCGCATGGCTCTCTGGGCCCTGGCCGATGCTTACGGTCGCAAGCTGACGAAGTCCGGTCCAATGTTTCGCGAAGCGAGGGTTTCGGGAGCAAAAATATTAGTTAAGTTCGACGAGGCTGGCGCGGGTTTGAAGATTCGCGACGGGGACAAGCTCGACGAGTTCGCGATCGCCGGCGCCGATCAGAAGTGGCGCTGGGCCAAGGCAACGATTGTGAGCAAAGACACGATAGAAGTTTGGTCCGAGGCGGTACCACGGCCGCTCGCCGCTCGTTACGCCTTCAACAACAATCCGCGGCACCCAAACCTCACGAACGAAACAGGTCTGCCGGCAGCGCCTTTCCGTACCGATAATTGGCCAGGTCCCACGGATGGGAAACGATAACGTCTAGTAGTTGACTGGAGCGCAAGCGTCTCGCTTGCATTACGGTTGACTGGAGCGTAAGCGTCTCGCTTGCATTCAGGTTGACTGGAGCGTAAGCGTCTCGCTTGCATTCCGGTTGACTGGAGCGCAAGCGTCTCGCTTGCATTCAGGTTAGCTTAATTGCGGTTCCAAAGGGGTGATGCCAGCACGAGCAGCGGGAGCTGCGGCCACCCTTTGTAGTTCACGGCAGGATTCACGCTTTACCAGTTGCGTAGGAATCGTGATGACCTCAGGAGGCAGGTCCGGCCGGCTCAACCGTTCAATTGCCAGCGCCGCCATCCCTCGGCCTACTTGTTCGGTAAACACTCGCACAGACGTAAGTGGTGGGCGCAAGGCAGCGGCTTCAGTATCGTTAAAGCCGACCACGCTGACATCCTGGGGAATGCGCAAGCCGCTTTCGTGAATCGCCTGGTAGGCGCCGCGTGCCGCCGCATCGTCGCCCGCAAACAAAGCAGTCATCGATTCGCCGCTTTTCAGTATCGACTTTGTCGCCAGGTAGCCGAGATCTTCTCCTTCACCGGAATCAAATTCATTAACTCGGGGCGGTAACCCAGCGTCCTGCATCGCCCGGCTGTAACCTTCATATCGCCTTTTGAACCATGGCATCTGAAAGTTGCCGACATACCAAATGTCTCGGTGACCAAGCGACAGTAGATACCTGGTTACGTCGTGCGCGCCTTCGACATCATCAAAATAGAGAGCGCTGTATTTCTCCTCATCCCATTCGCCGGTGACATTGTTGCCCATTACCACACAGGTGATTCCGCGATGCGTCAGCAGATCGAGCAGGTTCTGGGAATTCTTGCCGGCAAGAATTGCGGCATTGATTGGACCCGGCCGTCCGAGGATTCGCGGTAGATGCAAGTTCTGCCAGGGCACATTACTGCCGTAATGAATTGGCAGAAACAACAAACCGCAATCATGAGTGGCACAATAGGCTTCGGCGCCGACCATCACGCCCGCATGAAACGGGTTGAATAGCTCCCTGTTTGCAAGGATGAAAGCGACAATCCTTGACTTACCCTTACCGTTGAGCTCCAGGTTAAGTTCTGCCGCGGCCTTCATGACGCGGGCTCGCAGCTCGGGCGACACACGGTCGCTGCCGGTCGCTACGCGCGAAACAGTCGCCACACTAACGCCGGCGAGCTTCGCCACGTCTTCAATCCTTGTCTTCCCCTTTTTTAGGCCTCTCTTTCTGACCATCTTTTACCCTGCTAAATCCGCGCTCAACTGCCTTTCAGCCCGCCATTAGTCCAGGTTTCGGACGCTGGGAGTCTCAACATACGCCCGTGTAAGAAAAATTTCAACCATTTTCTCGGAGTTTCCGAAAATTCAGATGCCATCTCTGAAAATATCCGCTCAATGTCGTGAAATTTTTCTTGACCTCGTTTCTGATATCAAATATTGTAGGGAACCGGGAAAACCAGTTACTGCGGCGGAAGTCGCGTTCCGCTGTTCCTGTCCACCATCAATCCGGCAAGGCCCGACGGCCTGCTATCTTGTTTAAGTTAGGAGTGTCCACCCCATGAAAGCACCGATCAAAGGAGCGAGTTCACTCGCCGTGTACGCAATAGCTCTTGCGTGTTTCCTTTTTCTTATTCCAGCATCATTTCAGGCTCAGGAACTGCGCGGCAAGATAAGCGGCAGAGTTATGGATCCAAACGGAGCAGCGGTCCCCGGGGCTACTGTTAAGGTGACCGACGTCGCGAGAAACACGACCGCAACTTTTACCACCAATGACGAAGGGCTTTTTGAAGCGCCCTATCTTTTACCTGGAACCTATCAGGTGATCGTGGAAATGTCGGGTTTTAAGAAATCACTCCAGGACAAGGTCCAGGTGGCGATCAATCAAACTGCCACACTGGATATCAAACTCGACGTGGGCACTCCGTCGGAAACGGTTACCGTTACGAGTGAAGTGCCGCCGCTCAACGTATCGGATCCCAACCTCGGTCAGACGGTCGATCGTAAGCGAGTTGATGAGCTGCCGTCGGTTCACGGCGATCCTTACTATTTGATCAATCTAACGCCGGGCGTCGCGTATACCGGAAGCACCCGGCTTGATCGTCCTTTCGAACCAACCCATATTGCGAATTTCGCAATGGGCGGCGCTCGCGGAATCCGCAGCGACCTGCTGATTGACGGAGCTCCCAGCACGGCTACCGCAAATGCGAATGAAGTAATCGCCTCTTACGTTCCGCCAACCGATACGACCCAGGAATTCAGGGTACAAACCGCAACCTACGATGCTCAGTTTGGCAACACCGAAGGCGGAGTCACAAGTATTGTTACTAAAGGCGGCACGAACCACTATCACGGCACAGCCTATATGTGGCTTGAACCCGGCTGGATGACAGCCAATGACTTTTTCGGAAATGCGAGCGGACAGGGTCGGCCCTTTACTTACTCAAACCGTCCGGGCTTTAGCATCGGCGGTCCGGTTACGATCCCCAAGGTCTACAACGGCAAGGACAAGACCTTCTTCTTTTTCTCATTTGAACAGATCGCCGACTCGCGACCGCGTTTCGATGCCACCAACATCTGGGCGCCAACTGCCGCTTTGCTAAGGGGCGATTTTTCAGCTTATCAACCCGCAGATTGTTCCAAGCCGGATAAAACTCACATCTGCATTTTCGACCCGCTGACCGGCACTTTCTCTGGCGGAAATGTCACGAATCGTACCCCGTTCACGAACAACATAATTCCTGGGTTTCGCATCAACCCGGTGGCCAAGGCAGTGGCCGCTTATCTTGGCTCGCCAAAGCAGGCCGCGACGAACGGGCAGCTGCTCAATAACAACCTCAGAGATTCGACGCTGGCGGAGACCCTCAATCCACCATACCGGAACTACACGATTCGTCTCGACCAGAACATTGGCGAAAAGGACAAGTTGTTCGGCCGCTATAGCTGGTACAACCGGAACAGTACCTATAACAATTACACCGGCACAATTTACGTCGGCGATCGTTTTCTCTTTATCTCAAAACAGGCGGTCGTGGACGAAGTTCACACGTTCAATGCCAATACCGTGCTGAATCTCAGGTACGGTTTCAATCGCTTCATCCGCGGTTCGGACGCACCCGAGGGTCAGTACGGTATGGACCTGACGACACTTGGGTTCCCCGCTGCCTTTAACAATGCCATCGGCGAAATCACTCGCCGCTTTCCGCGTTTCGATTTTACTAGCAACGGGAGCACGGGCGCCCCTGTCGGCAATGGCCACACTAACGAGTTCCGGCCGGTTGGCAGTCACTTTGCGACCGCTGTGCTAAACCGCACTCAGGGCATTCACTCGCTGAGGTTCGGCGGTGAGATGCGCATCTATCGCGAAGACGACAGCTTCAGAAGCAATACCCAGTCGGGGCAGTTTGTCTTCGACAACACCTACACACGGCCAAACAGCAATGCCAACAATAATGGTAATGACCTTGAGGGCTTACAGGCGTGGGCTGCTTTCCTGCTCGGATATCCGTCAACGACGTCGATCATCCGAGCGGCAGATTACTCCGAATACTCCAAGACCTGGGGATTTTTCGGTCAGGATGATGTTCGCATCAACAAAAAGCTCACGTTGAATCTCGGCTTACGTTGGGAATTTGAAACACCGTTGACGGAGCGGCAAAACAAGAGCGTTTCGGGATTTGATCTTGCCTACAGCCAACCGTTCGAGGGGCAAGCACAGACCAACTTCGGGTTGATTGCCGCTAACGATGTTCTGCGCACTACGTACGGACTCAACAACATCACGACCAAAGGCGGACTCCTGTTCGCAGGCAAAGATACCGGATCAGGGCTCTACAACACGCCCAAGAACGGATTCTTACCGCGTATCGGATTTGCATATGAATTCAACCCCAAGACGGTATTCCGGGGTGGCTTTGGTCTCTACCAGGGCTTCCTGGGTGAACGACGCGGAGACGTGATTCAGCCCGGTTTCTCGCAAACGACAACCCAGCCGCTGACGACGGGGCCGAATGGAGCACCACTGCCGTACTCGCTTTCAGATCCGTTCTGCCTGGCAAATCCCTCAGCCTGCGCGGTGAGCGGAATCACTCCGGTCACCGGGAACGCCTTAGGTAAACAAACCGCGTTGGGCCAGGGCATCACCTTCTTCAACCAGAACCCGAAAGTAGCAAAACAAGCGCGTTGGTCGTTCGGCGTTCAACGTGAGCTATGGGGCGGCTGGGTAGTTGAGGGAGTATACGTAGGAGACCACGGCAGCAACATTGAAATCACCCGCAACATTAATGCCGTACCTACCAAGTTTCTGAATACTGATAATTCAGTAACGCAGGCGATGGCACTCAACACTCAAAACCTGGGTGGCACTGTCAGGAGCCCATTCTGTAACACTGTTTCTGGAAGCACTTGCACGGCCGCGCTTTATACCGGAGCAGGTGGCACCATATCGCGTCGAACGTTGCTTACTCCGTTCCCTGAGTTCGGCGCCATCAACACTACGAATAACGATGGCACGAGTTGGTATCATTCGTTCCAGGTCAGCCTGGATAAGCGATTCGCCAAGGGTTATGGGCTAAATTTCGCTTACACCAGATCCAAGTGGATTGAGGCGACCGAATATCTAAACGCCGGTGATGCACTGCCGAATAAAGCCATCGCCGCCCAGGACATACCAAACCGGTTCGCGCTGAGCGGGTTTTACGAGTTTCCGTTCGGAAGAGGCAGACAATACTTAGCCCATGTCAATAAATGGGTTGACGTGTTTGTCGGTGGGTGGCAGGTTGAAGGAGCCTACGCCTATCAATCCGGATTCCCGATTCGATTCGCCAGCGACGCATTCTATTTGGGCGGCAAGATCGCGATTCCGAAGAGCCAACAAACCGTGGCCCGCTGGTTCAACACCGCGGCGTTTATTTCCGTGGTGGGCGGGAATCCTACGTGTAAGAAGGCCGATGGCACCGACACTACCGCCTCGAGTTGCGCGACGCCGGCTGACCACCTGCGCACTTTGCCGTTTTATTTCGCGGACGTGCGAAGTGATCCAACCAACAACGCTGACCTCGGTCTGGCCAAGAATATCCACGTGCGTGAAGGCATGAGGATTCAGTTACGACTGGAATTCATTAACGCATTCAACCATCCACTGCTTAACACCGGCGGCCTGAGCAACTCCCAGGTCGTAGTTAACCCGGCCTCTGGCACGTTCGGGCAAACCGTTTCTTCTAACCAACAAAACTACGCGCGGCGCGCGCAGTTCATGGCAAAGTTCATCTTCTGAAGGGAATGGCAATCCGCTTCAATCCTTCCGGGGAGTTTGCGTTCAGCAGGCTCCCCGGTTTTGTTTAGGGCTACACTACGGAGCGCGGGCATCCCTGCCCGCAAAGCGTGCCATGCACGTTCCGAGTGGGCGCGCTCTACGCTGATGCGGGCAAGGATGCCCGCGCTCCAGTCAGGCGCTTGATGACTCTATCTCGTCGACATTTCATAGGACTTGCGATCGGCACCGCAGCTCTGGCTGGTCAGAAAACAGTCGACGCTTTTCAAAGATCGAGTCGCCCAAATTCGTCTTCACCAATTCCGATCGATCGAAAGGCATTGGTAACTCGCCACAATCCCATTTTGCAAAAGCTCGATCCGCTCTCGCCTCTATCGATCGGAAACGGCGAGTTCGCTTTCACTGCCGATATCACTGGCCTTCAGACCTTCCCCGAGGAATACGAAAGGTCGATGCCGCTCTGCACCATGTCGCAATGGGGATGGCACGCGACTGCGTTGCCGAGTGGGCTTGATCCAAAGACGCTTCGGTTAACTCAATACAACACGCACGGCCGGCTGGTTGGTTACCATACGAGTTCCGAAGGTCAAACAGAGCTTTTCAACTGGCTGCGCGAGAACCCCCATCGGTTGCACCTCGGGCAGATTGGACTGCTGCTTTCCCAAGGTGACAGCCCAGCCCGGCCGTCGGATATTTCAGACATCGAGCAGGAACTGGACCTCTGGACGGGAACGCTAAACAGCCGCTTCAGGCTCGCCGGCGATCAAATCACAGTAAGAACTGCTGTTCATCCTGACTACGATCTGCTTGCCGTTGAGATCACCTCGAGCCTGACGCGCAGAGGACAACCGTCAAGACCTGACGTCCGTCTTGCCTTTCCGTACGGATCACCGGAAATGAACGCCGCGGATTGGACCAGAGAGAGGAATCACCAGTCAAACGTCATAGCAAAGACGGCTCAGTCTGTGCGGCTACATCGCAAACTGGAGATCGACGAATATTACGTCGAGATCGAATGGGACGGCGAAGCCACTTTCGAAGCAGCCGGTAATCATACGTTCGTTTTGTCCTCGGGAATCTCGCAGAAACGACTCTCATTTGTAGTCGGGTTCTCTCCCCAACCGGCGGTCAGTTCCCTGCCCGGCGCCTCGGCGACCTTTGCTGCCGCCGCTAATCATTGGCGGCGATTCTGGACCGACGGCGGCGCGATTGACTTCTCCGAGAGCAGCGACCCACGCGCGGCGGAACTTGAACGTCGCGTCGTGCTGTCGCAGTACCTCGCCGCGATTCAGTGCTCCGGTTCGATGCCGCCGCAGGAAACCGGCCTCACCGTCAACAGCTGGTATGGCAAGTTTCATCTCGAGATGCACTGGTGGCATGCGGCGCACTTTGCCTTGTGGAATCGTCTGCCGCTGTTGGAAAAGAGTCTTGGCTGGTACGCCTCGATTCTTCCGGCTGCGCGTGAACTCGCAAGATCCCAGGGCTATCGCGGCGCGCGCTGGCCAAAGATGGTGGGGCCGGAAGGACGTGATAGTCCTTCACCGGTTGGGCCACTGCTGATTTGGCAGCAGCCGCATCCGATTTTCTATGCGGAGCTTTGTTATCTTTCCCATCCCAATCGCGCAACGCTCGCGCGTTATCGCGAAATCGTTTTCGAGTCGGCTGAGTTCATGACTTCATATGCGTATTTTGAAAATTCGCGACAGCGATACGTGCTTGGGCCCCCGGTAATTCCCGCTCAGGAGAATCATCCCGCGCGCGACACCTGGAACCCGACTTTCGAGCTCGCCTACTGGTCCTTCGGCTTGCGCGTGGCGCAACATTGGCGCGAGCGTCTGGAAATGAAGCGAAATCCCGAGTGGGATCGAATTGTCGACCGGCTGTCGGCTTTGCCGGCGCGCTACGGAGTCTATCTGGCTCATGAGAATTGCCCGCAAACTTTCACCGAACGAAACTACGATCATCCGTCGATGCTCGGTGCGTTCGGCATGCTCGCGGGAGACAGAGTCAATCAGGAAACGATGCGCCGGACGCTGAAGAAAGTGATCGCCGAGTGGCAGTGGGACAAGACCTGGGGTTGGGATTATCCTTTGACCGCAATGACTGCGGCGCGTTTGCAGGAGACGAAGATCGCGGTTGACGCGCTGATGATGAACACAGAGAAGAATCGTTACCTGGCGAATGGACATAACTATCAGCGAGCCAACTTGCCTTGTTACTTGCCCGGCAATGGTGGATTGCTCTATGCAATCGCCATGATGGCAGGCGGCTGGACCGGCGCACTGGGAATAAACGCGCCTGGGTTTCCGAACGACGGCTCATGGAAGGTACGGGCGGAAAATCTAAATGTGCCTCTCCTCAAAGTAGTTTGAAATTTTGGAGTGCGGCGGCTTGACGCCGCTTTGTTTTACGGTTTATGAAGCTCGCGCTCGGCGCTCTTACCAACAAATAAGACAAAAAAGCGCCGTCAAGCCGGCGCACTCCAAAACTATGGCCCAACGTTCGCAACTGATGCTGCTGTTAACAGTGGGTCTATTGTTTGCTGGAGCGATTCAGCCGTGGAGCGCCTTTTCAACGCTGACTAAAGTCAGCCCCCCGGCCCCCTATGGTCCAATACCTTCTGCGCGCCAGCTGCAGTGGCACGACCTCGAGTTCTATGGCTTCATCCATTTCACCATCAATACCTTCACCGACAAAGAGTGGGGCTATGGCGATGAAGATCCTTCGCTCTTTAATCCCACAGATTTCGATGCGGATCAGGTTGCGCGTGTCGCTAAAGCAGCGGGCATGAAAGGATTGATACTGACAGCGAAACATCATGATGGGTTTTGCTTGTGGCCGTCGAGATACACTGAGCACTCAGTCAAGCACAGTCCCTGGAAAGAAGGGCGCGGCGACGTGGTGCGAGAATTGTCTGACGCGTGTCGCAAGTTCGGCCTCAAGTTTGGGATCTACCTTTCGCCGTGGGATCGAAACCATCCGGACTATGGGCGAGCCGCTTACCTTACTTATTTTCGCAATCAACTACGTGAGCTGTTGACCAACTATGGACCAATCTTCGAAGTCTTTTTTGATGGGGCCAATGGCGGCGATGGGTTCTATGGCGGAGCGAGAGAGACCCGGCGAATCGATCGCGAAAGTTACTATGACTGGCCCGCAACCTGGCGGATGGTTCGCGAACTGCAGCCCAACGCCTGTCTCTTCAGCGACGCAGGTCCGGATGTCCGCTGGGTTGGCAACGAGCGCGGCAGCGCCGGTGACACCTGCTGGGCCACTCTCAATGCGCGCGACTTCGTTCCCGGCCGGGCCGACCAAACTCGCTTGAACCATGGCGATCGCGCGGGTGTGAATTGGGTGCCGGCGGAATGCGATGTCTCGATTCGGCCCGGCTGGTTTTATCATGCACCGGAAGACGCGCGCGTCCGCACGCCACAGAATCTGGTGGATATTTATTACGCTTCAGTCGGACGCGGAGCCTCAATGCTCCTGAATTTGCCGCCGGACCGGCGCGGGCGAATCAATGAGAATGACGAGCGATCGCTGCGCGAATTCCGCCGGATACTTGACGCCACTTTCGCAAATGATCTCGCGCAGGGCGCCAGGGTTAGCGCCAGCAACGTCCGCGGAGGGGATAAGCGATTTCTGGCGCAGAATGTCATCGACACTAAACGCGATACCTACTGGTCAACTGATGATGACGTGCATACTCCGGAACTTGTACTCGAGTTGAAACACGAAGTTACCTTTAACGTGGTGCGGTTGCGCGAGTACCTGCCGCTCGGTCAAAGAGTCGAGGAGTTTGCGGTAGATGTCTGGCGAGATGGTCACTGGATCGAATTCGCGAAAGGGACCAGCATCGGCAATTGCCGGCTGTTGCGCCAAAAGCCAGCGACTACTTCGAAAGTCCGTTTACGCATTTTGCAAGCACCGGTGTGCCCGGCAATTTCAGAGTTGGGCCTGTTTTCTGAACCGGTTGTCAGTACCATCGGGTTGAGCGGATGGAATAAAGCGCCAGGTAAACAGACTCGTTGATCCCATTTGCTTACGCAAATGGTACTGACTCCCGTAACTCAAAACGTTGGTGAAAGGTGATCGATGACGAATCGAAAGAAGCTTGACCGCAGGCACTTTCTCAAAACGAGCGGAGCGGGACTTACCGGGATAGCTCTGCTGCCACATATGCGCGGCATCGCCGGCGCCCAGGACGAAACGAAATTGCCGCGCCGCGTTTTTCCGCTCAATCACAATTGGCTCTTCAGTGACAAGGTGACACCGGACGCAATGCAGGTAGCATTTAACGATGCCGGATTCAGACGTGTGACCATCCCACATACAAACAAGGTGCTGCCATGGCACGGATTCGATGACAAAGAGTATGAATTCATTTCCGTGTACAGGCGCCACTTCAAGTTGCCCGCCGATTTAAATACGCAACGAGTCTTCGTTGATTTCGGCGGTGTTATGACAGCCGCTGCCGTATGGATCAACGGGCATAAGCTCGGCGAGTATCGCGGCGGATACACACCTTTTTCGTTTGAGCTGACACCGCATTTGAATGTGAAAGGCGACAATCTCCTGGCCGTCCAGGTCGATTCGACGGAACGCAAGGATATCCCTCCGTTCGGTGGCGAGATCGATTACCTGACATTTGGCGGCATCTATCGGGACGTTGCCTTGCGCGTGGTCCCGTCGACATTCATCGCCAATGTCTTTGCCAGGCCGACGGACGTGCTCAGTGCGACCCGAAGCCTCAATGTGCGCGTGTTTCTCGACGCCGGCAGCGCCACCGGCGGCAGGCTTAAACTGACCGCAGAAGTGCGCGACGGGGCGCGCGTCATCGCCAGACAAACGAGTGAATTGAATGCCGCTCGCCAGGAGCATTATGACCTGACGCTGAGCAATCTCGGTGCGATTGACTTGTGGAGTCTCGATCGGCCGAAGCTATATCAGGTGAGCGTGCAATTATCCGAAGGCGATCGCGTCATCGATCAATACGACACCCGCATCGGCTTTCGCGAGGCGCGCTTTACGCCTGAAGGTTTCTTTCTCAACGGTAAGCATCTGAAACTCCGCGGACTCAATCGCCATCAGACATTTCCTTTCGTTGGCCAGGCGATGCCGGCCAGGGTGCAGCGCCGCGACGCGTGGATTCTGCGCCAGGACTTCCACTGCAATATTGTTCGCACCTCGCATTATCCTCAATCGCCCCACTTTCTTGACGCCTGCGATGAATACGGCCTGCTGGTACTGGAAGAGATTCCCGGCTGGCAGCATATCGGCGATGCCGGCTGGAAAGATCTGGCGGTGGATAATGTCGAGCGCATGATTCGCCGCGACTGGAACCATCCGTCAATCATTCTCTGGGGCGTGCGCATTAATGAATCACAGGATGATCATGACTTCTACACGCGCACAAACCAGTTGGCCCACACGCTCGATGGTTCACGACAAACCGGCGGCATTCGTTACAAGTACGACTCGGAATTGCTCGAAGACGTGATGACGATGAACGACTTTCAGATTCCGCTGCGCCCACCGAACCACCCGCTGTATCTCAATACCGAATTCATCGGTCACATGTATCCGACCAAGCGCAACGACAACATCGAACGTATCACTGAGCACACGATGCGGCATGCGCGCGTGCACAATCAATTGGCGTCTGACAGCCGTTACGCCGGCGGCATCGGCTGGTGCGCCTTTGATTACAACACGCATGCGAATTTCTGCTCGGGCGATCGCGTCTGTTATCACGGCGTGGCGGACATCTGGCGCATTCCCAAACCCGCGGCCGGCTTCTACAAGTCACAATGCGATCCAAAAGAAGAGATTGTGCTCGAGCCGGCCTTCGACTGGGCCCGCGGCGATCGCAACGAGAGCTTTAACGTGGCGATGGTCTGCTCGAATTGCGAACACGTCAAAATTTACATCGGCGATCACCTGGTCGCGGATGTCGACCCGGACAAGCAGAACTTTGGTAACCTCGCGCATCCTCCTTTCGTCGCCAACATTCGCGATGGTTTGCGGCGAGGTTGGGGGGATCTGAAAATCGAAGGTTATATTGGCGGTAAAGTTGTCATCACAAAAACCATGTCCGGGAAAGGCGCGGACCGGCAACTCCTCGTCGAGCCGGACGATCGCGAACTGATCGCCGATGGGATCGATGCCACGCGCGTAGTCCTGAAAGTCACCGACGAATACGGAGCGGTCCGTCCCTTTGCCAACGCGGCGATCACGCTAAACGTGCAGGGGCCCGGTGAAATCATCGGCGACAACCCTTTTGCTCTCTTCGGCGGTGTGGGCGCGGTTTGGATTAAGACCAAAGAGAGTCCGGGATTAATCAGGCTCACCGCGAACCACTCCCACCTCGGTTCAAAGACGGTGGAGATTAACGCGAAGCCGTTCCGCGCTCTGGCGCCCTCGATCTAAATGCGAGAGAAAGGGTAAGTATATAGTTGACTCACCTGCTCTGCGTCACGAAAGAGCGCGCGGAGCGCGCGACAGGGACGACGTTGTGTTTGTAAATGTCTCGGTGGTTGATGAAAACGGGACGCTGGTTCCCGATGCTGATGACCTAATCAACTTCAAAGTGGAAGGCGCAGGATTGTTGGCAGCGGTAGACAGTGCGGACAGCTATAGCCACGAGCCGTACCAGGCGACTCAGCGCAAAGTTTATCAGGGAATGTGTCTCGCGCTGCTGAAAGCGAATGCTGACAAGGGAAAAATCAGGTTGACTGCCAGTTCTCAGAATTTGAAGGGTGCGGTGATCGAAGTGAATGTTACGCGTTGACATAAGACTGGAGTGCAAGCGTCTCGCTTGCACTGAGCGCGTGGCGCGAAATAAGCAACCGGGATGGTTGCGCTCCAGTCATATTTTTTTCGTGTCCGTTCGTGTGACTTCGTGGATCGCCCGTTGACGCTGCAAGTCACGAATCCACGAAGTCACACGAAATGACACTAAGAGCAACCAATTCAAAACGAACCAGAAAATGGGAGGATTGATTGTGTATCGACGCAACGTAATATTTGTACCGCTATTGGCATTCGGCATTCTTCTGTCCACAAGTGCTCCGGTTAACGCCCAGTCATATTTCAGCAATTGGCCAGCCGGAACGTCGCCGCAGGAAGTTGGCCGTCGCGTGGCGGAAAACTTCGTGGCCCGCAAACTCGAAGTCGAGGACGGCAAACGAAAATACGTCATCTATCCTGAAGCCTGCGCCTGGTATGGCTCATTGACCGTGGCGCAACTGACCAGGGACGGAGCGTTGCGCCAACGACTGATCGAAAAATTCGATCCGCTCCTGGCTGCGCATACGAACTGGGTTTCGCCGGACGCCCACGTCGACAGCCGTGTCTTCGGCATCGTGCCAATTGAAATCTATCTGCAAAGCAAAGAAACAAGATATCTCGACCTGGGAAAAGGCCTGGCCGATAAGCAATGGGACAAGACGACACCTGACGGCATCACGGCTGAAGCGCGCTACTGGATCGATGACATGTATATGATTACCGCGGTGCAGGTCCAGGCCTTTCGGGCGACGCACGACCCGAAATATCTCGACCGCGCGGCTTTGACGATGGCTGCCTATCTCGACAAGCTGCAACAACCGAACGGTCTCTTCTTTCACGCCGCCGACTCACCGTTCTATTGGGGCCGGGGCAATGGCTGGGTAGCGGCCGGCATGACTGAGCTGCTGCGTTCCCTGCCCTCAAATCATCCGCGCCGCGCGCGTATTCTCGAAGGCTATCGAAAGATGATGGCCTCGTTACTGAAGTACCAGGGTGAAGACGGATTGTGGCGTCAGTTAATTGATCACACGGAAGCCTGGGCCGAAACATCCAGCACCGGGATGTTCACCTTCGCCATGGTTTCAGGAGTAAAGAACGGGTGGCTGCCGGCGAAGACTTATGGACCAGCGGCGCGCAAGGCCTGGCTGGGACTAGTGAAGCACCTCGACGCTCAAGCGAATGTCACGGATGTTTGTGTAGGGACGAACAAGGCGAACGCCGAAGTAGGGTCAGATCCTGCGGCGCAACTAAAGTACTACCTGGCGCGCGATCGCCACACCGGGGACTTACACGGCCAGGCGCCTTTGTTGTGGTCGGCCACCGCGCTGATGCATTGAATAGTTTGGGCTAAACCCGGGGTCAGGCTTGCGATTTTTGTGATTCTCGCATCAAACTCGGTGCGGCGAAGGTTGCGTGAAATTGCGCCGCCCGGTTAACTGACGTTCGACGTGTTCTTTTCAATCGCACTCGTATATCTTCATCGGCGTGAATACCGAGTTCGAATGGGATCCGGTCAAAGCCGCATCAAATCTTCAGAAACACGGCGTTTCTTTTCCCGAAGGGCAACTGTCTTCTTTGATCCTTTGTCTCTGACCGTGCCTGACCCCACGCACTCTGTCGAAGAACAGCGTTTCGTCATTACTGGTTTGTCTTATCAGCGACGACATCTCGTTGTGGTGCATTCTGACCGTGGTGATAGAATACGAATTATCAGCGCGCGGCTGGCGACGCCATCTGAACGGAAGAAATATGAATCAGGAACCAAATAACCAAAGCGACCCAGACATGTTGCCTGAGTACGATTTCAGCGGCGGCGTGCGTGGGAAATATGTTGACCGTTTCGCAAAGGGCTGCAACGTTGTGGTTCTGGACCCGGACGTAGCTCGCGTCTTTACAGACTCGGAATCCGTAAATCAGGCGCTACGTGCGTTGGTCGGCATCATGCGGCACCAAACGGAAAAGGCTCAAACGTAGCGGTATTCTTTTCCTACGAAGCGTGAAAGACTTGCCCACCCGCTACCGCAGGTGGTACTGACACTCGATTGGTCCGGCGAAGGTTGAATGGAATCGCGCCGCCCCGTCAACTATGAAGCTATCACCCCGGTGATTCACGACTGACTCGTTTCGAACTCTCGCAGTTTCCTGACAATCTCTCTGGCGGCATTAGGTCGGGCCATGGCGCGGGCGCTGGCTTGCATATTCTCAAAGCGCTTTGGATCACCCAGAAGGAGATCCAGTTTGTATGCCAGCGTTGGCAGGTTGTTGCAACGAATGCCGGCGCCCGCCTCAAGCAAGTGATCCGAATTACGCTCTTCCTGGCCGGGAATAGGATTGACGATTACGAATACCAGGCCTTTGGACAGCGCTTCAGAAGTTGTGAGACCACCGGGCTTCCCCAGCACCAAATCAGATGCCGCCATCAGTTCATCCATCTC
>JBKPEE010000138.1:0-7224 GCA_046728235.1 Acidobacteriota bacterium
TCGAGAGCGAGTAACAGAGCTACCGAATCAGCACCACCGGAAACCGCAACTACCACCTGCTCACCGTGAGCGCCCAGCCCCAACCGTCGCCATTCGCGGATCAGTCCACGTGCGAACGGGCTTAAGGGCTCGCGGTATTTCGCTGCTGAATTAAGTGTCGCGGGAGATTGTTTCGGTTTGCGCGGCTTCTTCATTAACGGCGCGAGAATCGAGCTGGCTTGTTAGCCGGATAATTCTATCATTGAACCGCCATCGCTAACGCCTCGCAAGAGATTTGCGATTCCCTCAGCCACGCCGTAAGATCACCGGTCGATCTGAAACGGATGGAACTGACTGTCGCGATCACCGGCGCGTCCGGCGCCATCTATGGCCATCGAACACTGGTTCATCTGGCAGCAAGCGGCGTCGTTGATCGAATAAACCTGATTGTATCCGACTCAGCCAAAACGGTCGCCATGGTCGAACTTGGCTTCGACCTGCGCACCGCCGACGAAAAGAAGATCAATGAATGGATCGGGTTACCCGTCGACGCGAAAGTCATTCGCCTGCACCGCCTCGACAACATGGCGGCGACGCCATCGTCGGGCTCGCACCCGCAAGCGGGGATGATCATCGTACCTTGTTCAATGGGAACGCTGGGCGCCATCGCATCAGGAGCAGGAACTAACCTGATTCATCGCGCTGCGGATGTGACCTTGAAGGAAGGCCGCAAATTGGTTTTGGTTCCGCGCGAGACGCCGTACAATGCTATTCATCTTGAAAATATGTTGAAGCTTGCGCGCGCGGGAGCCCGGATTGTCGCCGCCAGTCCCGGCTTTTATCATCGACCGGGCACTATCGAGGCCTTAGTGGATCACCTGTGTTTTCGCATTCTCGACCAGTTCGGAATTCCGCACTCCACCGCGAGCAGGTGGAAGGGAGAGTAGACGCGATTTTTGTGCGCAGGGAAAAACCGCGGACTGGAGCGCAAGCGTCTTGCTTGCAACTCGTGCGAAAGCGCGGCGAAAAAAGCAACCGGGACGGTTGCGCTCCAGTCGAATCGTATTCGCAGAGCTAAAAAAGTTCTATGACCGCCGTCGTTAAAAATGTCCGGACCACGCTCGAGATGATCAAGATCGAGCACACGCTGTTCGCCCTGCCGTTCGCTTTTCTCGGCGCGGTACTGGCGGCGCGCGGAGTTCCTTCGGCCCGACAGATTGTCTGGATCACCGTAGCGATGGTGGGCGCGCGGTCCACCGCAATGGCTTTCAACCGCATCGCAGATCGTGAGTACGACGCGCGCAACCCGCGCACAAAAATGCGCGCCATTCCCGCGGGCAGTCTGTCAGTTGGGTTTGTCTGGCTGTTTTCAATTGTGAGCGCCTCGATCTTTTTTCTCGCGGCCGCCATGCTCAATCGTTTGACGCTGGTGTTGGCGCCTGTGGCCCTCGCGAGCGTGGTGCTCTACTCGTACACCAAGCGTTGGACAGTCCTTTCTCACCTGGTGCTTGGCTGGTGTCTGGGCATCGCCCCTACCGGAGCATGGATCGCGGTCCGTGGTGCAATCGATAGTCCAATTCCGCTCTTGCTTTCGGTCGTGGTGATGCTTTGGACGGCAGGCTTTGATGTGCTTTACGCCTGCCAGGACTATGAATTCGATCTTCAGGAAGGCTTGTATTCTATTCCGGCGCGGTTTGGTATTACTGGCAGTTTATGGATTTCGCGCGCCTTGCACCTCGCCGCGTTTGCAGCCCTGCTTACGCTATACTTTTTGACGAACCTGGGAATGCTGGCGGCCGTTGGGGTAATAGCGACCGGATCGCTTCTGATTTATCAACATACGCTGGTGCGCGCTAATGATTTGAGCAGGCTGAACGCTGCGTTTTTCACCACCAATGCGTTTGTCAGTGTGATTCTGTTTATCACCTTCGGCAGCGCTGTATTTTTCAGACATTAAGGTAATGAGTTTTTCACACGACACAAAACTGAACGACATTTGCGCCAAGGTCAGGACCGGCGAACGCCTCTCTTTCGAAGACGGCGTCGCTCTCTTTAATACTGATGATCTCAACGCGCTGGGCAAACTCGCTGATACGGTGCGTCGAGGGAAGCATGGCCGCACGACATACTTCAACGTCAATCGTCACTTCAATCCGACGAACGTCTGTTATGTCGATTGCAAGTTCTGTGGTTTCTTCCGCACGCCGCGTCAACCTGACGCCTATACCCACAACATTGAGGACTCTTTGCGCATTGCCGGGCAGGCCGTCAAGGAAGGCGCGACTGAGCTGCATATCACCGGTGGATTGAATACGAAACTGCCCTTCAGTTACTTCACAGACTTGCTCTCGTCGCTCAAGAAACAGTACCCGCAGCTTCATCTTAAGGCATTCACTATGGTCGAGTTAGACCACTTTGCCCACTTTTATAAGATGAACGACGAAGAGATGCTGCGGCAGTTGATCGGCGCCGGGCTGGATTCGTGTCCCGGCGGCGGCGCCGAAATCTTTCGCGAACCGACGCGCTCAATGATCTGCGCGCACAAGTGCGACGCGCAGCGCTGGCTGGACCTGGCGGGCAAAGTGCACGCGGCAGGGCTGAAGACCAACGCGACGATGCTCTATGGCCACATCGAATCTTTCGAAGATCGCGTCGACCACATGATTCGCCTGCGCGAACAGCAGGACAAATCAGGCGGCTTTCAGTGTTTCATTCCGCTCGCGTTCTACCCCCCTGATACGCAGCTGTCGCATCTGCCTGGTCCATCGGGAGTTGACTCTTTGAAGACGATGGCCGTCTCGCGGCTGATGCTCGACAACTTTGCGCACCTCAAAGCGTACTGGGTGATGCTCGGGAAGCGTCTGGCGCAAGTGGCGCTGCACTACGGTGCGAATGATGTCGACGGCACAATTACCGAAGGCGGCGAGTTGACGGAAAGTTATTCTGTCGAAACGAATAACGAAGTGAAGATGACTAAGGCAGAGTTGATAACTCTGATTGAAGAAGCAGGATTCGAAGCGGTTGAGCGCGACACTGTTTACAATCGCGTCCAGCAAACAGTATCTGCCATATGAGCGAAACTATATGCGTTTTGCTTTGCATGTCTTATACCTCGCAATCACTTTGTCAATGCTTCCGCATTCAATTAGTTCCCAAGTCGTCGCCCCGGGCATAGACCTCGTCAACACTCAACAAATTAGCGTCGATCAAGCAAAACACCCTCATATCGAAAGCTTTATCGCGGTCGACTTGCGTGATTCGCAACATCTTCTGGCAACCAGCATGGTCATCGTCAACGGCGAGACA
The DNA here is from genome assembly GCA_046728235.1 of Acidobacteriota bacterium. GTDB lineage: Bacteria > Acidobacteriota > Blastocatellia > Pyrinomonadales > Pyrinomonadaceae > UBA11740. The sequence goes on from JBKPEE010000138.1 coordinate 3,286, forward strand.
CGTTCGTATCCGTACGTCTCGTTTGACGGCGGCAAGTCGTGGGCCCAGGGAAAAATCATCGACGATGGCAGCGTGACCACCGACGCTGACCCAATCGTCTATTTTTCTTCTTCAGGAGTCGCGTTCTTTTCCTGTCTGGCAACAGTCAAAGGGCTAGACCGAACTGCCATCGCAAGATCTACCGACGGCGGCCGAACCTGGCGGTGGGCGGCTGTCCTTCCGTCGTCCGATCGTCCGTGGATGGCAATCGCTCCGAATCGAGGTCCATTGGGGGGACGCGCATATTTCACGAGCACAGCCGTTTACCGGTCGCGGGAAGCAGCGCGGGCAACGGGTCTTCTCCTTGTGCGCTCAGACGACGACGGACAAACCTTCCCGTTGCGCACCATAGTGGCCTACGATCGCGGCGGGAAGGATCCGCAGGCTCCGATTAACGCAGTGCCGCTCGAGCCGATCATCGCCCCAACCGGTCAACTGCTCCTCACGCTTCAGAGTTCCGACAAACCGACATTGGACAGACTAGCGTCGGACTCGCTCACCGCCAGGACGATCGGGATCATCACATCGGACGATGGTGGAGAATCGTTCGGGCCGGCGCGATATGCGCCCACCCAACTGGTCACGCTCACCGGAGGTGGTTCGAGGAAGTACCGGGCCACGGCGGCCTTCGGCAACATCCGCACAGCGATCGATGTTTCATCCGGGCTTTATCGAAATCGCGTGTATTTCGTCGCTCCGGATTACGACCGATCGCTGGACCGTTATGTCGTTCGCGTCTGGCGTACAACAGACTTTGGCAGAACCTGGGGGGATGTGGTAGCGAGCGACGCAACCCGTGGTGATGTCGCGAACCCGGCTATCGCCGTCAATCGCGACGGGGTAGTGGCCGTGACCTGGAATGACCGGCGGGATGATCCCAGCGCGAAGTGTTGGCAACTTTATGCAGCAATCTCGACAGACGGCGGTGAGCATTTTCGTCCCGGTCAGCGTTTGAGTCGCCAACCGACTTGCACGAATGAACCGCGGAACTGGGAGACTTTCTCCACCACCTTCAATTCAGAGCAGGGCGGACAATATCTCGCGCGCATTCAAACCGGGGCAACTGTGCCTGCGCGATTTCCAAATGGCGGTGACACTCAGGGGTTGGCTGCCGATTCAACCGGCCTGTTCCATGCGGCGTGGATATCCGGCCAGACCGGCGTGCTGCAACTCTGGCATACGAGCTTTGAGGTCGAGTCTGCGCTCATCTCGGAGTTGCGGGATCGCGCGGTGACAAGTGCCTCATCGACAGTCAACGAAGCGCCACCGGCTGGAACAGAAGATGTTACTCACGACATAATTTTCCACGTCACTAACACTGAACTGGATTTTGTCGGCCGCACCTACAGCATAACAACCACGATCGAAAATCAAAGTGGACGCCCAATTTACGGCCCGCTCCAGGTGGTGATGATCCACTTTCTCGATCCCGTTGATCACGGATTGGGATTACAGAATCTGACGGTTGAGAATTCAGACAGCGGCGGAACCGGTGTGGGAGCGACTTGGAAATTCGACGTGCCGGGGGGTATTCTGGCTCCCGGTGCACAAAGCAGTCCCCGCGTTCTGCGCTTCAACTTTCAAGGCGGAATCCCTGATCCTCCTGAAGGATATCTAACTCCAGGATTTCGCATTTTTGGACGCGCGCAAAAACAATAAGACACCGTCATCAGACATCTGTCGGTAACGGATGGGGAATAAAAGAATCGATAAATGAACACTGCAGCAACACAACAACGCACCATTTCACTTGCTCATTCGCCCGATTCTGACGACGCCTTCATGTTTTATGGCCTGGCGACGCACAAGATCGAGACGGGCGATCTGGAATTCCAGCACGTGCTCAAAGACATTCAGACTTTGAACGAGGAGGCGCGCAAAGGAACCTACGATGTCACCGCGATCAGCTTTCATGCTTACGCTTATGTCGCGGACAAGTACGTTTTGCTGCCGCATGGCGCTTCGATTGGCGACAACTATGGACCGATTGTGGTCGCCCATGATGAAGTCGACGCCTCGGAAATATCTAAACTGAAGATCGCTGTGCCCGGCACGTTGACCAGCGCCTTTCTCGCCTTAAGTATCTTTGAGCCTAACTTGCAGTACGAAGTCGTGCCCTTCGATAAGATCATCCAGGCTGTCAGCGATCGAGTAACCGACGCCGGCCTTTTGATTCATGAAGGCCAGCTCTTCTATCAAGAACATGGTTTGCACAAGGTGGTTGATCTCGGCGAATGGTGGCACGAGCACACGAATGGCTTGCCGCTGCCGATGGGCGGCAACGCAATTCGCCGCGACCTTGGGGACCATACTATTCGCGAAGTCTCAGATCTGCTGCGCGAGAGCATTCGTTATTCGCTCGATAACCGCGAGGATGCTCTTCAGTATGCGTTGCAGTTCGCGCGCGAAATGGATCCCGCGCTGGCTGATAGATTTGTGGCCATGTGGGTAAACGACCTCACCCTTGATTACACGGACCGCGGGCGCGAAGCGGTGCGGCGACTGCTGGCCGAAGGTCACCAGCGCGGCATCATTCCGCACAAAGTCGACGTCCAGTTCGTAACGTAATCGCCTGCCTGATCGATTGAATGCAAATTTCACCTGCACGTCGCGCCGCATTTGCAAATCTGCGGCGGGTCGAAGAGGAAGGCGCCTACTCCTCTGCCCTGCTGGCAAAGGCGGACGATGATCTGAATGCGAAGGATCGAGGGTTGTGTCACGAACTGGTGCTCGGAGTTTTACGACGGCAACTATGGCTGGACTTCACGCTTGAACATTTCGCGGCGCGCCGGATCGATTCGCTTGATCGAGGCGTGGCGATCGCCTTGCGGCTTGGCCTTTACCAGCTTCGCTTTCTTTCAAGAATCCCAACATCGGCGGCAATCAACGAATCGGTGAATCTGGTTAAAGCTGCGCGACTGAAATCCGCTGCCGGCTTTGTTAACGCAGTACTGCGACGCGCGACCCGCGAACCGGATTACGATCCGGCGGCCGGTGTAACCGATGTGGATGAGAAGCTGGCAATTGAAACATCGCATCCCCGCTGGCTGGTCGAGCGTTGGGTAACGCAATTCGGTCGAGAAGAAGCAACGGCGATTGCGCGCTCGAATAATGAGCCGGCCGCCGTCGCCTTCCGCCTCACCGCGAAGGCGCTTCGCGACAGCTCGCCATCTGGGACCATTAGTGAATTGAGAGCGGCGGGGGCGGTACTGATTGAATCGAGAATTGCGCCAGGTGCGTGGCGATTAGCCAGTGCCATGGATATTGGAGTGACTTCGCTCCTCCGAAAGCTGACAGACGCGGGCTTTATCTATTTCCAGGACGAAGCATCTCAGATGGTCGCTCATCTGCTTGACGCGACCGGGGCAGACATGGTCCTCGACGTGTGCGCCGCGCCCGGAAGCAAATCAACCCTCCTGGCAGCGCTCTCGCCCGAAACGAGGATCGTCGCGGCCGATCTTTATGAGCATCGGATGCGAACCATGAAAGAACTCGCGACGCAACAGCAGGCGACGAAGGTGCACTTTGTGGTTCACGATGCGACCGGCGACTTGCCGTTCCCCTCGCGCTTGTTCGATCGCGTGCTGGTCGATGCGCCGTGTTCCGGAACCGGCACCCTGCGTCATAATCCGGAAATTCGCTGGCGCCTCGACCTTTCGGACTTCGCTGAGTTACGCGACAAACAAACCTGCATTCTCGATCATGCGAGTGTGGTAGTTCGTCCTGGCGGATTGCTTTTATATTCAACTTGCTCGCTGGAGCGAGACGAGAACGAAACGGTCGTAACAGATTTTCTGAAAGCTCATGCCGATTTTGAGATTGCGCCGCTGGAATTGAGGCCGGGCTTATCTACTGAAACCGGCGCGGTTCGGACCTGGCCGCATCGTCAAGGCGTTGACG
>JBKPEE010000139.1:0-34459 GCA_046728235.1 Acidobacteriota bacterium
TCCATGGCCCGGCAGAGCGAGGCCGCGCGCGAAGTATTGGTGGTCGATGGAGGGGCGGAATTGCCAATCGACATGAACTTTATCTCTGCCACTGCCAGTCTCGCCTTCGATGCTGCGCTCGCACTTGTCTATCCGCAACCGTGCGCCATTTGCGGCAGGAGCGTTGAATCGCGTCACGATGGCGTCGCCTGCTTGCGGTGCTGGGACGAAGCACCACTCTTTCACCGCGATGAAACACTGTGCTGGAAATGTGGCGCTGTCAGCGTCTCGCAGGTAAGTGACGATCAGCGGGAGGCTGTTCGTTGCGGTCTCTGTGACGACTATGAGTTTACCGCGGCGAGGGCCTGCGGGCTATACGAAGGAGCCGTGCGCGTTTCCGTGCTTGAACTGAAACGGCAGCCACATGCGCCGCGCCGGCTGGTTCAATTGCTCGGTGATCTGCAACGACGCGAGCCGCTGAATCGCGCGGAGGTGATCATCCCGGTTCCGCTGCATAGAAATCGCGAAGCTGAGCGTGGATTCAACCAGGCGGCGGTGCTCGCCCGCGAACTGGCCCGCCTGAGCGGCCTGCCGCTTGACGAACATTCTGTCTGGCGCCGTCTTCACACTGAACGTCATCGCGCCGGCATGGATGCGAAGGCGCGACGGCAGAGCGTGGCGAATGCTTTCGTCGTGCGGCACAATGACTCGATTGCAGGAAAGCGCATTTTGTTGATTGATGATGTTTATACAACTGGCGCGACCGCTTCAGCCTGTGCGGCTACACTCAAAGGCGTAGGAGCCACCGAAGTCTACGTGATGACGCTGGCGCGCGCGTGATGTTTAGCTTTGGTGGTTAATAAGAATTGCCGCAATCGGAAATGATCAGTTAGGATCCTGGACTGAGAAGGAAGAACGCCGCTTCCGGCGATAGAGTGAAAGATGAAGAGAGAAGCATTGCCTCAAACCGATTCAATCCAGGGACTCGCGCACTTCTGGGACACGCACGACGTCACAGATTTTGAAGATGAGTTGGAGGAAGAACCTGAACCGGTATTCGAACGACGCAAAGTGATTGCGTTGGACTTGGAATCCACGGAAGCTGAGGCTGTGAAGAAACTCGCGGAGTCCAAGGGCGTTGCGGATGCAGAGCTAATTCGCGGCTGGGTGCGTGAGAAGATTGGTACTAGAAGTTGATAGGAGCCAACGCCTGCATTGTTACGTTATCGTAATGCCTTGACCGATAGAGCCCAACACCATGACTCAACTACGATCGCTCTATCCTCCAATCGAACCCTTCGACACCGGTCGCCTCAAAGTCTCTGACCTTCACGAAATCTATTACGAGCAATGCGGCACTCCGAATGGTAAGCCGGTGGTGTTTCTTCACGGTGGTCCAGGCGGCGGCATCACTCCGGAGTATCGGCAGTTTCATGATCCGTCGGCCTATCGAATCGTCCTATTCGATCAACGAGGCTCGGGCCAGAGCACGCCCCACGCTTCGATCGAAGAAAACACGACCTGGGACCTGGTGGCCGACATCGAAAAGTTGCGTGAGCACCTGGGCATCGACAAATGGCAGGTCTTTGGCGGGTCGTGGGGCAGCACCCTGTCGCTCGCTTACGCTGAGACGCATCCGGAGCGCGCGACCGAGCTCGTCTTGCGCGGAATCTTCCTGTGCCGGCCGAGAGAGATTAAGTGGTTCTATCAGGAAGGATGCAACTGGATTTTTGCCGATGTCTGGGAAGAATACCTGAAAGTCATTCCCGCAGCTGAACGTCATGACATGGTCAGTGCGTACTATCGTCGCCTCACCAGCGACGATCAGAAAGTACGGATTGAAGCAGCGCGGGCCTGGTCGATTTGGGAAGGCAGCACCTCGAAGCTTTTCTTTGATCCAGGATCGATCGAGAAATTCGCCGACCCCACGTTTGCGGAAGCGTTTGCGAGAATTGAGTGTCACTACTTCATGAACAACTGCTTCTTCCCGACAGAGGATTATCTGATCGCAAACATTGGTGAGATTCGGCACCTTCCCGGCGTGATTGTGCAGGGCCGGTATGATGTGGTCTGCCCCATGACGAGCGCGTGGGACCTGCATCGGGCATGGCCCGAGGCCGAGCTGCATCTCACACCGGACGCGGGTCACTCAATCATGGAGCCGGGGAATCTCAGTGCGTTGGTTGAGGCGACGGATCGGTTTCGCGAGAAGATTTAGCCGTGGATGCACACGGATTAGGCGGATCAAAACCCCGGAGTTCAAATCAGCGCTGTCCGCGTTCATCCGCGGCCCATCACTGTCTTTAACCCGCTTTATTGAAGGATGCGAACCTGCCCCTAACTCCTCCGCGGCCGGGGGGCTTCCAGGACACAATTTTGACACTCTCCAGCGCGCTCGCGTAATATCGGCTCAACTATGAATGCGCGAGTTCTAGTGCTGAATGCTTCGTTTGAGCCCATTAACGTGTGCACAGAGCGGCGCGCGGTAGTGATGATTTTCAAAGGTGTGGCGCGCATGGAAGAGCACAATGGGCACATGCTGCATTCAGAGAGAATCGAGATGCACGCGCCTTCAGTGATCCGTTTAACCGAGTACCGGCACATTCCATTCGAGCGGCGATCGCTCTCCCGAAAGAACATACTGCTGCGCGATCACTCATGCTGCCAGTATTGCGGCAAGCAGTTTGCGCCGTCTGAGTTAACGCTCGACCACATCGTACCCCGTTCGCGCGGCGGTGAATCGTCCTGGGACAATCTGGTCGCGTGTTGCAAACGGTGCAATCACAAGAAGGGTAATCGCACGCCGGAAGAATCGAACATGAATTTGCTGCGGCGGCCGCGAGCTTTCTCGCTGCACGTGAACCGGCAGATCATGCGTTACATCGGACGGGCTGACGAAACGTGGCGGAAATACTTATTCTATGAGTCGGATGGCCACAGCGAGTTGTGCGTGCGCGCGTGAGCATTGCGAAAGAAGGAGAACCCCTATGAGTGTGCTGCTGTTTGCAATCGAAAGTCCGACGATCATTATTCTGGTCGTCGCGGCTATCTTTCTTTTGTTTGGCGGCAGCAAGCTGCCGCAACTTGCCAGAGCCCTGGGCCAAAGCAAGAAGGCATTCAAAGACGGATTGGATAGCGCCGATCACGATGATCGAAACACCCGGTCAAAACTGGATTCGGTTGATGATGAAACTTTGTTTGAAGAAGCGCGGCGCAGGGCGCAACAGATCAAGGCTGACGAGACAAAGAAGATCGAGCGGTAATCGCGCCTTCTTTCCCGGTCCGTCCTTTCCACCAAAAACCTAAACTCACATCACTGAACCCGCGCTTTCTTTCCCACCACCAGCGTCGCCTTAAAGGTCAATGCAAACTCGCCCGCATGCCGCTCCTCGTCGATGATCCGGGCAAGTTCATTTCTCACGTCCGGTTTCACGCTTTCGGGAATTGATTGCAACCATGCGGGCAAAAGAAAGTCTGCGATCAGCGGCGAATTCAGGAATTCTGTGCCCGACTGATAATCGAATTCTTCAATTGCGGTCCACGAGTTAATGTTATTAAGCCCGGCTTCCTCACTCCAGCTCTCGGCCTCTGAGACTGTCGGGAGATTGGTTATCAGCTGCTCAACGTCGATAACGTGATCGGCTAGGCCGGCGTTCAGCAGCGCTTCCCAGTAGATAGAAAAGAACTCGCCGAAGCTCGATGCCGTCGGCAACCACCAGGCAATCGTGGCGCCCGGCTTGGCCACGCGCAAAGCTTCCGCCAAAGTATTTTTCAAATTGGATGGAGGCGTGAACGAGTTATTGGCGAGCACCAGATCGAACTCATCGTCGGCAAATGAAAGCGCTTGCGCATTCTCGCGCTGGAATTCGGCGCGTTCATGAAGCGCGGCGGCCTTTGCGCGCGCCAATTCCAGGCACTCTTCATTTCGGTCTGAGCAGATAATGGTCAACTTTTGTCCGGCGCGCTCTTGCAATGCGAGGGCGTGGCTGCCGGTTCCCGCCTCGACATAAAGAGCGCGGCCTGCGGTCGGGATTTCGACATGCTCGTCGACGAGTTCGGCAAACCGCTCGCCCCAGTCAGTAGCAATGTAAAGATCGTGGAGGAAGGCGAGTTCTTTGTCAGTTTTGGGTTCCACGAACTTTTTCATCACCGCTGAGGCGGGAAGGTTCGGAGTCCCGCCTGCGGGCGGCATAAAACGAATGCCGCCTAGAGGTAGTGCTCCAAACAGATCATTCGCTCTTCTCCTGCTCCTCGCTGGTTACGCGATCATCGTAATAAACCCGGCCCCTCAACTTTTCCGGCAGGCACGCCATCTCCGCTTTCGCCCCGGCGTCGCTATGAACGTAGCGATAATCTTTGCCATACCCGAGATGTTTCATCAAAGGAGTTGGCGCGTTGCGCAGGTGCAACGGCACCGGTTCACGCGAAGTTTCGGCGGCGTCCTTGTGAGCCGCGGAATAGGCGCGTAACACGGCGTTCGATTTCGGCGCGCGCGCCAGATAAATTGTCGCTTGCGTCAACGGGAACAAGCCTTCCGGCATGCCAATCAGCTGCACTATGTCCGCGGCCGCCGCTGCCTGGACCATGGCATTAGGATCAGCCAGGCCGATGTCTTCAGAGGCCAGGATACAAAGCCGACGCACAATAAATACGGGATCAGCACCGCCTTCGATCATGCGCGCGAGCCAGTAGAGCGAAGCATTGACGTCGGAGTTGCGCAGCGATTTGATTAGCGCAGAGATGAGGTTGTAATGCTCCTCGCCGCCCTTGTCATAGGCGAACTGCGCGCGCCCGAATGCTTCCGCCAGAATATCGGCACTGATCGTCCTGACGCCTTTATCGTTTGGCTCAGTCGCGGCCACGGCAGCTTCCAACGCGGCCAGTGCCACCCGCGCGTCGCCGCCGGACATGTGGGCGAGTCGAGCGATCAATTCGTCAGATATCTCAGGATGAAAACTTCCCAGACCGCGATCATCATCGGCAAGCGCGCGGCGAACGATTTTTTCGATCTCGCTTTCGTCAAGCTGGTTCAGGACCAGCACGCGAGACCGGGAAAGCAACGCGCTAATCACTTCGAACGAAGGATTTTCGGTCGTCGCGCCGATCATGATCACGGTGCCATCCTCGACTGCAGGCAGCAGTGCGTCCTGCTGGGCTTTATTGAATCGATGGATTTCGTCAATGAACAGAATGGTTCGTTTGTCCCGCTGCCGGTTAAGACGCGCTTCGGCAATCGCTCCGCGCAGATCTTTGACGCCCGAAAAAACAGCCGACAGCGCAATGAAGCGCGCGTTTGTCTTGTCCGCCAGCAGCCGCGCTAGAGTGGTCTTACCGGTTCCCGGCGGGCCCCACAAAATCAGTGAAGGCATGGTGGCGCCGCCTTCGATCAACCGGCGCAGGACGCGACCTTCACCGACGAGATGGTCCTGGCCGACAAACTCGCCTAAAGTTCGCGGGCGCATGCGGTCGGCAAGCGGAGCAGCGGTCGCAGAACGCGCGTGGCTGCCAGGCGCTTCCCTCAATTCCGGGAACAGACTGCTCGGACTTCTCTCCTGCATTAGGCGCAAACAGCGTATCACAATAAAAACAGCCGGGCATCCGCGCTCCCGCGGCGGTAGTGGCCCCGTTTGGAGTACCGCCTTTAGGCGGAAAGAGACCAATTGAGACAGTCCGCCTAAAGGCGGTACTCCAAAACAGAAATTAGGGCACTACCGCCGCGGCCAATTGGTTGCTGCGGCTGCAAGGTAGCGGCATAATGCACGCAACTTCTGGGCGGAGGGTTCACTATGAGAAACATGAAGTCGATTTCTCGACGAAGCTTTGCCAGGCTGATGGGCGCCGGCGCAGCGACCGTGATTGCACGGCCCAATCTCGTGTGGCCGCGCGGGATAGTTTCGGAACTTATTCCCAGGCGACCGGCCGTGCCTGCCCTCGTGCGGCTGAATTCGAATGAGAATCCGTATGGCCCATCGCCTTTGGCGCTGAAAGCTATGACGGACGCCTTCTCTTTGGTGTGGCGCTATCCGGATGAGCACGCGGATATGCTGATCGATTCGCTCGCCAGGATCAATGGAGTAGGTCGCGAACAGATCGTATTGGGCGATGGATCAGGCGAGATTCTGAAAGTATGCGCCTCGGCCTTTACGGGCCCGACTGCCAATGACGCCAGGCCGGTTGATCTGGCCAAACCCACCCGTGGCCCCGCGTTGCAGTTCATCCCCGGGCGTGGGAAGTTAGTAGTGGCAGATCCAACGTTCGAAGCGATCCTCAATCACGCGCGAGTTAATCGTGCCGAGGTTGTCAGAGTCCCCCTCAACAAAGACTATGCTCACGATCTGCCGAAGATGCTCGCCGCCCTCGACGAAGGCCTGGTCTATATCTGCAATCCAAACAATCCGACGGCGAGCATCACGCCAAAGAGCGACCTGCGCGACTTCATCAGCAAGGTACCGCCGCGCACGATCGTTCTGGTCGACGAAGCCTACTTCCATTACGCCGACAGCGCTGATTACGAATCAGTCATCCCGCTGGTTAAGGAGCATGCCAACCTGATCGTGGCCCGCACGTTCTCGAAGGTTTACGGCATGGCCGGATTGCGCTGTGGTTACTGCATTGCTCAAGAGGCGACGATCAGGCGGATGAGGCCACACCTTACCTGGGACAGCGTGAACATTATGGCCCTGGCGGCGGCGATCGCCAGCCTGAACGATCCGGATCAGGTGCCGAACGGTCGCCGCTTGAATACTCAAACCAAACGGTTCGTTTCAGAGGAGATTAAGAAACTGGGTTATCAACACATTCCCTCGCAAGCGAACTTCATCATGATCGACATGAAACGTCCTGTCCGCGCACTGATTGACTCAATGAACAAACTCGGCGTGCAGGTCGGCCGCGCCTTTCCGGCCCTGCCGAATCACATGCGCGTCACTATAGGAAAGCAAACAGAGATGGAAGCTTTCCTGACCGCGTTTCGAGAAACCGCTGCGACATAATCGATGTTCGCGTGTCGACAAAAGGCCGAATGATATCTGCGCAAGCAGCACGACGAACCGTCTGGCGGCCGCTGTGGGAACTGCCCTGGCGAGTTGATCTGATAGTTTCGCTCACCAGACGCGAGCTGGCAGCGCGCTATCGCGGTTCAGTCCTGGGGTTCCTGTGGACGCTGGTAACGCCCATGGTAATGATCGCGATCTTCACGATCATCTTTGCCGGAATCTTTAAAGCAAAATTCGGCGCCAGCAGTTCGCAATGGGATTACGCCCTTTATCTCTTCTGTGGGTTACTGCCGTGGAATGCGTTTCAGGAGTCGCTGCAGCTCTCATCCACGACCATCGTGGCTCATGCGAATCTGGTCAAGCGCGTGGTCTTTCCGCTTGAGACTCTGCCGGTGTCCTTATCGCTGGCGGCGGTCGTGAACCAGTTGTTTGGGACCCTGGTGCTGATCGTCGCGGCCATGGTCCTGAGGCGAGAGGTTCATGCGACGTTGGTTTATTTGCCGCTGGTCCTCATCCCGCAGTTGATCGCCACCTTTGGCGCCGCTTGGCTGGTGGCTTCGCTGGGCGTTTTCATTCGCGACATTGTGCAGGGCATTGTGCTGCTGTTAATGGCCTGGATGTACCTCACTCCGATCATTTATCCTGAGTCACTGGTGCCCGCAAACTATCGCGTGGCCATCAACCTGAACCCTTTCACGCCCCTAGTCCGAAACTACCGCCGCATCGTTCTCGACGGGGTCGCCCCTGATTGGCAGGGGCTCGCTTATTTCCTCGCCTTTGGGGTGGTCATCTTCGTGCTGGGATATTGGTGGTTTGCCCGCACCCGCAAGCACTTTGCCGATGTAATTTAGCGAAAACTGCCCAAATTCGCGCGATTTGTGAGGGTTGTTCAATGCAAAACACCGTTGACAGTGCGCGGCCTGCGTGTTAGTTTTAGAGGCGCCGCTTTGCTCCAGAGCGGTTCAAGTGCGAAGCCAACGCATCCTCGATGGCGATAGGTATCGTCATCACCACAATATTCATTCCGCGATCTCAAAACATGACGTTTGATAAGGTAAAGACTCTGCGCGCTGCCGAGAAGTTTCTGGAAATTGGGAAAATCCCAGCGGCAATAAAAGAATACTGCAAGATTATTGAGGAAGAGCCTGATGACTTCACCGCGTTGAATATCCTCGGGGATCTTCACACCCGCGTCGGCAATCACCCGGCGGCGATTTCCTGTTTTCGGCGCATCGCCGAACATTATCGAGAGCAGGACTTTGCCCTTAAGGCGATCGCGATGTTCCGAAAGATCGATCGGCTGCAGCCGAACGATGTTGAAATAGCCACGAACCTCGCCGACCTGTACGCCCAGCAGGAACTCATTGTTGAGGCGCGGGCTCATTATTTGGTCGTTGCCAACGCGTACGCGAAATCCGGAGACACCCAGGCCGGACTCGCGGTGCTGTCAAAGATTGCCGATCTCGATCCGCAAAACACGGACATCCGGGTGAAGCTGGCCGAAAGCTATCTCAAAGAAGGGATGCCCCTTGAAGCTACGGCTGCTTTCACTGTGGCGGCGAAAAACCTCTGCGCGCGCAACTCCCCGGACGAGGCAGTGGGCGTATACATGAGGGCGCTGGCCATCGACCCAGCGAACACGCCGGCGCTTACCGGCTTGTTGGCTGCGCATACTGCTCGCGGCACTGCCTATGAAGCGGCCGAGACCATTGCGCACGCTTCCGCCGCTAATCCGGATGATTTGGAACTACTCTCGCTGCTGGCGAGCGCTTACATTAATGCCGAAGACGCCAAACACGCAGAAGCCGCAACCTCAGCGTTGGTAACCAGGAACGCGTCGGCTTATTTACGCTTTCTGGATGTCGCGCGATTGCATCTGCGAATGGAGGGTGTCGATGCGGCCATTGCCGTGGTGTCACGGATTGTGGAGCAGATGCTGGCGGAACGGGAAGATCAGCAGTTGCTCGACTTAGTGAACGAGTTACTTACGCGCGACGCCGACAATGTGCAGGCGTTGCGACTGCTGGTTCGGGTGCATTGGTGGCAGCGTGACGCTGAAAATCTCAGGGGCGCGTTGGATCGCATGGCTGAGGCGGCCCAGGCTGCCGGACTTACCGATGATGAGCGTTACGCTTTGACACAGCTGACGCGACTTGCGCCAGAGGACGCGGCGTATGCAGCCAGACTGAAGCAACTCGGCGGCGCAACTGAAGAGGCGGCGGCTGAAGCGTTGCCTGACTTTGGAGTGTCAGCCCACGGTGAAACGGCGATCCTTGACGAGTTCGTTATTGAAACTGAAGAGACGGCGGCGGCTACCGAGGACGCTTTTGAATGGAATACCGTGGTCGACGCGGTTGAACCACAAAGCGACGCCGGCGCGGACATGCAATTCGAGCAGGACTTCAGCTTTGAAGCGGTCGTGGCCCAGGAGTTCTCGCCGTCTGCAGATGCGGCCAGCGGAGCCGAGGGAGATGATGACCGAAAGGCCGCGGTTCGCGCGCAGGAATTAGAAAGCGTCGATTTCTACATAGCGCAAGGCTATACCGATATCGCCATTGACACTCTCGATCTTCTGGAGACCCAGTTCGGAAAGCATCCGGATATCGAATTGCGGCGGCAGCAACTGAAACAGGGCACCGGCGATTCCGCGGTTGTCCTGGACGCGCCGGTGCCGGCGAAACCCCGTACTGCCGAGCCGGTGGCTGAATTTTCGTTTACCCCGGAAAATGTTGATCGTCCGGCAGCGGTCGCCAGTCATCCGGTTGCGAAGGGCCCGGCGATTGACGCGGGACTGGCCGAGATCTTCGAGGAGTTCCGTATCTCAGCCGAAGCAGAAAACAACGGCAACGGCGATTACGAAACCCATTACAATCTTGGTCTTGCTTATCAGGAGATGGATCTATTCGAAGAAGCGCTGGAGGAATTTCAGATCGCCATTGGACTCGTATCTCCGAACGATGGGACCCCCCGTTACCTGCAATGCTGCAATCTGCTGGGGCACTGCTTTATGCAGAAAGGCGTGCCGGAACTGGCTGTCAAATGGTTCAATAAGGGATTGAATTCTCCCAACACATCCGACGATGAACGACAAGCATTGCGCTTTGACCTGGCGGCAGCGTATGAGCTGGCGGGGGATCTGGACCAGGCGAAGAGCCTGTTCACCGAAATCTACGGGGTTAATGTTTCGTATCGCGGAGTGAATGAACGTTTGAAGGCGCTCGAATCTCGCATGGTCTGACAACCACCGGAGGATTTGGTGTTTCACCGACCTGCGAGCGTCGCAAACCCGAAACTTCATACTTTGGACCACGAAGCTGAGACACAAACTCGGCTTTGTGGTATTTTTGTTTCAAGGAAACCCGCTAAATGTCGTCGCGACTCACGGTAATCTTTTACATAATTCTGTGCCTGGAAATTGGCATTGTCCTGACCGTATTGCCGTGGGTGCCGCACGGCTGGTTTGGGCTAAGTGACTGGGGTAATAACTATTTCCTAATCGCAGCCTCGCGCAAAGTCGGCTTCGGCGTTCAGCGATTCGTGGCCTCAGGTTGGATCCGAGGAGCCGTATCGGGCATTGGAATTTTGAACCTGGGAATGGGATTGTGGGAACTGGTTAACTTCCGGCGGACGGTACGCGCCCTGGACGAAGGGCGGTCTTCTGTGGAAAGCTCCTCACAGCCTACTGCCCGCGTTTCGAATGCAGTTCAGCCTGTCAAAACCGATCCTTTATCTGATTACCCGCGGCGCCACCACTGAGCAAACCACGCCGGACACTCCGGAATTTGCCGGCATCCTGAATCAAGTCTCTGCCGCAGTGGCCGCCGGCGTTGACCTCGTCCAAATCCGTGAAAAAGAGTTAACTACGCGTGTGCTCGTCGAGTTGGTTACGGCCGCAGCTAAATTGACGCGCGGCACGAACACGCGGTTGCTCGTAAACGATCGGGCGGACGTTGCTGCCGGCGTGGGCGCGGACGGCGTCCATCTGACCACCCGCTCACTCGATGCCGCTACCGTCAGACAAACGTTTGGCGACAAATTGCTGATTGGGGCATCGACTCATGCGTTGAGCGAGGGTCGCGCCGCCCGCGATCAAGGGGCGGACTTCATTGTCTTTGGTCCCGTTTTTGCGACTGAGTCCAAGATCAGATTTGGTGCGCCCGTCGGTCTGCAAAAGTTATCAGAGGTCGTGCGCGACCTTCGTGAATTCCCGGTGTTGGCATTGGGCGGAATTTCATTGCAGAATGCTGCCGATTGCCTCATGGCCGGCGCTGTGGGAATCGCTGGCATCAGTATTTTCGATCTGCCGCAGGGCATCAAAGCCGTGACTGAGCAGATTCGCAAGTACGCAAATGCGGACCTCTGATCCACCAGTAGTGCTCTCTATCGCCGGTTTCGACCCATCCGGCGGTGCGGGAATCATCGCCGATGTGAAGACGATTGTTCAGTTTGGCTGTCGTCCCGCGGCGGCGATCACGTCTCTCACATTTCAGAACGCGGACGGCTTCTTTGGGGCGACTCACGAAAGCGCCAAGTCCTTGCGGGCGCAGATTATTCCCACGATCGCAGAGCACGCGCCTTCCGCGGTCAAGGTTGGAATGTTGCCGACCGCCGGATTAGTTTCAGAAGTGGCGCAGCTAATCCTGGAAAAATGGTTACCGCCACCGGTCGTCGACCCGGTGTTAGAGTCATCGTCGGGTGCCAGGTTGATGGAACCTGGCGCGATTGAAGCTCTTACTCGCGAACTGATGCCGCTCTTGCGGCTGGTGACACCGAACATTCCCGAGGCTGAGGCCCTCACCGGCACAACGATCGCGAATGAGGAAGGCATGCGTGATGCGACTGCGATGCTGCGTGAAATGGGTGCGCGCGCGGTCTTGATTAAAGGCGGACACGCGTGGCCGAAATCAGCAGGCAAAAGTCAGCAGTCAGAAGGACGAGTGGCTGTCGATGTGCTGAACGATGACGGTGAGGTCACAGTGTTCCGTGGCGAATGGATCGACGCACCGCCCGTCCGCGGCACTGGTTGCATGATGTCGTCAGCAATAGCAGCCTGCCTGGCCCAGCGAATCACATTGCCGGAATCTGTGCGGCTGGCAAAGCGCTTCGTGGCTGACGCCATCCGGTACGCGCCGAAATTGGGCCCTGATCCAGTCACACTCGAGATTGCTGAATTGATCCGGTCACCTGAATAGTGGCGGCGGCGATCTATTCGCTCACGGTCACTTTTTCCATCTTAATTTCCGACAAAGGCCGGTCGCTGTGGTCAGTCTTGGAAGTGGCGATGGCATTGACGACGTCCTGACCCTCAGTCACGCGGCCGAAGATCGTATAGCTCGGGGGCAGCGGATAATCAACGTGCATAATGAAAAACTGCGAACCGTTTGTATTGGGACCGGCGTTCGCCATCGCGACTGTGCCCGCCTTGTATCCCTGGCGGTAAACTTCGGATGATGAATTGATTTCGTCGGCGAATCGCCCGCCCCATGCAGAAGCCCCGCCGCGGCCCGTACCAGTGGGGTCCCCACCCTGGATCATGAAGCCATTGATGACGCGATGAAAGATGACACCGTCGTAATAACCCTTTTCGGCAAGTAAGCGAAAATTCTCAGTTGTTTTGGGCGCATCCTCTTCGAGCAATTCAAATTTGATCGTGCCTTTGTTGGTTTGAACGGTCGCAGTACGATTCGGCATTTGTCTCTCCCTAAACCTGAAAGTTTATTTGGAGCAGCTTAAACGCTTCGGCGACAAACTGCACGTGACCAGGGGTAGGGCAGCGCGGTGCCGCTCTTTTTGGAGTGCGCTGACTTGTCAGCGCTTTTAAAGCGGCGACAAGTCGCCGCACTCCAAAGCGCCCCAGTGCGCGTTCGGCGCACAGCCTGTTGCAGCAAAGCCGTCCCCCCTTTACGGCCGGGCTTTCTGACACTGCCGGATAACGGCTCCACCTGACGCAATCGCCCACGAAACGTTATGATGTTTGGCCCTGCCAGCTTGGAATGAAAGGCCCAAAATAATGAATGTTACTCATCTTGAATGCGGTGCGTGCGGACTGAGACATGAGGCACAACGCTTGCACAATCTCTGCACTCAATGCGGGAAGCCGCTTCTGGTTCGATACGATCTCGAATCCGCAGCGAGGTCTTTGACACGGGATTCTCTGAAAGGTCGGCAGCCTGACCTGTGGCGTTATCGTGAGGTTTTACCGGTCGAGAATGACGACAACATCGTGAGTCTCGGCGAAGGTTTCACGCCGCTTTTGCATGCATCGCGACTGGGATCACAGATCGGTCTGCCCGAACTGTATATAAAAGATGAAGGCCAGAACCCGACCCAGAGCTTTAAAGCGCGCGGCATGACGGCGGCCGTCTCGATGGCTAAAGAGCTCGGCGTCAAAAAGCTGGCGGTGCCCTCAGCCGGCAACGCGGCCGGCGCCCTGGCTGCGTACGCCGCGTGCGCAGGTGTAGAAGCACACATCTTCATGCCAAAAGACACACCGCGAGCGAACGTCATGGAGTGTGAGCAGACGGGCGCGCACGTGACGTTGATGGATGGATTGATCACCGATTGCGGCGCCGAAGTTGGTCGCCGCAAAGAGGCTGAAGGCTGGTTCGACGTGTCGACTTTGAAAGAGCCTTACCGGATCGAAGGCAAAAAGACGATGGGCTATGAACTGGCGGAACAGTTCAACTGGCGGCTTCCCGATGTAATTATTTATCCCACCGGCGGCGGCACCGGATTGATCGGCATGTGGAAAGCTTTCGCCGAGATGGAGCAGATGGGCTGGATTGGATCAAAGCGGCCGCGCATGGTGACGGTCCAGGCTGCAGGTTGCGCTCCCATCGTTCGTGCGTTTGAGGAAGGTAAGCGTTTTGCGGAGGAGTTTCAAAACGCCCACACCACGGCTTCGGGTTTGCGCGTGCCGAAGGCGATTGGTGACTTTCTGATTATTGATGCGTTGCGGGAATCGGGTGGAACGGCGGTGGCGGTAACTGATGAAGAGTTGATTGAAGCAACAAAGGAAATCGGAGCGGCCGAGGGAATCTTCTGCGCGCCTGAAGGCGCCGCGTGTTTGCCGGCACTGAAACAGCTAATCAGCGATGGCGGAGTGAAATCCGATGAGCGCGTCGTTCTGTTCAATACGGGCAGCGGCGTGAAATATCTCGAGACCTTTTCTCGCTGAAGAATATTACCGTCGATTATGAATCCATGCTGGTTGATAGCTTTGATGTTGCTTTCCCTCGTGAGCATGTCCATTACTCCCGCTCAGAATCATCCGGTTACAGATGCGGAAGCACGGGACGCGCGCGAATTGGCCACTCAGTTCATAACTGAGTTCGCTCAAGCTAACGACCTCATGCCAGTTGTGAAGGACCTATATGTTGCTGATTTTATCCAACGATTCAATAATGCTAAGTTGAAACATCCGGATGATAGTTCGTTCGATCTCTATTTCATGCCTGGTCTGCAATACGATCACAAACTGCTAGCTCAAGGAAGCCCCGACGACTGGCTTCAGTTCTATTCTGCCGAGAACACACTGCTTTTTCTGGGGATTCGCGCGGTTTCCAAAAACATTTCCAGCAAAAATGAAGACATTTCTCCGACTGCTATTTTCCCACGGCGTGTAATTGATCTCTTGAACAAGAATCCTAATTTGTCGAATGTTGCTGTGCGGAAAGGTCCTGCGAAGCCAATTGTTTCAATTGATGAGTTACGCAAGGCGACTGAAACCTTACAAAAGGCCGCGGCAGTTATGCGCGAGAATATCGGCTCGAAGGTCATTGATAAGAAGGAGCTCGCAAATCAGATGGGGGATGAATTGTTTAAGCCTGAAGGTGATTTCACCGGCGACGAAGAATTCTTTGGCCTGCCCAAGAATACAAAAATCATTACGATGAGAACGCCAATTCTCTTCTACTTGGTTCTGATGAGACAAGATAAGCGACTTAAGATTCTGTGCGCGATTCCATATTCGGCTTGAGGAACCTGCACAAAGCGTGATGCCACCGAGCAAAACTATCATGAAGAGACCTTCGATTTTGTTGACCTTGCTACTTTTGGTTTGCGGCGCTTCGCTTTGTCCTGCGCAACAGAAATGGCTGAGCGATACCGAGCGCGCCAAATTCGAAAAGTTGCGCCTTGCGGGCTCAGAAGCATTGTTCAATCTTGATTACGAAGGAGCGCGCCGGAACTTCAAAGAGATGGCCGTGGCGTTTCCTAATTACCCCGCCGGGCCACAATTTCTAGCCGACACGCTGTGGGCTGAGACGCTCTATCAAACGCGCCGTTTGCAGTCTTCGCTTTATGGCGACGACGACACTTTTTATTCAACCAGCGACGACAAAGCCGATCCGAAAGTGGTCGACGAGTTTCGCACCCTGACGCGACAGGCGCGCATGTTGACTGAGGCCCGGTTGAAACTATTTCCGAAAGATCCGGAAGCGCTCTACTTCCTGGGGGCCATTGAAGGTTTGAAGGCGTCTTTCGAAGAAGCGGTGGAGCGCCGCCACTTCGCGGCTTTGAAAGATGGATCGGACGCGGTCGATAAACATCGAGAGGTGATCAAACTCGATCCTGCATACCGGGATGCAGAATTAAGCATTGGATTGTACGACTACACGGTGGGCGCGCTGCCTCTGCCCGTGAAGCTGGCCGCCGGGATGTTGGGATTTCGTGGATCCAAAAAGCGCGGGCTGGCGACCCTTGAACGCGTCGCCAAAGAAGGCAATTGGGTGCACGACGAAGCGAAAACTCTGCTGATTGTTTTGTACACGCGCGAAAAGCGGTTTGGCGAGGCGGCCACGTATGCCCGTGAGCTGGCGACGAAATATCCACGCAACTACTTGTACCGGCTGGAAACGGCAGACGCCCTTGTTTCACAAGCTGCACTTGAAAGGCAGGCCAATCACTCGACGGGTATTACGGCGACCGAACGCGAAGCCTTTGCCACCTTCGATGCGTTGCTGAAGGACAAAGCCGTGCGCGACACATCAGCGCGCTTCTTCGATCTGATTCATTTCAAATATGGCGAGGCGTTGATGACCGCCGGAGAATACGATCGCGCGTCGAAGGAATTCATGGCCTCGGCCGAAGCGCCCGGCGCGCAACAGGGATTGGCGACGATGGCGCATCTCAATGCCGCGCGCTCGCTTGACCTGGCCGGGAAACGTAACGACGCCTTGACTCAATATCGCATGGTGCTGACGCGGCCGAACGTTTACGACGCCCACGAGCAGGCCCAGGCCGGATTGCGAACGCCGTATCGGCTCAAGAACAGTTAGCCATGAACGAACACCGTGGACGAACCAATTGAAAGACCGGGTGAATCGGGACAAACGCGGCCGCGGCGTCTCCTGTTCTGTCTTGACGGAGTTCCGTACGAACTAATGCTTCGGGCCCAGGAGCGCGGGCTGTTCGATGCCTTCAATGCGCCATCGCGGTTTCTTTCTCCATTCCCAACGATGACCAACATCGCTTTGGCATCGATCCTCAAAGCAAGTCCACCACTCGGTTACGAGAGTCGCTACTTCGATCGCCGGACGCGTGACCTGCAAGGCGGAATTCAGAAATACATCGGCCGGCGCACGCCTGACAAGCTGCCTTCGTCTTACATGGAACTGCTTGATTATCAGGAGCCGTTGCCCTTCGAATACCTGGTTTACTTTGCGCCACAGGCAGTTTGGCGCGCTGATATGCGGCGCTTTCGCGCGCGCTTTCGACACGCCAGCCAGACACGCGATTACTTCGCTTTCCTTAAAGGGACCGATGGTTTGTTGCACATTCGTGGAGCCCAGCCGCTCGAGGACAGTCTGACGTCGCTCGATCAATTGTTGAGTGAGATTCGCGCGTCGTGCGGCGGAGAAACCGAAATCGTCATGTTTTCAGATCATGGTATGAGTCTGCAGCCGCCGCAGCGAGTCCATCTACAGACCCACTTGCGCAGATGTGGCTATACGATCGCCAATCGTCTTGGTGATGATGGTTCACGCCGCAGCGTGGTGGTGCCGGCCTTTGGTTTGATCGGCTACGCCGCCTTGTTCTGCGCCCGGGAAGAAGACGCCTCGGCTTTGGCGGACGCAGTTGTTTCCCTCGAAGGAGTGGATTTCGCGATTCACCGAGATGGCGACGCGGCAATCCTGATCAAGAGTCGCGAGGGAGCGGCGCGAATCTTGAAAATCCCGAAGGGAAGCGATGAGCTTTACCAGTATCAACAACTCGACGGCGATCCTTTGCAGTTGGGACCAATTGTGCGAAGTCTCAGCGAAACCGGCAGCCTGGACAATTCGGGTTTCGCGCCGGATCACGTCTGGTTAAGAGAAACGGGAAACCACATTTATCCCGACGCCCTGGCTAATCTTTACGGCGCACTGTTGACGACCAGAGTGATCCATGTTGCCGATGTGCTGGTGAGCCTGAAAGATGGATACTATTACGGAATGGAACTTTTAGAGCGCTTCTGCCGGCTGCTCGGTACACACGGCAACGCCGCCCGCGCCAGCAGTTCGGCATTTCTGATGAGCACCCACCGAAGCTTTGCACCGGTCGTGCGTGGCAGTACCGCGGCGCGGGTCCTTCGTCATTGACTACGCACCGCCCGTCGCGGTTTTTCCTCAAAAGTCGATTAAACCCGGGTTATAAATTTCGCGTAGTTCGTGTGACTTCGTGGATCGTTTCTGTGCATTCGGAAACAAGGACGATCCACGAAAACACACGAGCAACACGAACGGAACGTTTGACACTCGCCACTCATTCCTTGATAAATCTCACGAGCGCTCGGAGGTGATGCGTTGGACATGTTTGAAGTTGTCGTTATTTATCTGGAACTTCCAGATAAGACGAGGTATGAGGTGCTTACGCGGAACACTTCCGATAAGAACTTAGCAGACTGGTAAGTTATTCCGCATAAGACATAGTTCGGCGGCTTATCGCTGATTACAGGTGTGGTGATAGACGGTAGTGCGCGCATCTTGCGCGTGGTTTCACCCACCGGACCGGCTTTGCCTCAAAAGTCGATTAAACCCGGGTTATAAGTTTCGTGTAGTTCGTGTGACTTCGTGGATCGTTTCTGTGCATTCGGAAACAAGGACGATCCACGAAATCACACGAAGCAACACGAACGGAACACCAGCGGTGAGACTAAGTTTCCTTGACCACGTGATCCGCAATTCTTTCCGACAACGCACTGATTGTCGCCGAGGGATTCACAGAAAGGGCGGTAGGGATGATTGAACCGTCCGAAACATAAAGGTTTGGATAATTCCAGACTTCGCCAAACTCGTTGACCACGCCCTCATTTGGATCATCGGACATCGTACAGCCACCGAGCGGATGCGCGGTAAGCAGTTTTCGCCAGGGCCAGCCCCAAAGAATGCTCGGCATGTACTTGCCGCCGATGCCTTTACAAAGTTCCTTCAGTGCGTTTTCCATCTCGTCAAACATCGCGCGGCTGCGTTTGACGTCCCATTGAATCTCGATGTCGCCTTCAGAGAGGGCCATGCGCCCATCGGCCGCATCGGTGCCCATGCCGAGAAAGGGAAGAAAACGCGTCGTCACTCCGCCTTTGAATAATTTGTCAGCGCCGTCGGTGAAAGCTGAACCATGATCGAGACCGAGGGTTCGCATGAAGTATTTGCGAAAGAAGAGCGAGAGGTTCTGCAAACGGCGGGGAACGGGCAAGGCGCTTTCCAGGTACCAGAGAAAAGGATCGGGGAAACCCAGATCCTGAATCATGATGCGGTTGTTGGCCGTCGAAGCATCGATGGCCGCGGTGATGCTGGGACCGGCGCCGGGATCGACCTCCCGATTCGATTCCAGCGCGCCGGCCAAAAGAAAATCACCATTGCCGGAAAACCTGGTTCCCAAAGCCGCGCTGACATTTAGCAGCGTTCGATGAAGGTCCCGAGAGCGTAAAAGAATTTCTGTCGAGCCAAGTGACCCCGCGGAGATGATCACCTTACGTCCTACGACTGAACCTGGCTGCGAAAGCGGCTCGGGCCTGGCTCGACGATCGAACCTGGCACCGTCGATTGTCAGTGGTTGGGTCTCGGCAGTCTCGAGATCAAAACGACGGAAGTGGACCCGGTAGCCGTTCGTCTCCACTGGATCGAGCGGTTCGATTTTCTCGACCAGATGCAGCGGAAAAACTTCGGCGCCGTTTTTCTCTGCCAGCGGAATATAGTTAAGGTCAAGTGTATTCTTCGCATGAACATGACAGCCCAGCATGCAGTTGCCGCAATAGACGCAACCTTCCTGGACAATACCCTGACGATTAACCTTTTCCGGTCCCGTGTAAACGCAGATCTCCATCAGCTCCGGATGGCGCCCGGCGTTCTGCGCCGCCGCGATGAACGACTCGGTGCGTTCCGGCATGGCGAGCTCGGCAGGTGGCACTAGCTGACGAGCTTCGAGCATGTCGCGGGCTTTGTCATAGAAGGGATTGAGCACGTCGCGCTTGACGCCTTTGGGCCAGCGAGGATCTTCAAAGATCTCTGGGGGCGTGCGGATATGCACGTTGAAGTAAACCAGCGAGCCCCCGCCCACGCCGCTCGCCTGAATCACATCGATGTTTTCGAAGGCGCGGTAATCAAGCAGGCCCAGATCCTTGTAATTCCAGAACGAGTGCGCAACTTGTCCCGTCGTGCGCGGAAAATCCTTCTTGCCCCAACGCTTGCCGCGTTCGAGGATACAGACCGAACGGCCTGCCTGCGCGAGACGACAGGCGTTGATGGCTCCGCCGAAGCCGGAGCCGATCACCACGACGTCATAGATGTCTTTCATGGTTGTGGTAACGACGAACGGCTTCGCGAACTGAGTTCATGTGATTCATGTATTCTGCAGATCGAAACCGATCCGCAGCCGGCGTTGATGCCACTCTTCGTCCATCAAAAGGAAATAGCCGAACAGTTTGTACTTGTATTCCTCGATGGGTGTGTCCGGGCTCCACGGTTTCAGCCAATCCGTCGCATAGATCAACTGGCCGAGGTAAAGGCCCTCGGCGATTTGTGAGATCTCGTCGATACAAAAGCAGTCCGGCGGAATATTTAGCAGCGGCTTCCAGCGATAGTTGAATTGGAAAATCTTCTTGCCCTTATTTTCCGGCAGCATGCAGGCTTTATTGGGCCGGCCAATGAAGAAAAATGTGTGCGCGTCATAGCCATATTGGGCGTGTTCCTCGGGCGTCGCGTCTTCCATGCGCACGCCGGCGAGTTTGCTGGCTTCGCGCGTGAACTTCTCTTTCAGCGTGCGAAAGGCCACGGTGTTCGAACAATTGAAAGCGGGATCAGACCCCATCGGTTCGCCGCCTTCGGTCCATCTGGCTAGTTCGGCTTCGTCAATCGGATTGAATTTCTTCCCCGTCCACGGCGAGAAGAAGCGGAACGCCTGCCAAGCAACAGAGATCGTGTTCTCGTGAAACGGCGCCAGCAACCCCTCACTTTGCCACGAAACCAGGGCGCCGCGATAAAAACCGTTCATCGTTTGTGGGCCGATGCCGGCGTTAAAGAGCGTGTGCAACTTATCAAACACCGGCGAGTCGGTTTTGTGCTCGGCGTTCAAGGTGTCTGAGTAGGACTTGAGCATCCGCATGATGTCGCCGGCATTCGCAAGGTCCGCCCTGACCTCGTCGAGCCGCGCTGCATCGACGTCTCCATCCGGCGGATCCGCCAGCGTGAGCGTGCTGAATTTGTCGCCAGGCGCAGCGGCGGGCGACTTTGGCACCTCGGCGGGAACCGCGGCGTCGGGCATTTGCAAAAACTGGAAGAGGCGTTTCGCTTCTGCGTTCCAAAAGTCTTCAAACAAAAGAAAGTAGCCGAAGTGCTGATAGTGATAATGCGAAGGATCGACGACCGGGTCGAATTGCTCGAGCAGATGATCCGTGGCAAAGAGCACCTGACCCAGATATAAACCATCGGCGATCCGGACCATCTCGTCTACCAGGTAAGTAAGCGGGGGATAGTTATTGAGCGGCTGCAGCCGGTAATTCAAGCGAAACACTTCACGGGGCGTGCCGGGATACATCGACTGCGCGCGATGCGCGGCAAAGTGACCGCCATTTAGCTCATAACCGTATTTTGCCTTTTCATCATCGCTCGCTTTCTGCAGGTGCCACATGAACGTGAGCAGTGAAGTAGTCGCGATATTAACCGGCGCGCCTTCGATGCGGTTGAAGTGGTTGATGCCACGCAGAACTGGGACATCGCTCGGAACAGTGCTGCCGACCGTGTTGGCGCGGTCTTCGGCGGTCATCGCCGTATAGCTCTTGCCTGCCCAGGGACATTGGCCCACGATGATCGAACTCCAGACGAAGCCCATGAGATTGCCGAACTCAGCGACGGCCCCGTGCAGATCGCCGGTGCGCAGGCCCGGCGCCACGCCGTAATAATGGCCGTCGAGCGAGTCAAACGTGTCGCCTAACTCAAAGAGTTTCGCCATCTTTTGAAAGGGTGGAGCATCGTTGTTGAAGCTGCCCTGAAGCAGTGCCATGTAATCTTTCATCATTTCCAGCACTGACGATGCGACCTCGAGATCCGCCTTGATGTCGTTTACCAACGGATCGTTCGGATCAGCAGATCGCAAACACGTTAACGTTTTCAGAGTTGTGTCTTCGCCGGCAGCGCCCGCAGTTGCATTCCATGACATGACGAAACTCCTTTTCCCGCGCGCCGCTAGCGCGCAATCAATTCGCTGTGATGAACCCCGAGGTGATAACCAAAGAAGCTGTTGGTGAACCGGTAATGGTTGTAGCCGCCCGCCCCGCTCACCTGTCTGCGAAACGGCAAGACTTTTTCGTAAACCTTGCGATAGGTCTGTCGATCGTAAACGGCAATCACGTTATAGCCGCGGTTGCCCACGACGATGTACTTGCCGTCGGGTGAAATACGTGTGGCGTAAATGCCGTCAAGAATTCGGCCTCCGGTAATTTGCAGCGTTTGCAGCATGTAGTGCGTGCTGGTCGGAGTCGCCTTGCGGGAAAGCGCGCCGAGCAGCGTGTGCATCTGATCGTGAAAACTAAAAAGACGTGTGAAGAAACCGGGAATGCATTCAAGAAAACGAAACTCGGCAAACCGCTCGAGCGGGATCTCGAGCACGCCGTGGCTACCACCGCTGGCGATGTAGAGGATGTCGTCATAAATCTC
Source organism: Acidobacteriota bacterium (assembly GCA_046728235.1). Taxonomy (GTDB): domain Bacteria; phylum Acidobacteriota; class Blastocatellia; order Pyrinomonadales; family Pyrinomonadaceae; genus UBA11740. Next base: position 22,106 of record JBKPEE010000139.1, read on the forward strand.
GACGTCCGAGTTCAGGTGGCCGGGGAACTCGGCGGCGGCGCTCCAGGTGCGAGTGATCCTGGCCGTGGGCAGATCGATCTCGTAGATATATTCACGGACATAGCCGGGCGACCAGTTCACCCAGTCCTCATGATCGGTAATCAGCGAGTAGGTGAGCGCATAGCCAACCGGCTTGGTCGGATGGACGCGGCAATGCCAGACATTATTCTGGACCTTGATGATGCGCGAGCGCTTCAGCGGATCAGGTTCCTGCAAGTCAAAGACGCCAACCTGACGAACGTCTTTCTTCTCAGGTCCCAGATCGCCCATGAGAATGTAGCGGTGCGTTGAATCCCAGCGCAGCTCATGGGCGTTCTCGAGATAATGCGGACCGAGATTTACCGGATTCTTAAGATCATCAACCGGAAAGTGGTACAGGTGATCGCCGATGGCTCCAATGAAACTCCCGCTGTCCGGATACCAGAGGTGATGCGTGTTCGAGCGCATGCGGTACGAACACTCTTCAAAGTACATCGTGGACTGGCGCGCCACTTCGCGAATGTTGTTGGCGTCTTCGATGTCCAGCAACATGATGGTCTGGCTGAAGTTTCCCAGCAGCGCCAGTTTGCCGTTGGGCGCAAGTGAAGGATTGTGACCCGAACTTATGCCGTCAAAATGTTTGATGTAGAACTTGCGTTCGGGCCAATCAAAACGAAGTATTCCGGCGCTGCCAACGAGCCCGTCCAGGTCTGGTCCATCCAGGGCGTAATAGACGCTAAAGGGTTGGTCGCTCATGACGTCTCCAATCGTTCGTGAAACAACAGGTCATTCCGTCAGCTCTTTTTCTCACCGGGCCAATCCGCCGCGGCCGCCGGTTGGCGCATCGCATAACTTCCGGTCGGGTTTTGCGGCCTCGCGTTGTCTTCGTGAGTCGTAGGCGCAGCCTGTGCATAGAATTCGTGCCACCATTTCGCAGCCTGCCACATTGCTTCCGGGCAACTGGTGGCGGACGACAGGCCGGGAGTCAACTCGATACCGGCGATTCCGTAAGCGCTTTCGACGAAGGCGGCGCTCGGTAAACCGAGTCCTTCTACAAGCGGATTAGGAGCTTTGCCGGCAATCCAGATGTAGCTGAGCCACGGCAGCATCAAGGCGGGCAGATCGATGATGCTCCGTTGATCGGCGATACGAGTGGCGTTATCCAAAATCTTCGTTGTGTCGGCGGTAAACCGGATCGCGGCGATGTTTGGAAACTGATCGGGGTCGTCGTAATCAGTCATCCTGCAGGTCTGGACACCATTTCGCTGAGCGATTTCAGATGCAGGGACGCACAATTCAAGCGGCACTGAAAGAAACGAATCGCTGCTGGTCAGGATTCCGGACAGTGACCACAAACTGGGTTTGAGATCCATGCGCGCGTGAGACTGCGCTACCCGAATGCGGAAGTGCGAGATTGCTGCTCCGCCGAGCAAGAGAAGCCCATTCGACGCGCCCACCCGTTTGAGCCAGGCGCAGTTTCCTTCTTTCTTTTTCGGTTCTTTGAGAACTAGCGATTGATTTGCAGTCGATGAGGCTGATCTGCGAATGGTGATCATAACGTGCTCCTCTTAAATCAGTTCGATGGGCCCGCCAATGGTCTGCGATTGCAGCGGTGCTCCGTTCTTAATGATTGGCCAAAACCTGACGACCATCGAGGCACGTTGCGCGCTGGGCGCCGTGAACTCAACCGTAAGAAAGTGATTTCGGTGCCGAGAGAATTCCGGTTCAGACATAACTTGTCCGAATACGTTCGGAGCCGCGTTATATTCGCCTCCGCCCAAAGGCACGAGCTGCATGGGAGATGAGATCACCTCAACCAGTTTTGTGCCGAGATCCTGACGGAGAGTCGCGGACGCGACGCGGGCGAAGTGAACGTCCCCGGTAAGAATTACAATCGAATGCCGGGCTGCGCGCAGGTACTGAAGCAGCTGCGCATATTGCAGGTGGAAGTCCGGCAGTCCCCAGTCCTTAATGCTGCCGGTATCTGAAAAAATTGGTTGGCCGACGACGAGCACGCCCGGTCCATCGAGATTAGCGAGCCAGCTTCCGATCGCCTCCAAGTCCGGCGGCTGCATAAAGTTGTCGGTACCGCCACCGTGGCCTCGAAAAAAGCGCGTGTCGGCGTTACAAAAAGAGAGCGCGCCGACTTTGAACATCAGCGGTGGGCTCGGCGATGTCTGAAATATCTGATAAAGCTGACGGCCGATTCCCAGCCACGTATTTCTCCTTCCCTGGGTCGCGGTATAAGCAAGAACATTGAGGCCAACATCGGGAGAGTTGTTCCAATACTCATGATCGTCAGAACTGAAAAAATTCCCACCGTTCTTCAGCATCTGTTGAAAGCCGCCAGCGAAATTTGACTGCGTCCAGGCGTCTGCATACGTCTTGAATGACCTTGACTCGAGCCAATCATGACCGTGAAACGGATTTAAGAAGTCCAGGAACGGATTGTCGAGATAGACCTGGTCGCCGCAAAGGATTTTGATGTCTGGTTGGGCGCCGGCAGGTAACTGAAGGTAAGTCTGACCGACGGCGCCGGCCTTATCTTCGCGATTGAAATAGCAGGAGCCGAGCAGAACGATGAACGGCTTCTGCCCCGGCACCGGTAATCGATCCGGCAAGGTGGTCACGTTGGCCGTCGCCGCTGTGGCCTCGCCGACGCGAAACGTTAGATTGTAGAGCGTGCGGGGAAAGAGGTTCGTCAGGATTATCCGCTGATGGCGAATCCGGTTATTTCCGTCGGCGGTAGCAAAGTCGCTCCATTGGTTCGTTACTGGAACCTGATCGCTTCCATACTCGAGAGTAGCCGTGGCGGGATCAAACTGCTCGTTAATGGCGGCCAGCCAGATCGTGGCGCGATCGACATCGACCTCGTTGGGAATTACCAGGAATGCCATTGCTCCAGCCTGCGGTACGACCAGGTTATTCACTAGTCCTTCAAATGTAACGGGGCGGCAATACCGGCTGCGCAAAACCCGTGAGAGCCGGACTGATCAAGGCTGGACGCGGCGAGTATGCAAGGACTCAGCAGGCTCGTGGGTGTCCAACCGCGATAAATGGAACGGCGAACGATAATGCGGCAGGGCGGGAAAGTCAATGATTTTCCAGCGTTGTACATCCGTTCAAACGAGCCAAAGCCGGAGAGGTAGTGTTAATAGCAAGAATTTTGTTAAGGGACGTCGATGATCAAATCCTTACCGCCGAAGGTGAAGCTTGGGCGACGACGACCTTTCATGTACTTGGCAGCTGTTTGTGAGAGCGCGGTGATCACGATGGGCAGCGCAATCGTGGCATCGCAATTCACATAAGCAGTCAGCGCCCCGCGAGCCAGTTTTCCATAAACGAGTGATTCGTCGAAGGACATGGCGCTGGAACGACCGCCCGGATGCGGCGCGTCGGCGGAGAATTGAATCGCGTACTTGTGACCGTGGACTTGCTGCTTGAAGATGTGCGCCGACATCTCTGTCTGGCGAATAAAGCTCTTGGTGATGCCGCCGCCGATGTGAATGGCGCCGGAGACGCGCGCCCGGATGGCGATCTGGGCCATGTCGAGCACGTCCTGGACGATGTCGAACTGAAAGTTGTTCTTCTTCTCAAATCGTGAGCCGGCGATTCCGACCGCGATACCGCTCTCCGTGATGCCCGGGCAAAAGACGGGGACCCGAGATTTGTAGGCAGCCGTCAAGAGGCCGTCTTCGGAGGCAATCTCGGCAAGTTCACGACCCAGTAAGTGCAGAAACTCGCGGGTTGAATAAGGCCGCGACTGATCGAGCTGGCTGGCAAAGCCGCCTACCCATTCTTCTGCTTCGTGATACTCCTCTTCGCTTGCCAGCAGGTCCCACATGCGATTGATCTGCGACGCTTCCAGTTCTGCGTCAGTCATGTTCGGGTGCGCCTGAAAATGATGACGCCCCAGGGTTTCGTGCAGATCGTGAAAGATCACTGAACCGGAAAGGACCAGCACGTCAACAAAGCGATTCTTGACAACGTAAGCCAGGAGTCGTCGCATGCCCGCGGGAATTAAGGCGCCCGAGGCGGCCATGGTGATGCTCGTGTTGTCACCCAGCATATCCAGCCAGATGCGATGCGATTCAGCCAGCTGGCGGCCGCCAAAGCCGGTGCCTTCCATTTTTTCGAGCAGCCCCGCCACCGATCGATCTCGATCGACCTGAACCGGCCGGGTGGGAATCGTCAAGTACTTGCTCGGTTTCGGTTTTCGCTGTGTCACCATAAATTCATTCTCTCTTTCAGAACCACGCCCTGATGCTAAGGCAAATTCCCTCTCCCTTCGGGAGTGGGTTAGGGAAAGGGTTTGTAGGCGCGAAAAAAAAGAGATGGTTCATGTTTTCGTAGCTTCGCCCCTCACCCTACCCTCTCCCAGAGGGAGAGGGTAAGAAACAAATGATTTCAATCAATGATCATGACGCCGCCGCCCGCGCATTCGGTTACCGTTAACTGAGATATAGGTGTAGGCGTCGTAACGTGATTCGTAAAAATTCACCAGTTCCGCGCCTTCGGCTTCGCTTAGTTCTCCGTCTTTAATTCTTTGGGCCACCTGCCGGCGAAATCCGTCGTGTAGTAGTCCCCGCTCGTACCGCGCCCGGCCCGCAGCATCACCAACGGTCGTGCCGCGAATCACTTTTTTGATCAGGTAACCCTCTTCGTCGATGTGAATGTGGGCTTCGTTTGGAGCGCCGAACAGATTATGGTTGTTACCCATTACTTCCTGGTAAGCACCTACCAGCATAAACGCCAGATAGTAAGGTTCTTCTGGATCAAGCTTGTGTAATTCCAGCACCTGCTTCACGTCGTGGAGATCGACAAACTTGTCAACCACGCCATCGGAATCGCAGGTGATGTCACAAAGAGTGGCGAACTCTGTAGGGGGACGATTCAGATGTTGAATCGGCACGATCGGAAACAACTGATCAAGCGCCCAGTGATCAGGCACCGATCGAAAGACGGAGAAATTTGCCAGGTACTTCGCGCACAAAAGCCGGCGCAGATCGCCGAACTCTTCGGGGACGTACTTGGATTGCTGTGCGTAACGGTCGGCGCGCTCGCAAACATCCCAGAAAAGGACCTCACCTTTGGCGCGATCTTCCAGCGAGATCAGGCCGAGATTAAACAGGGTGAATAATTCTTCGCGATGTTCCAGCGCGTCGTGGTAATACTCGCGATAATTCTTGATGGTTATTGTCTCGCGCAGGTCACCCAGCTCGATCACAACTTGCGGATCATCTTCGTCAATTTCTATCGGCGTGATGTCTTCGACCACTGTCTCGATTTCTTCGAGAACGTTCGTCACCAGGATCGCGTGATAGGCTGAAAGAAAGCGACCTGACTCCTGAATTATCGTGGGATGCGGGACGTTTTCGTCGTCGCAAACCTGCTTGATGGTGTAGATGACGTCGTTGGAAAACTCCTGCGCGTTGTAATTGGCTGATGAATCAAACGCCGTTTTCGATCCGTCGTAATCGACGGCCATGCCGCCGCCGACATCCAGCAACTCGATCGGCACTTTCATCTGGTGCACTTTGGCGTAGACCCGGGCCGCTTCCTTCATCGCATTCTTGATGCGCTTGATGTCAGTCAGTTGCGATCCAATATGGAAGTGCAGCAAGCGCAGCATGTCGATCTGGCCCGCGTCTTTCAAGCGGTTGATCACTTCCAGTAATTCCGTCGTAGTCAACCCGAACTTGGCGGCTTCGCCTCCCGACTTTTCCCAGCGTCCCGATCCTTTCGAGTAGAGCTTGACGCGCATGCCGATCATCGGCGAGTTGCCTTCGTGGTTTTCCGCGATGCGCAGGATGTGGTCCAACTCACTCAACTTCTCGACCACGATCACGACGCGCTTTCCTGCCTTGGCGCAGGCGAAAGCCAGCTCAATGAATTCCGAATCCTTGAATCCGTTCAGTACCAGCAGGCTGTCGGGAGATTGCTCGAGGGCCATGGCGGCATAAAGTTCGGCCTTCGATCCGGCTTCCAGGCCAAAGTCGTAACGCGAGCCTTCGCGCAAGTATTCTTCGACTACGGAGCGTTGCTGGTTCACCTTCATCGGGTAGACGCACATGTGCGCTCCCTGGTATTCGAATTCACGGATCGATTTGCTGAAAGCGCGTTGCAGTTTGCGCACCTGCGCCGCGACCAGTTGCGGAAAGCGCAGCAGCACCGGGGCCGTGATGCCGCGCCGCGCGAGGTCCTCGATAATTTCCTTGACGTCGGCTGAGCGTGGATCGCCCTCGGTGGGGCGAACAATCAGATTGCCTTTGCGATTTACGTCAAAGTATCCGGCGCCCCAGTTTTCGATCCCGTAGGTTTCGACTGTCTGTTCGATCGCGGTGGTCAACTAGCAGTCTCCCGGTATGCGTCTTTAACCATTAAATCAGCGTCGGAAATCGGCGTGGTGGCGGATTTCCGGCCAGAAATGCGGATTTCTTGGGGTGGTACGCTTAGTCCAAAAATGTAACAGAAAACGCGAAGTCGGTCTATCACTTTTTTGTGACGGAAGCTGGCGTGGTTTCAAGGAGACACGCCCATATTCGCGTGATTCATGAATAGGACGCCCGGGGCACGTCCTTGAGTCTTTGCTCGAACCCAGAAAGCTCACTCCAGTCGCAAAGATGCAAAGAAAACCGCTAAGTCTGACCAAAAATCTTGACAGATTGTTGCAGCCGACTATAATGCCAGTTTTTTGATTGCGCGGTTCATGACGTTTTCGCGCTCCGCAGACAGACGGTTCCAGCAAAAGACTTCGCACCAATCACCGCTTCGGGGCGAAGGTCACCAGCATCACTCAATTTTTTCGACTAGGAGATCAAATGAAAGCTAAAACTGTGTTGAAGTATGCCTCGGAACAAGAGGCAAAATTTGTTTCGACCCGATTTACCGATCTGCCCGGATCGTGGCAACACCTCACTTTTCCGATTAGCGAACTCGGCGAAGATTCGTTCGAGGACGGATTTGGCTTTGATGCTTCGTCGATTCGCGGGTGGGCGGCGATTCACGAATCAGATATGTTGTTGGTGCCCGACGCCAATCGTTATTGGATGGATCCATTTTCGGCCGAGCCGACACTGTGCATCGTCTCAAACGCGGTCGACCCCATCTCGCGACAGGGTTATGCGTTTGACCCGCGGTCAACCGCGATTCGCGCGGAAAGTTACCTCAAGAGTACCGGGATTGCCGACGTGGCCAACTTTGGTCCGGAAGCCGAGTTTTTTGTCTTCGACAGCGTGCACTATTACAACGAGCAAAGCGAAGCCGGCTATGCCATCGATTCCGACGAAGGTCACTGGAACACCGGCCGGGGCACGACTGAAGCAGGTCCGAACCTGGGGCACCGCATTAGAGCGAAGGAAGGCTATGTACCGTGCGCGCCCGTCGACACCTTGATTGATATTCGTTCTGAGATCTCGCTGACCCTGGCGACCTGTGGCATCAACGTTGAATGCCATCACCATGAAGTAGCTACCGCCGGGCAATGTGAGATCGATTTTCGCTATTCATCCTTGCTGGGCACCGCTGACAATCTGCAACTCTTCAAACACGTCGTCAAGAATACCGCCCGCAAACACAATAAGACTGCGACCTTCATGCCGAAGCCACTCTTTGGTGACAACGGATCGGGTATGCACTGTCACCAGTCTTTGTGGAAAGGCGATAAGCCGTTGTTTGCCGGAGACGGATATGCCGGATTGTCAGAGACCGCGTTGCATTACATTGGGGGGTTACTGAAACACGCGCCCGCCATCGCCGCTTTTGCTGCGCCCACGACCAACAGTTACAAACGCCTGGTGCCGGGATTCGAGGCGCCCGTGAATCTGGCTTACTCAGCTCGCAATCGTTCAGCAGCGATTCGCATTCCGATGTTCTCAACTAATCCGAAGTTGAAACGACTTGAATTCCGGCCGCCCGACCCGTCGTGCAATCCCTATCTGGCGTTTTCGGCCATGCTGATGGCTGGAATTGATGGAATTCAGAATCGAATCGATCCGGGTCCGCCGTTGGACAAGGACATCTATGACCTCTCGCCTGAGGAGCTGAAGGACGTTCCCAGTTTGCCGGGCTCACTCGATGCTTCGCTGAACGCGTTGGAGAATGATTACGATTTCCTGCTGAAAGGCGATGTCTTTTCGCAGCGGCTGATCGATCGGTGGATCGAATACAAGCGCGAACGCGAGATTCAACCGCTGCGTCTGCGGCCGCATCCGCTCGAGTTCGCCATGTACTACGACGTTTAAGTTACAGCTCAGCGTTGTTGATCTCCGAGACAGCGGCGCCCTGGTGCCGCTGTCTTTTTTGTGATTGACCAGCCCCGCTGGGCATGGAAGAGAAGCGAATGGTTGAATCAAATGATGGAGTTGGATCGGTACCAACTGCCTCGCCACCCTGCGCAAAACCTAATCCGTATGAGGCTTTGCCTCAAAAGTTCGATTAAACCTGGTGATGAGTTTCGTGCAGTTCGTGTGATTTTGTGGATCGTTTCTCTTCGGTCGGTAAACAAGGACGATCCACGAAATCACACGAAGCAACACGAACGGAACACCTCTGACTGGAGAGCTAGATCTGACTTTTGAGGCAAAGCCTCCGTGCGATGAGTCGTGAATGATCACGACGTCTGTCAGCCACCGACTAGAGCTTTCGAAGATACGCGAGCAACGCCTGCCGCTCATCTGCGGTCACGAATCCGCGATCCACAACCAGGCCGTTCGACGAGAGGAGCGGCGGCAAATTCGGTGGTGGATTCAGCCGAGCCACACGCCTGAAGAAAGCGTCGTAGTGGTCCAATACCTCCTCGAGTGTGGCGGCGGAGTTATTGTGAAAGTACGGTGAGGTTCGGCTGATTCCATGCAACTGTGTGGGGTCCATGACTCCAAGATCAGCGGGCTGGCCCGTAAGGAGTAGTCGTCCCGGGTCGGAGGTAGTAACGAACTGGAACGTTCCGTCCGCCCGCGTGATGCGGTACGTGCGCGCGTTGCGAGCAAGCCGTTGCGGACATGGCGCGTAGCCGTCTGTGGTTGGGCGCGGACATGCAGTCTGAATAGCGTGATAGCGCACGATGGGACGAATGATCCCCGCCTCGCCAGTAGAACCACTTGGATGCAACGTGCTGCCGTGACATTGGGCACAAGCGCGGTTGAAAACTACCTTGCCTTGCTGTTCGAGCTCATTCAGTTCGGGATCAGGATCTGGAAACGGTGTCGAGCCCGAGAGAATTGCGTTTGACAACAGTTCAACTCCGGGCGAAGAAAACAGCGTCTGCTGGAAAGCCGCGAGGTCATCGAGCATTTGCGCCGGAGGTTCCACAGACACCTGGGCGTGCGCGAAGAGTGCGCCGCGGGCTTGCTCCTGAAGCGTTCCAAAGCGGCCATCATGTTGGTATCCGCCCTGCCGGTTAGGGCCGTTGGGATCCTGACCCATGATTGGGGTACGCGGCGCGCCGTTTGGCCAAATCGGTAACACGCCGTCCGGTCCGGTGATCGCGACGTTGAGCACCGGCATGACCGCACGCCAGAGATCGACCGAAGTTTCATCGGTGGGCTCACCGGTGGCAGGATCGATCAGCTTAACATTCAGCGGCAATGGCATGGTGACGCGAACGAGTCCGTTCTCCACCAGGTTTGAGAAGTCGATCGCATTGTCTCCGTTTATCCGGAAGTCGTCGGCGTCCACGGGCCGGAAGAGCGGATCGTCCGCATTCTTGTTGTGCGCCAATTTTTCCTGTAGCGCATCGAACCGGACCCTGGCCGCCGCCGGAGAGAGCTGGAAGCCCTCAGATGGCATGTGGCAGTCGGCGCATGAACGTCCGTTCCCGCCGAGTGTGTCCAAATTTCGGCGATTGAAGGCTGCACGACCTCGCGCCACCGCATCGCAGGGGGGCTGGTCACAATTGAGATTCGTAGCGCTCTGTGGGTCGGACTCCTGGCCAAAGCTGGTGTGTGGGAGTACGACGGCAAGCGCCACAATGGCAAGCAAACCAATGAAGGCTATGGCAAAGTTCGTGGATTTGTGCATCTTTTGCTCCTTTCGAGCGCGGAGGGTGTTTATCTGCTCTCGTCAACCCATACCGCGAGAAAAAGAGCGAAAACCTATCACGCTCTGACCGATCTCTTCGGAATTAGGTGGGAATATGAGTCTTTGGGTCTATAATCAAACACTAACGCGATAGAAAGGCGTTCCCTCGCAAGATTCCATCCTTGTGTTGAGTCCCTGAATGAGCACGCCGCCGCCAGATGAAGTAAGCCAGTTGCTGATGGATTGGAGTAACGGAAACGAGGCGGCACTGGATAAGTTAATGCCGTTGGTCGATCGAGAACTGCACCGCCTGGCTCACCATTACATGCGGCGAGAGCACGCTGGTCACACGCTTCAGACGACGGCTCTGGTAAACGAGGCGTATTTGAAGCTCATCGATCAAAAACATGTCCGGTGGAAAAGCCGTGCACATTTCTTCGCCCTGTCTGCCCAGTTGATGCGACGCATACTGGTGGATCACGCGCGCGCCCGGCAGTACGCAAAACGTGGTGGCGGTGACCAGAGAATCTCGTTTGAAGAGGCGTTGGTTGTCTCTCCACAAAGGGGCGCTGATTTGGTCGCGCTCGATGAGGCACTCAGCAAACTGACCTCCATCGACCCGCGTAAGGGCAAGGTGGTTGAACTCCGGTTTTTTGGTGGTCTTAGTATCGAAGAGACGGCCGAAGCATTGCAGATTTCAGCTGTTACCGTGATGCGCGAATGGAGCATGGCAAAGGCGTGGCTCTACAACTCGCTGAACAATGAAGCCTGAACGCTGGTAACAACAGTTGACCATCACCGCGACGGCGGTGCCGAATCGAGAGGTGCAGATCGGATTACGGCTCGGACTCTGATCGCTGGTTACAAGAGATTCTTTGAAGTGCTCTCGTGATCATGGTTGGAGTCCCATCCGCCGCAGCAGATCTGCGAATCTTGGGTCCGGGCGAAGGCTGTCCCACCTGGGCTCGACTTTGAGCCAGGCCATCTCAAAATCGTGCTCGTCATAGGCCTTTTCCAGCCAGGCGAAAGCCTGATCCTTCTCGCCCAGGCCCGCGTAGATGAGGGCGATTGCAGCCGCCGGCACAGGCTCTTTCTGGGCAAACCGCTTCAGCTCGTCGAGCTCCACTCGCGCCTCCTTTTTCTTGCCAGATACTGCATAGACGTGGCCGAGCCCAGCCTTCGACATAGCCCAGCCCTGAGGGCCTCTGATCACAGTCATCGCTTTTTGAAACCAGGTCATAGCTTCCTGGTACCTACCCTTTTGCTCATAGGCCGCAGGAGCGATTGCGTAGAACGGCGGAAAGTTCGGGTCCAGCTCCAAGTTTTTCTGGAACTGTTCGATCGCCTGATCGTAATTGCGTGCAAAGTACCAAGCCTGTACCAACTCAAAGTTCATGACGAGGGAGAGCGGATCCAATTCCTGGGCGAGTTTTCTTTCTGTAACGGACTCGTCTGACCGCCCTAGCGCCTGCCAATATGCGCCATAAAATTGGTGAGCCTCAGGATAACGAGGGTTCAGCTCGATGGCCCGCTGGAATTCTTTCTTCGAGCCCGACCAATCCCAATCGTATACCGTTAAGACACGACCTAGTGTGGTGTGCGCTTCGGCGAGCGTGTCATCAATCTCCAGCGCCTTCCTGGCCGCCTCTTTGGCTTTGGCCATTTTTTCCTTCTGCGGTAGCGGGTTAGCTGGCACCACGTAGCAGTCAGCCAATCCGGCGTAAGCCAGCGCGTAGTTCGGATCTCTTTCGACCGCCTGCTGGAAATACTCGATGGCTTTCTTGATCTCTTCCGGCGTCCTCTTGTTCCAGTGATAACGGCCTTTTAGATAGAGTTGATAGGCGTCAGTGTTTTCTGTGTATTGCTTGTTGACTCGTTTCTGCTCTTCCACGCGCGTCAACTGCAAACGCAGACTACTTGAAACTTCCTGCGCGATTTCGCGCTGCACTGTCAGGATGTCGGCGAACTTGCGCACGTACTGCTCGCCCCATATATGATGGCTATCAAGGGCGTCATCCAGCGAGACATTGATAACTATCTGGTCGCCAACTTGTTTGACGCTGCCCGTCAACACGGCCCGCACGTTCTGTTCCGTGCCGACCTTCTGCACATCCTGCTCTCGGCCTTTGTAACGGAAGGCAGTATTGCGCGACATAACTTTCAAAGTCGGCAACTGCGAAAGACTATTCATCAGGCTCTCCGCGATGCCGTCGGAGAGATAATCAACGTTTGGGTCCTGGCTGGCGTTGACGAAAGGCAGGACAGCGATTGATTCGATTGGAGTGGAATTGACAGCACCTGAACGATTAACCCAGAGCC
>JBKPEE010000140.1:0-7469 GCA_046728235.1 Acidobacteriota bacterium
CACCAGACACATACGACAGGAGGCCTGCAAAGCCAGGTCGGCGTAATAGCAGAAGGAAGGAATCGCAAAGCCGTTCTCGCGACACACGTCGATTAGGCGCGCGCCTTTCGGGACCTGAAAGTCCTGACCGTTGATCGTTACTTTGATAAGTTCAGTTGACATTCTATTTCAGGTGCACAGTCAGTTTTTTCCGCTGGCCGAGATCGACCTGCAGTACTCCGAGCGGCAGGCCCTTGCCATCGAACGTATTCCTCGCCACCCATTTCCCGGATGGGCCTGAGGGGACTCCTCCGTGATATTCCGGAATCGGCCCGTTCCAGGTTTCAAATTTGACCGTAAACGGAACTTCAGGGGTAAGCACTTCATACCTCCCCTTGGGGAAAATCGTGCTTATGCCCCAACATGACTTCGGCTCACCGACCCGACACAGCGTCACCGAACCTTTATCAATACGGTTGTTGGTGTCTCCATCAAGTATTGTCAGGACCAAGCGACCCGCCTTCGGTCCTACTACAACCTTTACCGGCTCCGGAACCGAGTTTTCCTGGATCACCACCTTTGCAAGATGTCCCCATAACTTGCTGTAAAACGTCCAACGGCCCTCCGGATAACCCTTTTTGAAATGTTTCGCGGATACCGTGTAGGTGTCCGCGCGTGAAACCAGTATTGAGAATTGTCCATCCTGAGCTGATCCAGAACACGGTATTCTTCCAGCGATTGGACCTGTCCCCCATGCACAGACTTCTGCGCCGCCAACCGCGACACCTTCTTGGTCTACAACCGTTCCGCGAATGATGTTCCAGCCAGAGACTTGCGCCCTGGCTGGCCATGTGAACAGCGCCAACAAGACGCACAGAGCGAAAAGTTTTGCAGTTGCCTTCATCTTAATTACCGGGACGGCCGTTAACCGACAGATGCTTCTCGAAATCTTCAGGAAACCTCTTCACCGCTGACTGAATTGGCCAAGCCGCCGCATCACCCAGCGGACAAAACGACTTGCCTTCAATATTGTCGCAGAGATCCAACAACAACCTCGCATCCTCAGGCCGCCCACCGCCGCCTTCGATGCGCTTGAAAATCTTCACCAGCCAGTCTGTACCCTCGCGACAAGGCGTGCACCACCCGCATGACTCGTGCTTATAGAACTCGGTAAGATTCTTCGTCGATTCAAACACGTCGACGGTTTCATCCATGACGATGAAGCCACCTGAGCCAACCATAGATCCCCCGGCCACCAGTCCGTCATAGTCCATCCGCACATCCTTACCAATGATCTGATCAGCGCGCATGATGTAAACCGATGAGCCGCCGGGAATGACTGCCTTCAGTTGTTTGCCATTGGCAATGCCGCGGCAGTCTTCCATGATGAACTTTTCCATGTCGTCATAGCCCATGGGCAGTTCGTAAACGCCCGGGCGATTGATGTGGCCCGACACGGACCAGAGCTTGGTGCCGCCGCTCTTTTCGGTTCCCAACTTCTGGTAAGCCTCGCCGCCCATCTTGATGATGTCGGGCACCGCGGTCAGCGTCTCAACGTTGTTCACCACGGTCGGAGATGCGTACAAGCCGGAGATTGCCGGGAAGGGAGGCTTCATGCGCGGATGCCCGCGAAAGCCCTCGAGCGAACTAAGCAGCGCCGTCTCTTCACCGCAGATGTAAGCGCCGGCCCCCGTGTGCGTGTAGATCTCGCAGCCGAAATCAGTCCCCAGGATCTTTTCGCCTAACAGGCCGGCGGCGCGCGCTTCATCCAGCGCGACATCCATAATGTCGATCAGGTACTTGTATTCGCCGCGCGTGTAGATGTAGTTACGTTTCGCTCCCAGAGCGTAAGCGGCGATCAGCATGCCCTCGATCAGCATGTGCGGATCTCGCTCGAGCAGGTAACGATCCTTGAAGGTGCCCGGCTCAGATTCGTCCGCGTTGCAGACCACGTATTTCTCTTTGGGCGAGTCCTTGGGAACGAAACTCCACTTCATCCCCGTGGGAAATCCGGCGCCGCCGCGTCCGCGCAGCGCCGACTTCTTTACTTCATTGATCACGTCGTCGGGCGACATCGAATCAAGGACCTTCTTGATTGCTTCGTAGCCCCCGTTGCGACGATACACGTCGATTGTGCGCGAGCGTTCGAGATGAACTCGTCGCAGCTGAAGTGGCTCACATCCGATGGCGCCAATGAACATGATCTAGCGTAGACTTTAGTCTGCGTTTCTTAATGTCTAAGTCCGCGTCACAGACTAAAGTCTATGCTACGGTAACGACTCCAAAATCTGATCAATCTTCTCGGGCGTCAGGTTCTCGTGATAATCAAAATTAATTTGAAACATCGGGGCAGTGCCGCACGAACCCAGGCATTCAACTTCCGACAATGAAAACCTGCCGTCCGCGGTGGTCTCGCCAACCTTAATTCCCAATTTATCTGCGCAATACCTGGTAATCTTCTCCGCGCCCATGATCTTGCACGAAAGCGTCTTGCACACCTGGATGTGGTACCGGCCCGTCGGCTTCATGTGGATCATCGAATAGAAGGACGCCACCTCCCAGATGTCCGTCACCCGCAGCTGCAAACGATTCGCGAGATATTGCACGCCCGGCGGATCGAGATAGCCACGCTCGCGCTGCACAATGAACATCAAGGGCAGAATCGCCGAGCGCTTGATTGGATACTTGGCGAGGTGGCGGTCAATCTCCGCTTCGACCTCTGCCGAGAACGTCGCGGGCGCAGGCATGTGCACCGGATGATCAGGCGGCTGAATTTTGACGAGTACTTCGGCCATGCAAATGTTCTAATTGATTAAGGTCGCGCCCGGGCCGCAACGATCTAATTCAGTCGCGCAGGTTCGCCGGTTTCTTATCCAAAACATTGAGCACCAGCGGCGCAGTCGTCAGCGCGCCCACCAGGAACAAACTCCAACCAACCGCCCGCCGCTCTTTCCGATCCAGTTTCTCGCCCAGCAGCAACGCCAAGCCCGCGCCGAGCGCGACGCGAGTGATTCCGATCAACCCGATCTCAGGAATCGTCAAGACACTCTTTCTCATTGCTTCCTCCTAACGATCAATCTCACCCAGGACAATATCGAGCGAGCCGATGATTGCCACTATGTCGGCGACCATGCAGCCCCGTGCCATCTGCGGCAGCGCCGACAAATTGATAAAGCTCGGCCCGCGAAAATGGACGCGCGCGGGCTTTGGCCCGCCGATCGATTTTATATACACGCCCAGTTCGCCCTTCGAAGCTTCGATTGGGTGATAGACTTCTCCCGCCGGCACGTCGAAACCTTCGGCGACGATCAGAAAGTGATGAATCAGCGCATCCATGTGCGTCTTCATCGCTTCGCGATCCGGCAGCACAACCTTGGGCGCGTCGGCCTTAACCGGTCCCGGCCGCAAGCGCGACAGGGCTTGCGCGACAATCTTGTGTGACTCGGTCATCTCGCGCATGCGTACCATGTAACGCGCCCAAACATCGCAATCCGCTTCCGTGGGGACTTCGAAATCGTATGTTTCGTAACTGCTGTACGGATTGGTGCGTCGCACATCAATGTTCACACCACTGCCGCGCAGCGATGGACCAGCGAGTCCCCAGTCGATGGCATCTTCCGCAGAGATGTAGCCGATGCCCTGCGTCCGCTTCTGAAAAATTCGATTGCCGGTAATCAGCTTGTGAAACTCTTTCACTGCCGGCGGAAAATCGTTGAGGAATTGCTGCACCCGGCGTTCAAAGCCCGCCGGAATGTCCATCATCAATCCGCCGATACGAAAGTACGAGGGCGTCAAACGGCCGCCCGACGCCGCTTCGATCAGATTCAGAATCTTTTCGCGCTCACGAAACGCATAAAAGAAGACAGTCATCGCGCCGATGTCGAGGGCGTGCGTGCCCAACCACACCAGGTGCGAAGCAATGCGTTGCAGTTCGCAGAAGAGGACGCGAATCGTTTGCGCGCGCTCCGGAATTTCCAGCTGCAAAAGCTTCTCGACCGCCATCACGTACGCCAGATTGTTCCCGAGCGGATTCAGATAATCCATGCGATCGGTAATGACGATGCCTTGCTGGTACTTCCGATATTCAAAGAGCTTCTCCATGCCCGTGTGGAGATACCCGATATCCGGCGTTGCCTTAACCACCATCTCGCCGTCAAGCACCAGCTCGAGGCGCAGCACACCATGCGTCGAAGGGTGCTGCGGGCCCATCGAGATCGTCATCTGCGTATCGAGCGGCTGATCGACGATTTCGAATTGGGAAGGAATGTTAACGGCGGTGCTCATAAGTGCTATTGGTCCCATGCTCCCATACGTCCCATGGATCGATGGGACCAATGGGACTTATAGGACTTATTCCAGGCTATACGGCTCGTAACCTCTCAAAGGAAAATCTTTTCTTAAAGCATGCCCCTGCCAATCATCCGGCAGCAGGATGCGCCGCAGATCGGGATGCTCATCGAAAATTATCCCGAATAAATCGTACGTTTCGCGTTCGTGCCAATTGGCCGTGCGCCAGACGCCTGTAACAGTCGGCACGTGCGGGTCGTCTTCGTTCAACAGCACCTTCAAACGGACCCGATGATGTTTCGTCGTCGAAAACAAGTGGTAGTTGACTTCAAAGCGGGGTTCTGATTCTGGCCCGCGGTCAAAGCCGCAGAGATCTGCCAGGAAGTTGAACTCGAGATCAGGCGCTGACTTCAGATAATGGCAGGCCGAAGCGATCTGCTCGCGCGGCACAATGATCGTAATTTCGCCGAGAGCCGCGACAACTTCCGTTAAGTATTCAGGATGTTCACGCTGTAACGCCGTCGCGACTGGCGACGGCGTTGAGTCTGCGGGATTGATGTCTGTTTGATTGTCCGTCACGTTCGGTTGCGGGTTCTGCTGTTCCATCTAACCTTCAGTCTGACGATTCGCAGACTTCTCTGTGATTTCAAAATTCAAATTTCAAATCTCAGGTTTCAAATCTCAGATTTCAGATCTCAAATCTCAGATCCGAGCATCTAAAACGACCTTCGCTTTTCGTGCCTCGAAGCAATCGTATAAGGCTTCGGCTGTGCGACTTCCTTTTCGCGCAGCGTCGATCCGTCAGTCACCGGTAGAGTGCCTGGGGTGATCGCTTCGCGCGCTTCTTCATCGGGAGCGTCGCGCCGTTCGCGGACCGATTCCCTCATCACTTTCTCCTGCAGCATCATGACCGCATGAATCAGCATCTCCGGACGCGGCGGACAACCGGGAATATACACATCGACGGGAACAATCTTGTCCACGCCCTGCACGATCGCATAGTTGTCGAAGACGCCGCCGGAGGTCGCACAGGCGCCCATTGAGATCACCCATTTGGGCTCGGGCATTTGATCGTAAATCCGGCGCAACACGGGGGCCATCTTGCGCGACACGCGGCCCGAAACAATCATCACGTCCGCCTGTCGCGGCGAAGCGCGAAAAACCTCTGAACCGAAACGCGCCAGGTCATTGCGGCCGCTGGTCGCGTTCATCATTTCAATCGCGCAGCACGCCAGCCCAAAGGTCGCCGGCCACAGCGACGACTTGCGGGCCCAGTTGATCAGTGAATCCAGGCTGGTCGTCAGTACTTCCGGCAGTGCTTCGGCTAAGACGTTTTCTAAACCCATAATTCAGTTCCTGGTTTCAAGTTTCCGACTTTCAGGTCAAGCCGCTTTTGACGAACTCGAAACCTGAAACTTCGCACTTGAAACCTTCTTGTCCAACAATCGCGCTTCGGCCTCAGCTTCACGGCGCGCGCTTTCGCTCCAGTCAAACGCGCCCTTCTTAATTACATAAACCAATCCGGCGGCCAGCAGCGCAATGAACAGGATCATTTCGAAGAAGACTACGTTGCCCAGCCCGTACTCGGGTGCTGACAGCCTGCGGAAGACAACCGCCCACGGCACCAGAAAGATGACTTCAATATCGAACAGAATGAAGATCATCGCGATTAAGTAGAACTTTACGGAAAACCGTTCGCGCGCAGAGCCCACCGGGTCTTTGCCGCATTCGTAGGGCATCAGCTTGGTGCGGGTGCGCTTTCTCTGGCCGACAAGTTGAGACAGTCCGATAAAGGTGACCGCAAAGCCCGCCGCCACCACGAACATCAGCAGGATCGGAAGATAATCGCTTAGGTTGAAACTCATGGCCCGCAGAGCCAAGCGCCCGAGAGAGCCAAGAGTGAGGGTCTGGAGCGCGATGCTCTTTGCCTCTGCTCTTAGCCGCGGTGTCGCTTGAGAATCATTGTACAAGCTGATCGTAGGCGAAGGATCTGAGGGTGTCAAGCCATCCTTAAACTGCTGGCAGGGTTATCAAGAAGCGATCAGAGAGCGCAGTAATTTGACGATTGACGTAGATCGAAATGGAGGTTGCCGGTCCTCCGTAGCGCCGCTCGGTCGGATTGGCAAAGACAAGTTTTCGGATCGAGTCACACCAATCACTCCTCCAATGATTATTCGCTGGTTCTTCATGAGAAACCTCCTCAGGCTCATTTTCGCGAACAAGTAATCCATTGACCGTCGAAAAATCGTTGTGCTACCGTTCGATTGGGGGCGCCTTCAGTCTTTCTTCGGCACGAGTCAGCAGCAAGATACAAATCAGAAGTGATCACCGGCTACAACACAGACGTTGAATACGACGGTGTGGTCTATCACGTGCAGACCGAGGATAAAGGTCTGCAGAGCCCCATCATCCTGTCGCTCGTCTATATCGGCGGGGCAATTCTGGCAAGCAAGCGCGCCCCTTACGACGATTTGATTGCCAGCGGCTTTGATCAGCAGGTATTGGCTGAGCGGCTGCAGCGGCAGCATAAATTGATTTGTGCTGCAGTTTTGGCGGGTCGTATCGAAGACCTGAAGCGCATGAGCGATCGCGATGGTCCGGCAACCGCCGTGGTTGAGCAGACCGTCGCAGCAGAGCCGGCGCCGCCGCCACCTCCCCACGTACCTGTGGAAGCAGCGCCGCAGCCGAGCGTAGAAACAGAGCCCGCTCCTCCGCCCGATGTTGAGAGCATTGAGACAGAATCTCTGTCAGTAAGATTGCTGGACGAGCCGGAGTTCGTCGGCGGCCGATCGGTAGTTCTCAAAGTTCTGGTAGATCGGAAAGCGCATTACGCGCGCACGCCTGCCGGCCATGTAAAGGTGACAGTGAGAACTCTCGGCACGGCCTTCGCGCCTAATAAGATGCAAACCTCGACAGACAGCAGCGGGCTGGCGGTAGTCTCATTGTCGCTGCCCGACTTTCAAACCGGGCGCGCGGCCATCCTTATCCGGGCTGAAGACGACAAGGGTCACTCAGCTGAATTGCGGCGAATCGTGGTGTCCAGCCACGGCTAACAAACGATCCTGTGCAGATTCAACTAAACGGCGAGACGCGAGAGATTGCAGACCAATCAACAATCGAGGCGTTGATCGCTTCGCTCGATCTCGAACCGGCACGCGTCGCCATCGAACTTAATCGGAATGTCGTGCAGCGCAAGGATTGGA
>JBKPEE010000141.1:0-12059 GCA_046728235.1 Acidobacteriota bacterium
AGCTTCAATAGAGCGCACGAGCCGCGCGCTGTTTCCACTTTCACATGGGCGCAAGATGCCGGCAGCTTCCTGATCAGAGATGCCACTTCGCTGGCCGAAATCAAATTCACGTAAGGTCGTTATCAATCTGTCGCGCCCAAGCCGCTGGCCCAGGGTGGCGAAATAGTAATTGCACGAGTAGGCAATCGCCTGCGAGGGATTGAAGGGCGGCAAATGATCTGCGTGTACGCAGGGAAGCGAAAAGCTTAGTCCGGTAAATCGGCCCGGGCAGACGGTGCGAGAATTCTCGTCGATTAATCCGGCACGCAATGCAGCCAGTGCGGTGAAGGGCTTGATTGCGGAACCCGGCATTAAGCCTTCGGAGTAAGCGGCCGACGGATTGACTATCGCGCGCACGCGGCCGGTGTGCGCGTCCATGACGATGATGGCGCCTTCTCGATTCTGTAGCGCAGCGGTCGCTGCCTGTTGCAACGCTAAATCGATTGCCGTTTCGTTCCGAGTTGGATCGCGGCCATGGAAATCGAGCGAGCCTGGGTTGAATCGCGCTGAAGGGACCTGGAAAAAGAGAATCGCCACACAGGCGCAAGCGAGTACCAACGCATGCTCGCGGCGTATGCGTTCGAATGTACGGATGCCGAAACGGACCGTAGTCACGCCGCTGTCTCCACAGCCACCGCAGCAGACGGATTAGGTGAGGGAGCCGGTAATCTCTCGAGCGCGTTTCGTGTCAGCGCGCTGATGGTCACGACCCAACCAATGAAACTCAATCCAAATGTGAGTAAAAGCCGGAGAAGGAAAACAGCAAAATCCGCCTTGTTTCCTTTTGGGGATAAGGGCACAAACAGAACTGCATATGGCAGAACGAAAAAAACGATGAGGCCCAGCGCATAGATCAAAACTGATTCAAAGGCAAAAGCTCGCGCGAGCGCCGAAGCGATTCTTTTCAACAGGGCGGCCGCTCCTTCGTCAATCCAACTGCGAACTTCGCTCCCGCTCACGGCAATCCACAAGTGGATTAGAGCCAGGGGCGCAACGATTCCCAAGCCGACGAAGCGCAGGGTCGCAAAGATAAGCGTTGGCCAGTGAAGGGGTTGTGGCTTAGCAGCGGCACCAGTGGGCGGCAAGGGAATGATCACTGGAGCGGGAAAGCGTCCGCCGATCTTGTTGAGCAGGTAATAGCACAACCACCCGATGAGCAGTACTGGAATGGTGACGATAAAAAACTTTAGCGCGTCAATCACGATCGCGCGCCAGTGAAACTTCTTTATGCGAGTGTGATCAACGATCGATGCGTTGAAAAGAAAAAACTCGGCTGGGATCAGAATCATCAACGCATAGGTCACGAACACCTGCCACACGGTCGCCTCGCGCGTCGAGATGAAGAAATAAACCGAACCGAGCAAGAGCACGTAGAGAACTGCGAAAACAACGAGTGCGGAAATGTTTGTGAAGGTTGACTTAATGGTGCTCAACCAAAGCTTGATACTAGTCATAATCACCTTTCTGCGTTGCGTGTCAGAACCGCCTGCGGTAGCGGGCGGGCCAAACAATCCCTCCTCTTTTTCGGAGCCCGGTCGCTACCGCTCCCGGTTCTGACATAAAGTGGCGTCAAGCCGCCGCACTCCAAAATCATTTCTTATCCAGAATCAGCAAACGGTCGTTCCAGGTATTCGCCTGCACGGTCGGCTGATACATCAATTCGGCCCGCGCGGGCGCGATCTTGAAATCGCCCGGCACTTCGACGCGCATGGCGTACTGGAAAGTCGCGTTGCCGTTGAAGTAATCCTTGAAAATCACCGTCCGGTTGTCGCGAAACTCCCGGTTGCTATACCAATCGCTCCACTGCCCCAGGTTGTAATTGAGATAGATACCGCTAACCTGCGCCACTTGTTCCGCCCCCGCGGGAATGGGATCTTCAATCATCACGTACTGCGCGCGTGGGCCACTCAGCCGCAAGCGCACCACAATCATGTCGCCTGAGCGCAGCTCGCCACTGAGCGGTTCAATCTTCCAGCTGGCCTTGCCATCTTCATTGTCGGTCACATGCAGGCGCAGATATTCGCGCGTGATCTTCAAACCACCGGAAGAATTCGCCGGCACGTTTTCATCTGCGGTGAAGTATTCGAGCGCGGACGAAACATAGAGCGCGCCTTTGCCGTGTTTCACAATTCGGATCTGATTCGACCCGCCGAGTTCACTGCCTTTCTTCGAAACAGAAATCGTCTGCGCGTTAGTGGCGTCGCCGGCGCCGATGTGCTGTCCGGCGACTTTCTCGCCGTTCAAGTAAACCTCGAATGAATAATCAGGCGAGAGTTCCTTGCTGACTTTTAAGTAATCAGTCAGACCATAAATCGCGAACGCGGTTTCTTTGGTTGACAGCCAGTAATAACCGTTGCGCCGGTTCTTGACCAGCCAGCGCGCGGCTTTCGGCAGCAGCGCCGCACCCGGATTAATTTGCGACAGGGCCTTCAATGAAAGCGCCGTCGCCTCAGCGTCCAGGTAAACATCACGTCCGTAATCATTTACGCGCGCGGTCTGCCAGTGCGCTTCAAAGGCATCCTGTTGGGCGGCGCCCTCGATTAGGTTTGCGACCTCATGGGCGCGGCCGTCCTTATGCTCCTCGAGTGCGAGCGCCAGCAAAGCGCGGCCGTATGGTCCAAGATTGTTGCGCTTGCCGTACAGCTCATCAAGAAAGTGCGCGTCGCCGTCGCCGCTTTCCGTGAACGCATAGATCATGTAGGCGCGCGTTTCATCGTCGATCGGGTTGCCGTCATCGCGTTTGCCGGCATTCAGCATCGCAGAGAGTTTTTCGCGGCCCTGATCCCGCCGCCCGGAGTCGATCTGATAACCAGCGCGGCTGGCCATCGTCAGGCCGTCAACCACGTAAGCCGTCATAAACGGATCTGTCTTGTCGTCTTTCCACCAGCCCCAGCCGCCATCCGAATGCTGGTAGGCATACAAGCGATCGAGGCCCTTCTGCACTTTCGTATTCAAATCGTTCCCGGCGCGAATCCTGGCCGTCGGAATATCTTTCAGCGTTTGCGCGACGACGATATTTGGCAGGAAGCTCGACATCGTTTGCTCCGTGCAGCCGTATGGGTAGCTGGTCAGGTAATCGAGTGCCCCGAACAACGCGCCGGCGATTGAAGGCGAAGCTTCAAGGCGCAGGTTGCGCGCGGACACGTCTGCGCGTCCGGGCAGGTCGAGGTTGAAGGTTTGATCGGCATCATCCTGCGTGATCGTCGTGGTGTTGCCGGTGGTCTGTTTCAAGCCATGGGGAACAATCTCCATGGTCATCTCGACGGCATCCGATTCAGTGTCCGTCAACGCTTTCGCCAGCAGAGTCAGCTTGCCGACCTGGTTTGCTTGCACGCGCCAATCGACGCGATGTTCACCGTTTTTGGCAATAGTCACGGTTTCCGCAGGCGAGTCGAGTAATTGTGCACCGTTAAGATCGAGCGTGATCTTTGTCGACTTGTCACTCTTCAGGAAGTTGTGCACCACGCCTGAGATCGTGACCGTGTCCCCCTCCGTTAAGAAGCGCGGCATCTCGAGCCGCAGAATCACGTCTTTGCGCGCGATGGTTTTCTGCACTGCCGAGCCGACGCGTGTGTCTGCCGTCACACCGCGCGCGGTAGCGCGCCAGGTTGTCAAGTTGTCAGGCAGGTTGAACTTGACCGTCGCTTTCCCGTCGCCACCTGTGACCACATCAGGTTGCCAGAACGCTGTATCCTTGAATTCTTTGCGGATGGTCGGCTCTGCGAAAGAACTTTCATTCTTGAAATCCGCGAGCTGATAACTGGATTTGTTCCTGGCGAGATCTGCAGGCTTCTCTCCCGCGTAGCCGGTGAAGGTGTAATGAATTGCCAGGCTCGTCTGGATTTCATCAAAGCGCTTGCCATAGAACTCGCGTTTGATATTGCCGGCGGTCTCGGGCTGAATGCTGTAGATCGCCTCGTCGACGATTCCCAGACTCACTTCCGTGTTGGCGGCCGGCGAGC
Organism: Acidobacteriota bacterium; assembly: GCA_046728235.1. Classification (GTDB taxonomy): domain Bacteria; phylum Acidobacteriota; class Blastocatellia; order Pyrinomonadales; family Pyrinomonadaceae; genus UBA11740. The sequence goes on from JBKPEE010000141.1 coordinate 4,002, forward strand.
CGTCTTCATTGCGCGCGACGATGGTGTACGAGGCGACGTCGCGTGGCTTGAACTCGTTCTTGTTGGGCACGATGTCGAGCTTGAGCATTTTGTCACGCGCGGGCACCGCAATGATCTGGCTCTGGCTGTACATGTCGTTGTCTTTGACGAACGAGACGTCGAGATAAACGTTGGGTTCGTACTTATGGTCAATTGGAACGTCAATGACGATACTGCGTCCGGTAGAATCGATTTCGCGCGCCGTCAATACTTCGGATAATTCAGTCGTGACCAGCAGGTGTGCTTTATCTGCCGGCAACATCGCCAAAACGTGCGCGGTCTCGCCTGGCTTGTAAGATTTTTTGTCGGGCACCAGCTTGATCGCTTTGTCGTCATAATCGCGATATTCAAAATCTGCCCACTCGCCTTTTTTGTCCGGCGCCCAGAACGAGCCGCCGCGGTTCACGATCTCTTTGCTGTCTTCATAGACGATCGCTTTAACATAGATGTCGCCGGGCGAGGGAACCGTGAAATCATAAGTCGCGTTACCCTGACTGTCGGTATTGACGTCTGCGGACGCCAGTTCGCGCTCATGGAGGATGTAGTCGTAACTCTTGAACTTGTACCCGTTGTACTCCTCTTCCTTCTCTTTCTTTTCGTACTTTTGCTCGATGAATTTGAGCGTCACTTTTTCCGAGACCGGTTTGCCCGCGTAGTCCGCCGTCTTCACCCGAATCTTCGCCGCATCGCCCTGGTAGTACAGGTAGCGTTCGGGGTACGCATCGGCGACAGTTTTCCCGCGCGTGCCGATGAACGAAGCTGCGCCCTGCATCTCGCGCCGCGATGCATCGGTAACTTGCGCTTCCAGCCGGTATGAATAATCCCATTCCTCCTTGTCCTCAGGCGCCGGCACGACAAAATCAACGGCCGCCTGGCCCTGGGAATTGATCTCAGCCTCACCCTCGGTCACCAGGTCGTTGCCGTAGTAACCGTAATCTTCATCATCGCCGCCTTCATTCTCGGGGCCGGCCGCGTCGTCGAATTCATCGTTCGATTCGTCACCCCACCACCAGTGGTAATAGCGCTGCTTGTAAATGTAGTAATGGACGTCGGCGTTGGTGACGGGAGCGCCAAAAAAGTAGTTGGCATTAATTGTAAACCGCACCTTTTCGCCGACGGCGGCGAAGTCTTTCGGGCCTTTGACCGTGACCTTGAATTCAGGTTTCTTGTATTCCTGAACTTCGAAGTAGCCGCTCGATTTTGCTTCGCCGACCGACGCCGTAATGTTATAGCTGCCGAGCGGCGCCTCGTCACCAAGATCCAACTGGCCGCTGAAAGTGCCGCGATCGGAAAGCGGCAAATCCTTTTCGAAAACTTTCCCATTGTTGGGATCTTCGACAACGACGTTGACTGTTTTACTGTCGACCAGTTGATAGCCGTTGGCGGTCCATTGACGCAGGATGCCTTTGAAGAAGACGGATTGCGCCGGGCGATAGATGGGACGATCCGTGTAGATGTAACTGGTAACTTCATCCCCGGTAAGTACGTCGTCTTCGCCACCCTCACCGCCGAAATAGAATGACTCGATATCTGAGATGACAAAGTTGTCGCGCTCACGCGCCATGATGAGAAACGGATTCTTCGGCGGGTTCTCCTGGTCAACATCTTCCGGTTGTGTTTCAGATGTGTCGGGAAGCTTGACGACAGTTTTAAAGAGGCCCGATTTATCTGTGTTGCCGGCGGCCAGGGCGTTTTTCGCGTTCGTGACTTCGACGTTGACGCCTTCATGCGGCGCGCCGGTCTTGCGATCGACGATGTAAACCAGCACTTGCCCGTGCTTATTGGTCTTTTCGATCATCGTGAGGTTGGTCACAATCGCGAGCGAATAAGCCCTTTGCTCGCCGTTGACGGCTTCAATCAGGTAAACGCCGGGATCGATCTTGCCGAGCGTGATCATGCGGCTGTCGTATTCGTTCTCGAGGGCGGGCAGTGGCTCATGCCAATCTTTCACTTTTTGATCTGGATTCAGCAACGGCACCCGCGCATAATCCGCGACGTTTAGCGGCGTGCGGGTCGCTTCCGGCTCTTTTCGATACTTTTCGTTGAAGGTCACGCGATGGTCCTTCAACAGATGGGTACGGACATAATCCTTGACCGCTGAAAATAACGAGATCTTCAAACGGTGGGTGCGCTCGAGCAGTGAGACGCGCGCGCCATAACCCTGGGCGATCTGTTCCTTCTCTTTCTCGCCCATTTCATGCGGGTCGTCGAGCTGCTTAAAAAACTTGTTCGGGTCCTTGATTCGGTAAACCCGAAAGTCCAGGTAATCGATGTTCTGATAACTGGCCCACAGCCGCGCTGACTCGTTTGGCGAGTAGGTTTTGTTTGTAGTTAGCGAGAAGTAAGGTTTGGTGCTGGCGATTTTCGGCGTCTCTGGTTCGCCGGTGATTGGAGCTGCGGCCGTAGTCGTGCGGGAACGGATGATATTAAAGCCGAATACGGAAGCGGCGAGGGCCAGGTAAATGATGGCGGTCGCGACGTAACGGCGAACGCGGCGATTAGTGTCGGACATTAATGGCCTCCTCAGGAGACACGAAGCTGTGAATGGACGATTGCATCACTGAAGTATCTTCAAGCGATAGAAGCCCAAAAAATTCCTGTTGCTTTCAACTGGCCGCCAACGCGGATCGGGATGATGGTCGAGCACGGACAGTTCGACCTTCTTGACTGTGCCTTTGTCTGTCGGCGACGAGCCGGTGTGATAGACCACCCAGTCGTTCGCGCCATTTGGCGCCAGGCGGGCCGCACCGAGAAACATCATTACGTGATAAGGAAACTTTTGGACCCAGGGCTGATAAAAGAAAAGCAAATCGCCGGGTTGAGCCTCGCGACGATCTCGCGTGACAAAGGTGCTATTGAAATTCTTCAGCGATCGCCCGTCGGCAAACTCAGAAAATCGACCATTGCGCAGATCGCTCTCACTGAACGATCCAAAATCAGTACGGAATATCTTTTCACCAAGCGGATTGTGATCGAGATCGAATTCACCTACGTCGGCGGCTACGGTTTCGTAGCCCGGGCCCATCTTCTGGAACCAGGCGCGATCGTGATGGCGCAAGGCTTCGCGCATGGCAAAGCGCGCGAGGCCGGCGCAATCGCGCTGGTCCGCATTCCATTGATCGCTTAGTTGATAGAATTGATTTTCGGCGATCGCCGTAAACCAGCGGCGAAAGCTGTCGCGATCCTGATAGGTACGCAGTTCCTCCGCGTCGGGGATGCCGTCGTTGTCAGAATCCAGGAGTGGACTGGATGGACACGATGGACACAGTGGACAGGATGGACAGGAAGAGTTTAGGTCCTGGCGGCCGGTTGTTGCTTTCTGATCATTGCGCCCCTGGTTCTGCCTTTTGCCTTCTGCCTTCTGCTTTAAGGCGGGTGCCCCTTCAATTTTTCCGGTGCGACGAAGTCGGGTGAAACTCCAGGCAAGCGATGCGGTGGAAACCAGAATTATGCTCGCCAGCGCTAACCAGCGTTTTGAAGGGGCACGCATTTGCAGGGGTTCTAGCATTGCCGCCTAGTATTACGTTGGAGCAGTTAACCGAGGTACGCGGATGCTATCACGACTCGGTCAGGTCAACCACTACATTGTTGACGCTTACTACGCCGGTAGATCATGTGGATTTCCTCAGTGGCTGATCGCATGGTAAGCTGCGCCCGATTTCGCAGGAGTCGAGAGCTCGCGCTGTCCCGCCTGCGCCGCAACTTCTAAAGCCCTGAACCCTCGACAACTCAGCGACATGCCCAAAGAAAACATCAGCCCCGAAGCGATTCTTGAGGCAATCAAGAGAATCGACGTCTTATCCGAACTCCTCGAAGACAAAAACAAGAACAATCTGAAAATGATTGCCGAGGGCAAAGAGGCCGGAGGCAAGCAGATTGGACCATACGCGCGGCTGCTCACCTTTGCACCGGGTGAAGTAATCATGCGTGAAGGCGATTGGGGCGGAAATACCTTCTACTTTTCGCTCGATGGCGAACTCGAGGTGCAAACCAGAGACAAAGCCGGTCAGGCGAAGACCGTCGGCGTGCTGCCCGCCGGAACCTGCTTTGGTGAAATGTCGATCCTGGCCGGCGTCCCGCGTAACGCCACGGTTTTCTCCTCTGACGACGGCAAAGAGGCGACGGTGCTGGAGATGGTCCGTCCCGCGCTTCGCCTGCTGCGATCCCTGAAAAAATTCGCCGAAAAAGTCGACGTGACCTATCGCACTCATGGTTTGGGAAGCATGATTGCTCAACTTCAGGCGACCACGGCGGCGAGGAACTTGACCGAAGCCGAACTGGAGTCGTTGGGAAAGATTTCGCAGTTTTCGGCCTTTGGCAAACATCATCTGCTGACAAAAGAAGGCACGCGCATAGATCGGTTGTTGGTACTTCACAGTGGGTGGGTTCGGCGCGTACGCGGGGTTCCCATCTATGCCCAAGTGAGCGAGGCCGCCGCCGCTGCTTCCAGTGTGCTAATCCCCGAAGATTTTTTGGGAGCGGGAAACTGCCTGGGTCTGGAAGCGCTCAGTGGCCAGACGCACTGGCAATACTCCGCAGAGCTGATGGCGCGCTCTGAGGTTTTGGAAATACGTTTGACTGATTTGCGCGCTGACGCAGCGCTTTGTGATCGAGTCGCGAAAGCGTTTGCCGGATTTTCTCTCGCGGATGATGACACCAGCCTCACCAGTCGCGCCGATAAGAGTTCCCTGGTGGCTGCCGAGAAGGAAATCACAACCGGAATTGTCGACGGCGTCAACCTGTTGGTGATGGACATGGATCTGTGCGTGCGATGCGGCAATTGCTCGTTTGCTTGTCACAAGGTCCACGGGCAGTCACGTTTGCTGCGGCGCGGAATTCATATCGAGCGCCCGGTGAAAATCAATAGCCCGTCGCGGCAGCATGTCTTGTCACCGTCGGTTTGCATGCATTGCAAAGATCCCGAATGCCTGACCGGATGTCCCACGGGAGCCATCTTTCGCGATCCCAAAGGGCACGTGGACATAGATAAACCGACTTGCATCGGATGTTTCGACTGCGCGACCCAGTGTCCATATAACGCGATATCTATGGTGCCGCGCAACGCGATCGAACTTCCGCACTCAACCTGGTCAAGCACGCTCAAGAGCCTGCTTACCGCCAAAACCACCCTGCCGCCGCCAATTGGCGAAGCGGAAGACATGATTGCAATCAAATGCAACCTGTGCGAAGGCACGCCGCTCAATCCTGCGGCCGCGAAACGGCCGGCGTATTCGTGTGAAGAGAATTGCCCGACCGGCGCCCTCGTGCGCGTCGATCCTAAAGACTATTTTGGTGAAGTTGAAAAGACCCTCGGGCTCGTGTTCCGCGATCAGAACCACGCGGTGGGGCGTAACATTCACCAGAGCGATCCAGTTGCGCGTCTGTGGCACATCGGCGGCATTGCGGCCACTCTTGCCGTCACCGCGCTGATTGCCTGGGCCGCCTTTCATTACGGTTTCAATCAACCACTGCGAGGGACATGGTTGACGATGCGTTGGGTGACTGGCCTGGTGGGATTTGCCGGCATCGCGGGAGTAATGACCTACCCGGCGCGCAAGCCAATCTATCGCCGGCGCGCCGGAGCTTTGCGTTACTGGCTGCTGGCGCACATTTATCTGGGGGTGCTGGCGGCCATCGTGCTCGTAATTCATGGCGGCAGTCATGGTGGAGGCTTGCTTACGTTGACGCTGATGGTCTGGTTTGATGCGACCATCCTAACCGGACTATTTGGCGTCTTTTGTTATGTCGTCGCGCCGCGGATCATGACTAGTATCGAAGGAGATCCGCTCCTGATTGAAGATTTGGAAGCGCGCCGCGCTGAGTTACGCGCCGATATTGAGAAGATCAGAAACGACAGTGACGATGAAACCCGCACCCTGATCGACAAGGTGCGAAGGTACTTCTCTTCGTTCACGTATCTGCTGAGGCAATACCTGCAGCGCGAGGAACTTACGACCGCACTGGCCAAAGCGCGCTTGCGCTTCAAATCCGAAATCACTGCGCCGACTGAAAAAGAGAAACATGATCAGATTTTGAAGGCGGTCGAGCGGTCGGCGGTGCTGCGCCGCGTGGAAGCGCTGATCTACCTGCACCGTCTGCTTAAGGTGTGGGTCGCGCCACATGTGATCTCGACCTCAGTCATGCTCGCGTTAATGATCGTTCATATTATCCAGGTAGTTTTCTTCAAAGTCAGGTGAAAACGATTATTTGAGATCTGAGATTTGTGCTTGGCATGGAAGCCACCTTCATCATCGTTCGGGAAGACTTACAGCTCGATCCGGCAACCATCGTTTCCGAAGGGCTGCTGGTGGGACGTCTTCCCACCTGTGAGCTGCTGCTCAACCACCCGTCCGTCTCGCGGCTGCACGCGGGCATAACCTACACCGACGACAATTACTACATTCGCAATCTCAGGCCGAGCAATCCAATTCTCCTCAACGGCGTGAAGATCGAGGATTACGAAGCGCTGGCGCCCGGCGATGTCCTGGGTATTGGTCCGTTTACGCTGAACATCGATTTCATACAAGGGGTGCTGGTAATCAAGGTGTCGCTGCAGTTTGGGGCGACGCCGTCTGAAGCAGTCCAGCGCCGCGAAACTCCCGGACTTTGGGAGTTGCCGACTACACTTCATCTCGAGATACCGGGAGAGGGCGATGCGAAAGCAGAACCCGGGGCCCACAAGAAAGAGTCCGCCGCGCGAAAGAAAAAGCCGGCCGAATCAAGTTCGAAAGCGCTGGATGTCTTTTGGGACAAGCGAATCACGGCAGCGAGCAAAACAATCAGGCCTTCACCGTTGTTCCCTTTGACCGGGCGGCCCGCCGGTAAAGCCATGTCGGTATGGACGCCGACCACCGATCTGAAGCGGCGCTGGCCGGCGCCTATGCTGTTGTGGGGCGTAATTCCGATTGGCTTGCTGGCGGTTGGCGGCGCTTTATTTTATGCGGCTGCGTTTTCGCCGGCCCCGATTTCAGCTGCTCACACGCGCACGACGATGAACCTTTCCCCGCCGGTTGCAAAATCTGCCAATGCCGGTTCGTGTACTTCCTGTCACGCACTGCGCGCGGCCATGGACAGTAAGTGTGCATCGTGTCACACCACGGACGCCTTTGCGGCCACGGTTGTTCCGCCTCATGTAAGTGCGGGAATTAATTGCGTCGATTGTCATGATGAGCACCGCGGCGCGCAGTTCAGCGCGATTGACGGAGCGCTGCTTTCATGTTTTCAGTGTCACAGCGATCAAAATAAGAAGACGTATAACGGCAAGACTGTCGCGACCCCACACGGCGGCACCTTTGGCTATCCCGTGATAAACGGTCATTGGAAATGGGCCGGTCTCGACCCCGAAGAGATGGCGCAGCGCAAAGCTAATCTGCAACTCGAGCGGTTGCCGAGTGACACGGAAGACCAGTGGCGCAGCAAACAGTTTCATGCGGTGCACCTTTATCGCGTGCGCGCGATAGCTGGATTGCCGGGAAACAAAGAGGGGACTTTAAGTTGCTCGAGCTGTCACGCTACGCGCGACCCGATCGATCTCACCACGCCGCGCACCACCTGTGGCAAGTGCCACAATGGCCAGGTAGATGCGCGTGCCGGCCGTCAGGTCATCGCCGCAGACAAACCCAACTGCACCTCATGTCACGTGCAGCATATGAAGGACAAACGGCACTGGAGTCCGGGATTCCTGTCAGAACCGCCTGCGGTAGCGGGCGGGCCTAAGTAGCGGGCGCGCTAAGTCAGAACCGCCTGCGGTAGCGGGCGGGCCAGTCTTGCGCCTCAATTAAACTCTGGTAACTCATCACCTTGCCCGTGCAATACGTACTCAATGGCGAGTGCTAAACTCCGCTCGGTCCATAAATATCGTTTGCTGCCCTTATCAACCCAGGGGCTCTGTGCAGCGTGCCAATAACCGTCTTCTCTCATTTGTCTCGTTGCATTGGCCTTGAGCGCATTTAGCGCGAGTTCTGGTTTTGTCGATCCAATCGAAACAACGGAGTGTACGTGGTTCGTCCGGACACTGCA
>JBKPEE010000142.1:0-30728 GCA_046728235.1 Acidobacteriota bacterium
GATCTGCACCGATACCTGGGTAGGCACCTATAGTCGAAAAACTGAAAGCTCCGACGTGGGACTAGTAGAACAAGTGAACTCGAACATTACCTGGACCGTTGACCCCTCACAAAGTACTGGCACCTTCATTGTCTACAAACCCAGTGGCAGCTTTGATTTGAAGATCGGCGCACAGGTGCCGGGTTGCACAGCACAGATATCACCCAGCACCTTCACGATCGATCCTGCCTCAGGCTTCCTGGCCATCACTGCTGGATCCGACACGCTGCCTGGGACCTTTAACTTCGGCACTCGTCAAGGAGTTAGTTACACCGAGACTGTCACATGTCCCGGCCAGAATCCCATGACGCTTCCGATTCAAGGATCTATTGATTATGGCTCGGGCACCGGGCCATTCATGAATGGTCAGCTCAGCCTGTCTGGCAGTAACAGCACTCAGGTCGGTTCGACAACTGTAACCTACTCGTATGTCTTCACGAGGCCATAATCATAAAACCATCAGCCTATTGCGTCTAAAGAGAATATTCGATTTTGGTCTAAAAGAGCATATGCGAAGACGCGATGCGTAGACAATCTGTAATTCGCGCAGTAGTCATTACATCATGCGGTCACAACATCCAATAGCCGAGGCAACGCGGCGGCGGGTAGCGTCAAGGATTTTGTGTAAACGAATCGTAGTTGTTTTTGGGTTGCTGTTTTTTATCTTAATTTGTCAGCAGCTGCAAGGTTGAATTCAGGGAGGGCCACTGAAGTTATGCCGCCAACACGCGCATCATCTGCTCATGGATCAAGCCGTTGCTTGCCAGGATCGGGGCGGTGTAAATATCGAAAGCAGTACCATCGTAGTGCGTAATTTGACCGCCTGCTTCTTCGACAATCAGCGCGCCGGCCGCCACATCCCACGGCTTCAAACCTTCTTCCCAAAACCCGTCGAAGCGGCCGGCGGCAACGTAAGCCAGATCCAGCGCCGCGGCGCCGTCACGCCGCACTCCCTGCGCCGTCATGATGAAGTTGGCAAAGTGCCGCGCGAACTCGTTGCGCTGTCGCACATCGTAAGGGAAACCCGTACACAACAGCCCGGCAGACAAATTCATCGTGGTGGAAACGCGGATCCGGCGACCATTGAGCGAGGCGCCCTGACCGCGTTCCGCCGCGAACATTTCATCGCGAATAGGATCGTAAACGACCCCCAGCTCCAGTCTGCCCTGGTGCGCCAGGCCGATCGACACGCAGAAGCACGGATAACCATGCGCATAGTTCGTCGTCCCGTCGAGCGGGTCGATAATCCAACGCCAGTCGGTCTGCGCGTCGTCGCGCGCCTCGGTGGCGCCGGATTCTTCCGCCAGAATGCTGTGACGCGGGTAATAAGTCTTGATGCGATCGATGATCAGGCGCTCTGAAGCCAGATCGGATTCGGTGACCAGATCGATCTCACTCTTATTACTAATTTCGATTTTGCGGCCGAAACGTTCAGCCAGCAGGCGTCCTGCTTCGCGGGCAGTTTGAATGGCAAAGTCGAGCAAGCAAACGTCCTTCTTAATTTAGGATTTGATTTATGAGGATATAACAGATCTGGCTGGAACCAGACTCAGGCGTGATGCGGTGGTCGGGTTGAGATTCAGGAGCGCTCCAGCGCCGGGCAACCGGGACGGTTGCGCTCCAGTCATATGCGCTTCAGTCGGGCTCCGTATTGACTGGAGCGCAAGCGTCCGCGCTTGCACCTCAGATTGTGAGGTATCTACGGAGGCAACCGGGACGGTTGCGCTCCAGTCAGGTTGGACGGCAGCTTTCACAGCCGTTTAGAATGTCGCGACTGCCACATTGGAAATGAAACTCATGCACTTGAGCAGATTAACGAGAAGGTTCGTCTCCGGCCTCGCGCTCATCGTCTGCGGTGCGATCATCATTCACGGCCAGCCGGCCGGGCCAACCGAGCGCGCGTCCCGTTACTTTGAATCGATCCGCAACTCGCCGCCGCAGCTGCTCGCATTTCTCCTGCAAATGCCCAAAGGCGGCGACCTGCACAATCACCTGTCGGGGGCCATCTATGCGGAGTCCTACATTCAATGGGCCGCCGACGCCGGCGATTGCATTAACACCACGACTATGGTCGCCGTGCTGCCGCCATGCGCGAGTGGCCAGGTGCCGGCGGCGAACGTGCTCACGAATTCCGTTCTCTACCGGCAGTTAATCGACGCCTGGTCCATGCGCAATTGGAAGCTTTCAGGCCAGAGCGGCCACGACCATTTTTTTGATACGTTCGCGAAGTTTGGGGTCGCCACTTACAACCAGAATGGAAAAATGCTGGCTGAGGCAATCGCGCGCGCGGCCCGCGGCCATCTGCTTTATTTGGAATTGATGTTGACGGCGGACGGGACACCCACCGGTGTCATGTCGAGCCAGATTGGCGACAAAGTCGGCTGGGATGGAAATCCCCAAAGCACCTTCGACAAATTGAAGAGCAACGGAATTGACGCTGCCGTTCCGCTGGCGATCAAAAATTTGAGCGACGCGGAAGCCGAGAAGAATCGCCTCCTGAAGTGCGGCACGCCGCAGGCGGATGCCGGTTGCACAGTTGTGATTCGCTATATCGCGCAGGTAGCGCGCGGCGCACCGCTGGGGCCGGTCTTTGCACAGATGGTCACCGGATTCGCGCTGGCCAACGATCCGAATTCCAAAATCGTCGCCTTGAACCTGGTGCAGGCCGAAGACGGCCTCCAGTCGATGCAGAACTTTTCCCTGCAGATGCGGATGCTGCAGTTCCTGCGACCCATGTATCCGCATGCGCACCTCAGTTTGCACGCCGGTGAGCTGGCGCCGGGTCTGGTGCCGCCGGACGGGCTGACATTCCACATTCGCGATTCGGTAATGACGGCACAGGCGAATCGTATCGGGCACGGTGTCGACATCATGCACGAGAATGACGCGGATGGTCTGTTGCGAGAGATGGCCAGCCGCAATGTGATGGTGGAAATCTGTCTTTCCAGCAATGACACGATTCTGGGGATTAGCGGTGCGCAACATCCGCTGGCGACCTATCTGAAATACGGCGTGCCGGTGGCGCTCGCGACTGATGATGAAGGCGTGTCGCGATCTGAAATCTCGCGCGAGTATTTGCGCGCGGCCGAAGATCAGGGACTCAACTATCTGCAATTGAAAACTATGGCGCGCAACAGCCTTGAATTTGCGTTCATCTCCGGCGCGAGTCTATGGGGCAATGCGAAAAGGAGCGCCCCGGTAGCGCAGTGTGCGACGGATCTTGCTTCACTGAAGCTTAGTTCCAGCGGTTGTCGACAATTTATGGAAAACAGTGAGAAAGCAAAGCTGCAGTGGAAGCTGGAAGAGCAGTTCCGGGAATTCGAGCGCCAGTGGTGAGCAGTCAGAAGCGGGAGCGGTAGCGACCGGGTAGACTGTTTACAATTGCGTGGCCAGCGCTAAGGCCCGGTCGCTATCGCTCCCGGTACTGACTCTTCACCCGAAAGGCTTTTCAATCGAGGGACTCTGCTCGGTAAAAAACTTCGGTCCGCCCGGAGTGATGTAAAGACAATCTTCCAGCCGCACTCCAAACTCGCCATAGATCACGATCGTTGGTTCATCACTGAAGCACATGCCCGGCTGGATCGGTGTCTTGTTGCCCCGCACAAAGTAAGTCCATTCGTGACCATCGAGGCCGATACCATGTCCCGTGCGATGTGGTAGTCCCGGCGTCTTGTAATCCGGTCCAAAGCCTGCGTCAGTCAAAACCTTGCGCGCGGCGTAATCGACAGCTTCGCAGGGCGCGCCAACTTTCGCGGCGGCAAAGCCCGCATCCTGTGACTTCCGCTCGATCTCCCAAACGTCGCGTTGCCGTTGCGTAGGTTTGCCAAAGACAAATGTGCGCGTGATGTCGGATTGATAGCCCTCCACGGTGCAGCCGTCATCCATCAGCACCATATCGCCTTCCTGGAGGATCTGCGGTTTGCTGCTGCCGTGCGGAAATGCCGTGTACTTACCAAAACTGCAAAATATTCCGCCCTGCACGCCGAGGTTGCGAAAAGCCGCGGCGCAATTGCCCGCAAACTCCTGTTGCGTCATGCCCTCGCGCATGGTAGCCCAGGTTGCGCGATAGGCAATGATGGTGAGGTCGTTTGCCTTTTGCATCAGCGCGAGTTCGGCCGGCGACTTGTACATGCGGCAGCCGGCGGTGATCGGCGTCGCGCTGACGTATTCGAGCTTGGGCGCCGCCTGACGAATGCCGTCGTAGAAGAAAAATCGCACCCGCTCTTCGATTCCGATCCGGCCCGATCGCATGCCGCGATCTTTGAAGATTTGTGCCACACGCAGATAAGGACTTTCGTCTTCTTCCCAGGTGCGAATGTCGCCAGCGCCAATCTTGATTAGCTCGCGAGCGCGTTCTTCTTCGAACTTGGGACAGACCCAGGCGATGTCGCCGCGCTGCGGGATCACCAAAGCGAACATGCGCTCGCTCTGCCCCCAACGCATGCCGGTAAAGTAATACATGCTGGTGCCCGACTCGATATAGATCGCGTCAATTTTCTGCTCGCCCATGAGCCGTTGTGCTTTGGCAATGCGCGCCATCCGTTCATCTTCGGTGATCGGCACGACATCTTTGATCATCGGCCGCAGGTTCTTGATGAGATCCGGAACGTCCTGGCGTTGTTGGATGGCGTCAGCATCGTGGCTGTAAGCAAAGGCGAAGCTCGGCATCATCGCCGCGCCGGCTACTCCGGCACTGGCGCGCAAGAAATCTCGTCTATCAATGCACATAATTGCGCGGGTTGGAGCGCGAGCATCCTGGCTCGCGAGAGCGCGACAGCGCGAAAACATAATTAGAGCGCCGCCATCCTACATGAAGCCGCTGAAGGCTTCAAAAGATTTCTTTCCAATGGGAGAGATGCGGCTGCGCAGGGCCTTACTGCAAAAGTGGTTTTCTGTCGTCCGCCAAAGCGGACTGAATGATAATAGCCCAGCGCTTTAGCGCTGGGTGACGCGACGAGATTAATTAAGTCCGTGAAGCGGACGACTGAAAATCTTCGTGTCAGTACGGGAAGCCTTGGCGACCGGATCAAGAAGAATGGTTGCGTGATGAGCCACCTCGCTGCCGCTCGGAGTACCGACACTGCTCAGCCGTCCGCGTCGCGGACTTACTTGAAAATTTGAATCACCGCCCCACCGATAAATCGGTGGGCTATTATCATTCGTCGGCTTCGCCGACTTTTGCAGCAAAGCCGCTGCGCAACTCTTCTTCTTGACGAGCGGATCACTTAGAGACCGACGGACGTTTCGCGGAAAAACTTCTGCCTTGTCTCGTGTACAATGCCGAGCCATGCTGTCGCCTCGGATTTTGCTGCTTACGATTGGTGCGGTGTTTGTCCTGTTGGACACCACGGCCTTTGCCCAGCAACCGTTGCGCTGGGGCGCGGACCCCAGCGGTGGCGCGCCTTACGTTTTTAACGATCCCAGTCACCCCGATCAATATATAGGTTACGAGAAAGAAATGGTTGACGCGCTCGCGGCGGCGATGGGCCGCACGCCTGAGTTTGTTCCATCGGATTGGGAGACGCTCGTCTCTGCTCTGCAGCGCAAATCATTCGATTGCGTCGTGAACGGCCTCGAGCCGACGGCCGATCGCCAGAAGCAGATTCAATTCAGCAAGCCCTATTACATCTTTCAACTGGCCTTAACGGTGCGCCAGGACGAGAAGCAAATTCATTCCCTCGCGGACTGCAAAAATCGAGTTGTGGGCACCCTGGGCAACACGGCCGCCTCGCGTTTGCTGCAAAAAGAAGGCGTGCCCTTCAAAAACTACGCCGAACCGCCGACTGCCTACCGCGATCTCGAGTTGAAGCGCATAGACGCGGTCATCATGGACGTCCCGGCGGAGGTCTTTTACGTCAGCAAAAGCACGACTCTGAAACGCGCCGGCGAACCATTCTTTCGCGGTACTTACAATATTGGCTTGCGCAAAGGCGACGGCGTGTTGAAGTCAGACATTGATGCAGCCATCGATAAGATCATCAATGATGGCACTCTGGAAAAGATCCTGCGCAAATGGGGACTGTGGAACGACGCGCAGCTGGAATTACAGAACAAGGCAAAACCTGAGCAGCAAAACACGCCCGCCGGGTACGACATTACTTCCTCGACTTTCAATTGGCGCGAAGCAGTCTGGCGGTTGACGCGCGCGGCCGTGGTCACGGTCTTGATCGCGTTCGCATCGATGGCGATTGCCCTACTGCTGGGAATGCCGCTCGCGATAGGACAATGGAAAGGACCGCGCGCGGTTCAATGGCTCTGTACAATTTACGTAGAATTCTTTCGCGGCACCCCGGTGCTGGTCCAACTTCTGTTTCTGTATTTCGGTTTGCCCGCGATCGGGCTGGCGATGCCGGGATGGCTGACCGCGTTGATCGGGCTGGGACTGAATTATGCGGCTTACGAGTCGCAGGTTTATCGCGCGGCGCTGGAAGCAATTCCGCGCGGGCAGTGGGAAGCTTCATACCTGCTCGGTATGACTCCGCTGCTGGCATTTCGCCGGATTATCCTGCCGCAGGCGTTTCGCATTGCGCTGCCGCCGATGACCAATGATTTCGTTTCGCTTTTCAAAGATACTTCAACTGCGTATGCGATCTCTGTTTGGGAGCTGGCGACCGCATATCGCGAGCTGGCCAATGCTTCCGGACAGTTTCTGATGTTGGGCGTGGCCGTGTCGCTGTATTACCTGGCGATGAGTTTGCCGATGGCGCACCTGGCGCGCAGACTTGAACGGAAACTGCAAAGACGAGAAGCGGTTGAAGCTGTGGAGGCGGAAGTTGCTTGACAGCTCGGAGTACCGCCTTTTGGGCGGAATGGCCGCGGGGTATTCCGCCTGAAGGCGGTACTCCAAACTCTGAACGCTAAAGTAATATGATTCGCGTTACCAATCTCATCAAGGACGCCGGCGGCACACGCATCCTGCGTGGCGTGTCGTTCGAAGTTGCGCCGCAAACCGTGCTCGGCATCATCGGCGCCTCGGGCAGCGGCAAGACCACTCTGCTGCGATGTCTCAACGGCCTGGAACCAATCAACGGCGGCGCCATCGAATGTGGTGACGTGCAGCTTGATCATACGCTTTCAAAAGGCGAATACGCGCGCCGGGTAAACGAGTTGCGCCGAAAGGTAGGCACCGTGTTTCAGCACCTCTACCTGTTTCCGCATCTGAGTGTGCTCGGCAACATCATCGAAGCTCCGACACACGTCAGCCGCGTGCCGCGCAATCAGGCTCAGACTGAAGCATACGAGTTGCTTGATTCAGTAGGTTTGAAAGATAAGGCCCAACGCTATCCCGAATCACTTTCGGGCGGTGAACAACAACGCGTGGCGATTGCCCGCGCCCTGGCGATGCATCCCACGGTCCTGATGTTGGACGAGCCCACCAGCGCCCTCGATCCCAGACGCAGTGCGGGTCTGCGTTCACTCCTGCGTGGCTTTGCCGGGCGGGGTCACACGATGGTGATCGTGTCGCACTCGATTCACTTTCTGGAAGGCCTGGCGGATCAACTGCTTTACATGGAGGCCGGTGAAGTGGTGGAATCAGGGGCAACCGATCAGCTGCTGAATTCGCCAAAGGAAGCGCGCACTAAAGACTTTCTGATGCAAGCCAGTTGATCGAAAGAGGAAGTCATAACCGGGAGCGGTAGCGACCGGGCTGGAGCGCAAGCGTCTCGCTTGCATGAGCGCGCAGCGCGAATTCGTAAAATAAAGAGCAACCGGGACGGTTGCGCTCCAGTCCCGGTCGCTACCGCTCCCGGTTATGACTTCCTCTCAAACCAGATTCATTGGCGTCGGGTTCTTCGGATCCTTGCTGTAGTCATAGAATCCGCGACCTGATTTTCTCCCGTACAATCCGGCCATCACCATCCGCTTCAACAGCGGCGGCGGCGCGAACCGCTTCTCGCGAAATTCATTGAACATGATCTCGGCGATGTAGTATGTGGTATCCAGTCCGACGAAATCCCCCAGGGTGAACGGGCCCATGGGATAGCCGCACCCGAGTTTCATCGCGTTATCGATATCGATGATCGAACCGACACCCTCTTCCAGCGCGCGAATTGAATCCAGCATGTAGGGCACCAGCAGACGGTTAACGATGAATCCGGTTTTGTCACCGGCGCGCACCGGCACCTTTCCCAGTTTCTTCGCGAACCCGATGGCGTCCTCGTACACCACGGCATCTGTCAGGATGGTGCGGACGACCTCCACCAGTTTCATAATCGGCACGGGATTGAAAAAGTGTAGCCCGATGAACCGCTGTTGCCGTGCCGGCGAAGTCGTCGACATCATCTGGGTGATCGACAAAGATGAGGTATTGGACGCGAAGATCGTGTCCGGCTTGCACAGCCCGTCCAGTTCACTATACGTTTTCTGTTTTTCTTCCAGGTTCTCAATTATGGCTTCGATGATTATGTCGCAATCGGTGAGGTCAGTGACCGAGGTCGTCCCGAACAGGCGATCGCGGGTCAGCTTCTGTTGTTCGGCGGTGATCGTTCCTTTCTCAGCAAACCGTTCCAGCGATTTCTCGATCGAGGCAAAGCCTTTCTCGATCAGTTGCTGCGACATTTCCCGAACCGTGGTTTCGAATCCGGCCATGGCGGCGGTCTGCGCGATCCCCGCGCCCATTAAGCCACAGCCGAGTACTCCAACTTTCTTGATTTCCATAGGTCTCCTTGTTTGTCAGTACCACCCGCGTCAGCGGGTGGGACAAAGAGGCTTTCTTAACCCATCCGCTGACGCGGATGGTACTGACTCCATTATCCGCAGATCAGGCAAATTACACAGATAAAAGACAGCATCAGCAAGGATCCAGATCACATTAGCAGATCTGATTCGTGATATCTGCGCATGCTTGTTCACAACCTAATGTCAAAATCTCTGGCGACGAAAAAGAAACTGATCGCCACCACCAGCAGGGCCGCAACCTGTCCCACCCGCCAGGCGATGGTGACTCCGGTTGACTGGCCGGGTCGCTTGTAACTGACAACTGCTGCCAGCGCGGCGCCGGACAACAACCCGCCCAGGTGCGCGGCGTTATCGATGAAACCACGCCCGACAAAACCGATGCCCAGATTCAACAGGATTACCGGCAACAGGCCCGTGCCAAAGGCGCGTTTAAAACCTTCCGGCAGTTCGCGGCGATACCTTAATCCGAACACGAACAACACACCTATGAGTCCGAATAAAGCACCTGAGGCGCCCGCCGAGGGCGTATCGTGGCTCTTAATAAGAAAACTTGTGAGCGGGCCCGGGTGTGAACCGGGAATGACACTCAAGTAACTTGCGACAATGCCCGCCAGTCCGGTCACGACCCAGAAGACGACGAACTTTGCCGAGCCATAGAGTTTTTCGACCCAGGGACCGATGGCCCACAGTCCATACATATTGACCAGCAAGTGAAAGAGATTAACGTGAATGAACATCGGAGTAATCAAACGCCACCACTGATGCTCATTACCAATCAGGTAATTGGTTTTGGCTCCGAATGCGTACAAGACCTGCTCGGGAAAGCTGATCAGCAAAGCCGAAGTAGCCATCTCGCTGGCCTGCCACATCAGCAGAAAGACGAAGAAGTTTACGATGAGAAAAACGATTGTGAATATATACGGGCGGGAGAGAATCGCGCGCGCATAGCTTAGGTTGTAGCGTTCGCGCAATGGCAGTGCCGGTGGCGCCGTCTGAGTTGCCGGTGCTCCGCAGACATGGCAGGCAGTTTCGCCTCCGCCAATAAGAGCGCCACATTCTCGACAGATGCCCGGGCGACCCGGATAGTTTGGTGGAGTGTCAGGCAATTTGGAGTGCGCCGGCTTGACGGCGCTTTGATCTTCGGTGTTTGGAGCTCCGCCTTCGGGCGGCGTCAGCGACTCGAAGCCGCATAAATGCGGAACTCCGAACAAAAGCGGCGTCAAGCCGCCGCACTCCAAATCAGTTACCCAACTCTCCGAGCATGCTCACCAAATCTTCGGCATGCTCTTCTTCCACCGCCAAGATTCCTTCCAGCATGCGGCGCGAGGTCGGATCTTCGTTACCGAAGTAATTGATCATGTCGCGATAGCTGTCGATGGCAATGCGCTCAGCGACCAGATCTTCCTTGATCATGTCGAGCAGCGTTTCGCCTTCGACGTACTCCGCATGACTTCGCGACGTGAGGCCGTCCGGGTTCAGGTTCGGCGCTCCGCCCAGCTGCACAATGCGCGCGCCAATCTCGTCCGCATGACCCTGTTCCTCGTTCGCATGCTGGAGAAACTCAGCGGCCACCGCCTCTGAATGAATGCCAGTGGCCATAAAGTAATGCCGCTTGTAGCGCAGCACACAAACAATTTCCGTCGCCAGGGCTTCGTTCAGGAGCTTCACGGCAGTTTCGCGATCCCCTTTATATCCTTCAGTCACCGCGCCGTTTTCTATGTGTTTGCGCGCCCGTTCGCGCAGAGTTTTGATGTCAGTCAGGAATGGTTTATCAGCCACAGTTGTGACTCCTTCTCTCTTATCTTCGGTGTTAAGGGAAAGAGTGATGTTACTCGCGAGAGTGACTGGAGCGCAACCGTCCCGGTTGCCGGCGGAAATTCCCTACGACCTGAGGTGCCAGCGAGGACCCTTGCGCTCCAAGTTGGAGTGACTGGAGCGCAACCGTCCCGGTTGCCTGCGGAAATACCCGATGACATGAGGTGCAAGCGAGGACGCTTGCGCTCCAGTCACTCTGCGGTTACTTTGCCGCGCAGATTGATTTCGTTTGCTGCCGTGGCATCGTTGACCACTTCCAGCGGCGCCTGCCATTGCAGGGTCTTGATCCGGCACACGCCGGTATTGTCTTCGCGGCAATAGACGAAGGTAAATGACGCCCGCGCGGTTGCGGAACCCGCGTTGACACCGATCGGGATTCTAAGTGGCAGCGACAATCCACGCGCACTTTTCGAAATCTCCACCGGAGCACTCTTCAATTCTTCACCATCCTTTTGAATCGCAATCGCGTATCGTTGTGGCGCCGTGGGATTAAGGTGATAGCCCGCGGGCAAGTCAACATTAATAACGACGGTAGCATCGCCGGCGTGCAGCTTTTGCGCCGGCAGCTTGATTTCCTCTCCATTGGGCGCCACTTCAACGCTATTGCTCGTTGCTTGATTCGACGCCGGCGGTTGCAGTCCCGTGATCTGCAGCGTCTTCGTTTCTTTTGTTTTCAAGTCAACCACGCGAATCGCGTGATTGTTCGTGTCCGCCACATAGAGCTTATCTTTCACCACACTGACGCCGCCCGGCTCATAAAAGGAAGGTGTGGCGCCGTCGGCCTGTCCGGGTTTCCCCAAGCCCGCAAAGGTCTTGACGGTTCGCGCTGCCGGATCCAGCAGCTTGATCCGGTGATTGTAAGTGTCGGCAATCAGCAGCTTGTCATTCCAGCGCGCCAGTCCCAGCGGATGCTGCAGGCGCACGCTGTCACCCGATCCATCCTTGTCGCCGAAATCAAAAAGATCGCCGCCCACCAGCGTCCGCACCTTTCCGTTTCCGGCGAGGTTAATTGCGCGAATGATATTCGCCTCTGCGTCAGATACATAAAGAGTTTGCCCGTCACTCGCGAGCGCCGACGGCTGGGCAAAAGCTGACTCATCAAGCGATCCGTCATGACGACCTTCGCGGCCTGAGCCGGCGAAGGTTGAAACCTCCTGTTTGTCGAGATCGAGTTTCCAAATCTGATGCGGCCCGGCCATGGCGATGTAAAGCGTGCGGCCGACAAGCTGCAGGTCCCAGGGCGAATTCAGGGCAATTTTCAGCGCCGGTCCTGATTCGCCGTACTCATGCGACTGCACGCCTGTACCAGCGATGGTTTCGACTGTGCGCGTTTTGAGATCGATTCGGCGGATGAGATGGTTCTCGGTGTCGGCGACGTACAGTTTGTCGCCGTCCAGAGCCAGGCCCTGCGGACGCGAAAAGCTGGCCTCGGCAAAGGGGCCGCTGACCATGCCGTGCATGCCCGTGCCGATCACATCGACCAGGGTCCCGTCGAGCCTGGCGATGACAATCCGATTGTGATCTGAGTCGGCGATGAAGAGTCGATCATTCTTTTCGTCAGCCAGCACCTTGCCGGGGAAAGCCAGCGGCAGGTCGCCGACTTTCGCTTTCTCGAGCACCAGCTTGAGCGGCGCTTCATTCAACTCGCCGCGCTCGCGGAATTGAGCAATCGAGTCGCCGATGGCTTTGTCGAGCGCGTCGTAACCGCCCTCGCCTGAGAGCTTCCCGATTACGTAGCCGCCCGGATCGATCAGGTATCGCGTGGGCCAGGCATTGACGGCATAAGCATTCCAAATCTTAAAGTCGGCATCGTTGACCACCGGGTGCTCGATCTCATAGCGCAAAATGATCCGGCGAATATTCTCGGTGTCTTTTTCGTTTTCGAACTTGGCTGAATGAACGCCGATGACCACCAGATCGTTCGCATACTTCTTCTCCAGCCGCTTCAAATCGGGAATGATGTGCATGCAGTTGATGCAGCCGTAGGTCCAGAAATCCAGCAGCACAACTTTTCCCCTGAGCGCCGAGAGCGAGAGTGGTTTGTCCGTATTCAGCCAGCCGTGATCACCGGTCAACTCCGGAGCGCGAATCCTTCCACCTTGTGGTACGGGCATTTCCAGACCTTTCGTTTCAGACAACGTTGTGGAACCGATATTTCCCAGGCTGGCGCTTGTCGCGAACGACAAAATCAGAAAAGTCGCGAACAGGATGATTTTGCGGCTTTGCCACCGCACAGCGCGGCAGGTCCCTGGCTTACCGGCGGATTGCCTCAGTGAAAACGTCCAGCAATGTGCTGCGGCAGAGCCGCCGTTGAAATCAGAACTCATAAAACTCAACCAGCCAGGATCTGGTCCAGGCGTTCGACCGCCCTTCTTAGATGCGGAATCGTGATCGATCCGCCCACCACCAGCGCCACATTGAAAGCATCCATAAACTGGGCGCGCGTCACGCCCGCCTCAGCGCATTGTTTGATGTGATAAGTGATGCAATCGTCGCATCGCAAAACGATGGAAGCCGTCAAACCCATCAACTCTTTGGTTTTCTTGTCGAGGGCGCCATCTTCGTAAGCCTGCGTATCGAGCGCAAAAAACCTCTTGACTCCAAGATGGCCGCTCCCGAGCAGCTTCTCATTCATCTCGGCCCGATACCGATCAAAGTCATCCATGCTCAGATCCTTTCAGCGGGTTCTTACACTCTGCATTTTGCTCAATTTATCACAATGTCTTACGGCGCAGAATTCCGCGCGATTTTGGAGTGCGGCGACTTGTCGCCGCTTTAAAAGCGCGTGCCTTGTCAGCGCACTCCAAAAAGGACGACACCGCCAGCCGCCAGACAGTATTGACAGCCAACGAGGCGCGTGCTTTGATGCAGCCACCTGCCGATTTCAGATGAGCCTCCAGGAACAAACAACCTCAAACTCCCCCAGTGATAAAGCCGAGCCGCAACTTCGAGACCTGTTTTTATTCACGGCCGGCGGTCGCACGTTTGCGGTGTACTCAGAGGAAGTCGACGGCACGGCTGAGGCGAAGAAACCGACCCCGCTGCCGCAAGCACCCGCCTCGATTTTGGGAGTAGTCTACGCGCGCGGGCGCATGCTGACACTGGTCGATCCTTTATCCGTCACTTCTGGCGAACCGTTGACCTGGCCGCCGCTGGTACCCGCGATAATTTCTCTGCGCGGCGATGAACAACTGGCCCTGGCGGCAGAATCCCTCGGCGAGGCAATCACGGTCTCGTCCTCGGACATCGCCATCGCCGACCGCGAACCAGAGCCTGAAGCCAGCCAGGCCGTCGCGGGCGTTTTGCGACACGGTGGAGAAAAAATTACAATTCTCGAGCCGCGGGAACTCTTCAACGTTGCAGTACAGCGAAAAGATCGCCGCCGTCGCCGCTTCTGAATCCCGCGGGTCAGCCCTTGCAAAACCCCTCGGCATCCCGCGGTTTGCCTGACTGTGCTTGCGTTTACGGGCGCGTGCCTGTCATACTTGCCGCCGTTAGTCCTGCTCTCGCGCCACACTGAAAGTGGCGCCGGTCCGTGCTGGAAGGCGACGACGTTCGGCTGAAGAGAGAGTGAGGTTAGTTGTCAACTGTTAGGAGCCGCTCTCGCCACGCTAGAGCATCGGATGCGTCGCGTTCCACCGCGAAGGTATTTCGCCTTCAGATTTAGCGTTGAATGACCCATCCGCGCCTCCCTTAGCACCAAGAACGAGGAATAGAAATAGAAATGGCTACGAAACTTTATGTAGGAAACCTCTCATTCCAAACGACCAGCGACGAGCTGCGAGACCACTTCGCGCAAGCGGGTAATGTCGAATCAGCTTCAGTCGTCGAAGATCGCATGACTGGTCGCTCGCGCGGCTTTGGCTTCGTCGAGATGGCGACTCCCGAAGAGGCAGCTGCGGCAATCGAACAGCTTAACGGCAAGGAATTCGGTGGTCGGAATTTGACGGTCAATGAAGCGCGACCGCGCACGGACCGCGGACCCGGTGGCGGCTACGGCGGCAATCGCGGTGGCGGCGGTGGTTATGGCGGCGGTGGTGGCTACGGCGGCGGTCGTGGTCGCGACAGAGATCGCGACAAGCGCGGCGGCAGCCGCAACGACCGCGAACCAAGATGGTAATGTCGCAAGCTGTCAGCTCGCGACAGTCTTAGCCCTTATTCGCTTTAGAAAAAAGGCAAAGATGAATTGGCGCTGTCGGCGTCCGATTCAAGCTTTGCCTTTTGTTTTGGAGTGCGCCGGCAGAGCGAAGCGGCGACGGCGCTTTGGATCGTCTTCAGAGCGATGAGGACAGCCGATCAGTGGGACTATCCAGAGCGCTGTCGCCGCTTCGCTCTGTCAGCGCACTCCAAATCACTTCCTGGCTTCAGGCGTGATCTTCATGGTCAGCCGCTGGCCATCGCGCATTACTTCTATCTCGTATTCCTGTCCGGCTTTCATCTCGCCCAACGCATAGGTGTAGTCGTAAACGTTCTTCACCTCGTGACCGGCCAGCTTCACCACTTTGTCGCCGGCTTTCAAACCAGCCCTGGCCGCCGGTGAGTCATCGCGCACACCGTCGAGCTTCAATCCATCATTCGCATCGGCGTAATTGGGGATCGTTCCCAGATAAACGCGAAAGCCCGTAGAGCGCCCCTGCGAATCGCTCCTGGCGAGTGTATAGGTCGGCCGCTTGTCACTCTTGTCTATATCGCGAACGATGCGCTCGACGAATGACACGATGCGGGCTTCGCCTTCGTAATTGATCTTGTCGGCGGTGTCGGAAGGCTTGTGATAGTCATCGTGCGTGCCGGTCCAGAAGAAAAGCACGGGCACCTGTTTCGCGTAAAAGGATGAATGATCGCTGGGCCCGTAGCCGTCCTCGTTCAAAGTCAAAGTGAAAGGCGCTGCCAGACTCAACGGCAGCCGGGAAATATCCGCCGTAACTACCGGGTGGCCGTTGGCCCCAATTACGATGGGAAACCCTGCCGAAGACGCCTGCCCGTTCACATTAACGTGGTAATCAGACGAGTCTGACACCCGCAGATTGGCCGCCGCTGCGGCTTGCATCTTTTCGAGGCTGTTCTCACTTTGAATCAACGAACGCCACTCAGAAGCTGTGCCTATGCCTCCTATGATTAATTTCGCCTCCTGCAACCGACCAATCATGTCCATATTGATCATCGCGGCAGTGTTTGCCAGCGGAATGAGAGGATGATTGACGTAATAGTCCGATCCCAACAGCCCTTCTTCTTCACCACTAAAAGCAATGAAGACAATTGTGCGTCGCGGTTTTTGCGTTGGCGTGGAAAACATTCGCGCGAGTTCAACGAGACCCGCTACCCCGGAAGCATTGTCGTCCGCGCCATGATGAATATCACCTTCGCGCGGGGCGAGGCTGCCTTCGCCGCCGCGTCCCAGATGATCGTAATGCGCGCCAATCACGATTGCCTCGCCTTTCAGTTTCGGATCGCTGCCCGGAAGAATTCCCGCGACATTGAATGAAGGCGATTCACGGCGGATGACGTCAACGGTGAAATCTACTCTGGGAGCGACGGGCGCAGATCGTAAAGCTAATGATTTGGGTATTTGCATCACCGAACTCGCCGGCTTGTCAGTGGTGACATGCGTATCCACCAGCCTGACATCAGCCGTGGCGAGATAATCCTCCAGTGACCCAAGCGTCAGCACTTTCCGAGCCAACCTTTGTGATATGACCGCCACCGGAATTCCGGCTTCGCCGGCATTGTCATAGGAAAGTCGGGACATCCGATCGTCGGTCAGCTTTTCCTCGTCGCTGATAATCAGCAGCGCGCGCGCACCGGCGGCTCGAGCGGCAGCAGTCTTGAAACGAAGCTGGCCTGCCTGGACAAACTGGCCATGAGGATTGTCGCCGTCGGGGGTGCCGGCGAAAACGATGGCCACGCGGTCCTTCGTGTTGGAAACCGCATAATCGTTGTACTTCAATTCGGCCGATGAGATCCCGTAACCGGCAAACACAACCTGCACGCTCTTGACTGAAGCGTTGGTGGAAAATCCCAGCGGCATCCAGTCTACAGCGGCCTTGAATTGCATCATGTCATCTGCCTTGCCCGGGTTTACAAAAAAGAGATTGTTCTTGCCCAGCTCAACGCTGGAAACGTAAGGAAACGGCTGCAGGTAAGGCGTCTTGCTTCCAGCACTGAATAGTCCAGGCCGCAATCCCAGGCGCTGAAATTCTCCCGCGATATACCTTGCTGCTTCGTTTGCTCCGGCGGTACCGGTACGGCG
Source organism: Acidobacteriota bacterium (assembly GCA_046728235.1). GTDB lineage: Bacteria > Acidobacteriota > Blastocatellia > Pyrinomonadales > Pyrinomonadaceae > UBA11740. The sequence goes on from JBKPEE010000142.1 coordinate 16,781, forward strand.
TCCTTCGAGGGTGTCTGAAGCGAGATAAGTAATGGTCTGTCGTAACCGATCGACACTCGACTGACTGGCAGCCGGCTGCTGGGCCAATACTGCCGCACAGAGAATGGAAACAGTTAAGAGACAACCTGCAAACCGGCGAGGTGAAAAGTACTTCATATGCGAAAACCTTTTTTCAATTTAGGTTGTGTGTCAGAAGTCCAACGACCGGGATCTCCCGCGCGAGCATCTCGCGTGGGGTGGTCGCCAGGGATAACCCTCCCTTACGGTCGGGCTGCTGACACGATCAGATCCATCATCTCAAATCTGGGTTGTTTTAGACCAGTTGACACCTCCGGTCTGATCGATGAACTCTTCCAGGATCGAATCAGCAGATAAGGTGATGGCCGCGAAACCATTCAGCACGCGGTTCGATTGCTGCGCATCAGTATTTGAGTACTCACTGGATAGTAATTCGTGCGCGAAATACTCGATTGAAGGTTTGTTGTCACCGTTCTGATCCATCAGGCCGTAACCTACGCCGAACGGAATTGCGCCGTGGCCGACACAGCGCGCTTGCACGCCATTCTGCGCGGGAAAAGATTGCGGCGAATAAACGATCGCATTGTGAACGTGTCCCCAGTACCAAAAGTCCGGTGGCTTCCCCAGCGCGCCAATACAATCATTCCATAACGTAAGGGGCGCCGTTCCTTCAATGTTCGTGGGGTTGTGATGCGTCAGCATCACTACTTTTTTGTTCGTCGTATCGAGGCTCTTTACGAAATTGATTTGATCCTGGTCAGTGAGAGCGCCGTTCATAAACAGCGGACTGCGATCGTAATAGGCCGTGTCCAGGCCAATCACCACCCAATTGTCGTTTTGGATCGCAAAGTAACTGGTGCCGTTTTGGAGTACAAAAGGCGCTGCCTGTAATCCTTTGCCAAAGTAGCCCTGGGCGCCACTGTACATCTCATGATTCGAGTTGAGCATAAAAGAACCCTGCGCACCCGGCACCCAAAGATTGACAAAGTTAGCCACCTCTTCATCCGAACCCAGAAAGCCGGCAGTCCCGGCGTAATAAACATCGCCCAGGTGAACCGTGAAATCCGGCGCCAGTTCCTTGACCTGCGCCATTACTTCAACCGCCGGACACGGAATTGCGCCATCGCTCCAGGGCCCTGTGCCCCAATCACCAATCAATGCGATCTTCACCGCATCTCCCGTGGCGGTGAGGGTCGCGGGCGTCTTGCCAAATGGCGCCCACGAGCTTACATCTCTGACGCCAAGCTTCAGCGCCAGATAGTAAATCAGCGCGGTGACCCAACCGGCGTCGAGTTGTTCGTATTTGCCCACGGCAATCAGCGAGCCTTCATAGTCATCGACGCCACCCGTGGTGATTGTCGTTTCCCACTGTTTAAGCAGCGCCGCCGTGATTTGCGTTTTGGGAAAGTCCAACAATCGTCTGAGGATCGGATGAGTGGTGTCTATGACGTACAGCACCAGACCATACTGAGTCACGCCGCCTTCGTTTTCGCCCGGATGTTCATTGTTCATCAACCGAATCAGGCGCGTCTCACAGGCCTGAAGAAATGCTCCCAACCGGCTAATCTCATCGCGCAAATCACTCAGCGGATGCAGCAGCAGTTTCGAACTAATCTCAGCAACTATTTTTATTTCGACGGCGAGTTCGGGAGCGGAAAGTTCTCTCATCGTTACTCCTTCGTGGGTGACGGAAAGGCAAGCTGTGGCGCGGAGTGTAACGATTAGCAAGTAGGATCACAAGAAAAGGCGGCCTGCGGCAACTAATCTCAAAACAGACGAAGCCCAAGAGTTGCTCAGCACGATAGTCAACGTACTATCGCGCAGAAACGTCGTCAGGATGTCTTCCAGTTTTCGCGGGCCACCTACTCCATTGAACTTAGAATCTTCAACCCAACACTTGATCCAATCGCACTCGGAATCTAAGTGTTCGATGGTGTCAAAGGTTTTGTTTTCCAAGGCAGTACCTTTTAGATCGATATTCACAATCCAACCAGGATTATCAAGTGTTCCGATGGTGACGCCGAAGTGGTGTTCCCATTCTTCGTCGCATTGCGCTTCGTACCATTCTTGCAACTGAACCAGAGCGTCCATCGAGTTAGCGGATCCGCCGAACAACACCTTCACTCCACCCAATCCGCCATAAAAATATTTGTCTCACCCTCTATAGAACCGTGACGATTCGACGCGAAAACCAATTTCTTGCCATTCGGCGAGAACATGGGAAAACCATCAAAGGTGTCGTTGTAGGTAATCCGCTCCATCCCAGAGCCGTCGACATTGATCATGTAGAGATCAAAGTCGCGCCCTTTGGGATCAGCCACGTTCGAAGCAAAAATGATCCTCCGGCCGTCCGGAAAAAAGTAAGGCGCGAAAGATGCTTTGTTTAGGTTCGTTACCTGTCGCTTGTGCGATCCGTCGGCATTCATCACCCAAATCTCCAGCACCGTCGGACGAATCAGGTTCTGTTTGAGCAACGCGACGTAATCCGCCTTCTCTTTTTCCGTCTGCGGGTGATAGGCGCGATAAACGATCTGTTTGCCGTCGTAAGACCAGAATGGACCGCCGTCGTAACCAAGCTCGTTCGTCAATCGCTTCACATTCCTGCCGTCGGCATCCATGGTGTAGATGTCGAGGTCGCCGTCACGCTTGGAAGTGAAGACCAGTTTGCCCTGGCGATTGATGGTGGTCTCGGCATCGTAACCGGGCGTAGTTGTCAACCGCTTCAAGTCTGAGCCATCCGGATTCGCAGTGAAGATATCGAAGGTGTCATAGACAGCCCAGACATACCCTCCGGAAAAATCCGGGCGGGGCGGACATTGTTTGCCACCGAGGTGGGTTGAAGAATAAAGGATTCGTTTGCCGTTCGGGAAAAAGTACGAGCAGGTGGTGCGGCCGTCGCCGGTCGAAACCATCTTCACATCCGACCCGTCGATGTTCATCGTGTAGATCTGATCACAGTGACGTCCATCACGAGTCGATTGGAAAATCAGCTTTCTCCCGTCGGGAGAAAAATAAGCCTCGGCATTTTCGCCGCCAAAGGTGAGTTGCCTGACATTGCGAAGATGCTTTTCCTGCGGCAGGGCAAGCTCAGGAGTTTGAGATGAGCCAATCCCGGATCGGGAGAGACTAATAAGCAATGCAGTCAGGACCCCAGTCATGAGGATCCGAGACAAGGGTTTGGTGAGAGATGATCCAGTCATTGACTTACGCCTCAAGGAAAAAGACTATAGCTTCGCCATCAGCACTTCGCGAATCTCGTTGTCACTATACATCCCGTCGGTTCGCAGCGCGTAGGCGCAATGCATTTCCAGCACGCCGCCGTCGAAGTTGATCTTCATCGCCGATTTGTCTTTGACGTTTTTGAGCTTGATCAGGTTCAGGCTGTCGCGCACCGCCTCTTTGCCCATGTCGTCGACACAAATCGTGCGCAGCGCCATGTTCAGTCGATGACAGGAGATGTTGTCGAGAAAGTTCAGGCCTTCGGCATCATCGGCGAGGCTGTCCCAATCAACTTCGTAGGGAATCGGTTTGCCGCAGATCTCTTCGATCTCTTTGACGCGACCGGGCAGGGTCGTGTCCTGCAGTTCTTTAATTTTGCGTCTCTCGTTCAATCCCATTTCGGCTTCTCCTTTGTCGGGCGAAAACCCAATCAGCCTTCGTCGATCCAAACTTCTTTAATCCAGGTGGCGAGGTCTTTCCATTTCTCATCGGTCGCTCCATTGTGCGACCAGTATTCAACCTCACCCGCATCATTCAGACAATAGTAATCGCCGTTATCTTCACAGAAAGGCAGTAGCTCGCGGGGCACTTCCATTTCGTTCCACGCCGTCTCAACCATTTCAACCAAACTCAGATGTCCGGCATCGGGCGTGACCACGGCGGGCTCGAGCGATCCGTAAACGATGTCGCTTGCTTCCAGTAAATAATGCCGGTAGTCGTCAGGAAACCTTATGCCGAGTTGATCTTCCGCGTCCTTTACCTCGGTTGCGGTGGGCAGCCGCAGAGGTTTAGGCACCGGCTCATTCAAACCGCGCAATTCTATGGTGACGTCGGGTAGGTTCATGGAGGCAGAGCAGCGGTCGGACAAACGAGTGTTCCGACGCGATGACTACTTGTAGGTCTCTTTTACAAACTTCTTTGGGAGAGCCGTAATCAGCGCCTTCAGCGCTGCGTTAACTGATTCGGAATCGGTGAATATTCTTGAGACTTCGGGATCAAGAAGAACCACCGTTTGATCGTTCGCAATCCGCCCCGCAAAGCGATTTGGTTTAGCTTTCGAATAATCGAAATCATATTCAGACAGCATGTCGGACTTTTTTGCGCGTAACTTTGTATTAGATGTTTTCTTCATAAGCGTCGCGTTCCTTCGCCGTAGGGAGTCGCGCACTAATAATACGAATTCTCTCATTCGGACGCTCGGTAAAACAAACGATGAGCAGTCGGTCTTAATTGAGTGTCCCACGATAATCTCACGTCTTTCGTTCCGGGAATGCAATTCATCGTCAAAAATTTTAGCCAACATGTCATGAAACACAGTAGACGCTTCGTCGAAACTGATGCCGTGCGTGATCACATTAAGTTTCGCTTTGGCATCATCCCATTCAAACTCATAGGCCATCGAGCCGCTCTCTCATTTACATTTCGATTCCACTTCCGACGACCACTTAAGCAACCTACCCGTTCTTCTGCTCAAACTCTTTCATAAACTGGACCAGTGCCTCGCAGCCTTCCTTCGGAAATGCGTTGTAAATCGAGGCGCGAATGCCGCCGACTGAGCGATGACCTTTCAAGCCGTCGAGACCTTCAGCCGTCGCTTCGCTGGCGAACTTCTTCTCCAGATCCTCCGAAGGCAGGCGGAAAGTAACGTTCATGATCGAGCGACAATCAGGATCGGCATGACCGCGATAAAAGTCCGATGCATCGATCGCGTCGTAGATCAAATTCGCTTTCACCTCGTTCTCCTGCTGCATTCCTGCGAGCCCGCCTTTGTCCTTCAGCCATTTGCAAACCAGATTCAGTATGTAAATGCCCCAGGTGTTCGGCGTGTTGTAGAGCGATTTATTTTTGACGTGCGTGTTGTAGTCGAGCATCGTCGAGAGGCCTTCGCGAATACGCGGGAGAAGATCTTCGCGGATAATCACTACCGTGACGCCGCTCGGGCCCATGTTCTTCTGGGCGCCCGCGTAGATGAGGCCGTACTTCTCAACCGGAATCGGTTTTGAAAGAATGTTGGAAGACATGTCGGACACCAGGGGCACCTCTCCGATCTCGGGCTCCTGCTTCCACTCCACGCCTTCGATCGTCTCGTTCGAAGTGATGTGGACATATGCCGCGCGCGGATTGAGTTGCAGTTCATCCTGGTTCGGCGTCCGCGTGAATCCGCCATCAGCCATGTTCGCCGCCAGATCGACATTGCCGAACTTCTGCGCTTCCTTGGCCGCCTTCTTGCCCCAACTGCCGGTCACAACATAGTCGGCGCTGGAATCAAGCGATAGAAAATTCATCGGCACCATCGCGAATTGCAAGCTGGCGCCGCCTTGCAGAAACAACACGGTGTAATCCTTCGGAATGTTGAGCAGCTTGCGCAGAGCGGACTCGGCGCTTTGAATAATTTCGTCAAAGGTTTTCGAGCGATGGCTGATCTCCATCACCGACATTCCGACACCGGGAAGAGACAACATCTCGTCGCGCGCTTGTTCCAGAACGGGCACCGGCATCACCGCCGGCCCGGCGCTAAAATTAAAGATTCGTTCAGTCATGGCTTGGTTTTGGAGTGCGGCGGCGGCGGGGTCCCCGCGCGAGCAGCTCGCGTGGGGTGCCTTGACGCCGCTTTTGCTTATCAGAAATTATCGCATCAAGACGCTGGGCACGATCGAAAAAGCGGCGTCAAGCCGCCGCACTCCAAATTCATCCTTTCTCAGTATGAGACCGCATTATCGAGCCGGCCGCGCGCAGAATGAATGTTCGCGGCACCAGTCGTTCAGTCTCAACCATCAAAAAATTAGTCCAGCCGGAAATCACCGAGGCCTTGCCTCGCTTCAGCGCGCGCAAAGCGACGTCGACCACCTGGTCAGGTGTTTGCGAAATTCGCACTGGCGGCCGCTGCATTTGCGAAGCTTCGAAGAATCCGGTTTCGGTCACACCGGGACAGAGCGCCATAACCATAATTCCAAAGGGCCGGTTCTCTTCCCATAAACTTTCAGAAAAAGAGAGCACAAATGCTTTGGTAGCCGCGTAGGTGGCCATGAACGGCACCGGTTGAAATCCGGCGGTAGAGGCCACGTTGATGATCGTACCGCTTTTGCGCTCACGCATCGGTTTCAGAAAGCGATGCGTCGATTCGACCAGCGAACGCACGTTCAGGTCGATCATGTTCAGCTCGCGCTCGAGATCGAGGTTTGCAAAATCGCCCATCGATCCAAAGCCGGCGTTATTGATTAAGAAATCTACTTCGAGATTACGCTGCTGAGTTTCCTCGAGCAAACGCGCCGCCGCATTGGCTTGCGAGAGATCATGCACAAAATATTGCGCGCGAATATTGTGACTGCGTCCCAGGACATTGCAGAGCGCAATCAGCTTGTCTTCCGAACGCGCCACCAGCAGCAGATCGTGCCCGCGCGCGGCCAGCTTGCGCGCAAATGCTTCGCCAATTCCCGAGGATGCGCCGGTGATAAGTGTGGTGGTGTTCATGGTTCGCGCAAGGATGCGATCACGACCTAACGGATATCCAACACGTTCATCTCAATGATATCCCCATTGCCCGCGCATAACCGATCCAGCGTCCCATTTGACGGCGCCTTATCCAAATTGATTCGCGCCACCGCCGCCTCAGCGCCTTCGAAGACAATGTTTTCCATCTCCTGCACGTTGATCTGTTCCGCTTTGATGGCGTCGAGCACCTGCGCCAGCACACCCGGTCGGTCGCGATGACGAACGACCAGGCGATGGGTCGCCGGAGTGTGCTGCGCGAGGTTAACGACGTTTGGCACCTGTCCGGTTTCTTTGAAAGCGCGAACGATCCTGACAGTTTCTGCGGCAATTGCTTCCTGCGCCTGATCGGTCGAAGCGCCGATGTGATGCGTGCCATAAACCCGAGTTTCATTCGCAATCGGATCGCTAAAGTCGGCAACCGCCGATGTCGGCTCAATCGCGAACACATCAAGCCCGGCGCGAATCCCCTTTGAATGAATAGCGTCGACCAGCGCCCTTTGATCTACGGTTTCGCCGCGCGACGTGTTGATGAAGTACGCGCCATCTTTCATAGCTTTGAAAAAGTCCGCCCCGATCATTCCCTTAGTGTCAGGCTTCAACGCCACATGAACACTAACGATGTCTGCGGCCCGCGCCACCGCGAGTGGCGTTTCCTTACATTCAACGCCCAACGTTTCGGACTTTTCCGGAGTCAGACTGCGACTCCAGGCGATGACCGGCATGCCGAAAGCTTTCGCCCGCGGAATCATCTCCTGGCCAATCTTGCCCACGCCGACCAGGCCCAACGTCCGGCCAAACAAACCGCGCGCTTTCGAAAACTCTTTCTTGTTCCATTCGCCCGCGCGCAAAGCGATCACGTTATCGGCGATCCGCCGGTCGAGCGCGAGGATCAAAGCGAACGCGAGTTCAGCCACGGCAATTGAATTCTTTCCGGGGCAGTTGGAAACGTAAATGCCACGACGCGAAGCGCCCGCGACGTCAATTGTGTTATAGCCGGCGCCGGCGCGCACGATCAGTTTCAGTGGACCTGCGGCGAGCATGGGTTCGGTGACTTTCGTGCCGCGCACCACCAGCACGTCAGGACGCTCTTTACCGATGGCCTCGACCAGCGCTTCGTCTTTGAGATCAGGTTGAAAAGAGATCTCGCAGCCGAGAGTTCGCAAACCAATGCGGCCGGATTCTTCGAATTTGTCAGCAATTAGAATTTTCATGTTTGTGGAGTGCGCCGGCTTGACGGCGCTTTGGATTCTCAGGGTTTCGGAAACTAACCTAAAAGCGGCGTCAAGCCGCCGCACTCCAAATCACTCTTCCTGATCAAACACTCTGACGAGATCGTCTTGTGACGCGGCCGGAACTTTCACCAGCTCGAGGTTCTCTTCGACGTGCGCCACATTACTCATTCCTACCAGCGCAGTCGTCACTCCCGGAGCCGAGCGGACGAACTGAACAGCAGTTTGCGCGTCGGTCCGGAGCGATCCCAGGGCCTCGCGAATCGCTTCCGGCAGACCGCGCGCCGCTTGTCCCTGCAACAGCGATCCGCTGGCTATCACCGTGACGCCAAATGCCTGAGCCGCCTCAACCACACTGACGTATTCGTCGCCCAGTTTCTGGTTTTGGAAGAAGAGAGCCTCGGGCATCGCCAAGTTTACCGGCAATTGAATAAATCGGAAGTGATGCTCATCACCCGCGATTTCACGCGCCAACTCGACCATCGTTTCCAGCGAGTGGTAGCTGTCCGAGTCCGGCTCTTCGCGAAAGCCATTCCACGTAGCCACCCCATAGTACTTAATCCTGTTTTCAGTGACTGCCTGCTCGAGGAACTCGAACGCCGCGCGCAGACGCTGCCAAAACTCATTTGGTGGAACTGCAGACAGTTGGGATTCGGGATTGTGCACATAATAGACATCAACACAATCGAGATTCATATTGCGCAGTGACTGCTGCAACTGATTGTCCAGGTATTGTGGCGTCATGCAGTGCGCGCCACCGGCGATATCGCCCCAGCTCGCAATTCCGCTTTTAATAAACCGGTCCTCGATGTATGCGCGCACGTCTCGCGGCGGCCCATCGTCGAAAGGCAGGTAGCCGCCTTTGGTGCAAACGATCATTTCCTCGCGCGTTAAACCGCCACGGCCTAACCTGGTGATCGCCGCACCAATCGACCGTTCGCTTCTTTGAAACCGATAATTCGCAGCCGTGTCGATGACGCCGGCCCCTGATTCAACCGCGCGCACAATCGCTTCGGTATAACCACGATCAGTTTCTTCGTCGGGGTTGCCGAGATAGGTTCCGATGCCGATCGAAGCGAACCACAAATCATTCGACTGCCGGAAATGATCTTTAGCGGCAGCGGGAAAGCGCCCGCGATAACGCCCGGTCCCGGCTGCAGTTGCGCTGCTGTGAACGGCCATCGAGTAATTAAGAACTTATTGATGGAAAAACTGCGAACGAATATACGTCGCGGCCAACGGCTGCCGCAACCCGTTCGATTAAAACCCGCTGATATGGTAGGTTGAACGGCTCACAAAAATGCGTAAAGGTAAAAGCGTTTTGGACGAACTGCACGGGCGTGCCCGCGAATCTTCGCTCGACATCCGTGACGATGAACTGCGGGCCTTGTCCGATCAATTTGCGGCCCTGACGCAAAATTATTTTGCGAGTGTTTCCGATCGCCGGGTGTTTCCGCAAACGACTGGCGCCGAGCTCGAGACGCAACTTGATGCGGCGCCGCCGGCTGATGGCCAGCCGCTGTCTCAACTTGCGGCTGACTGTCAGAAGATAATCGACGGTTCTCGTCATAACGGACATCCGCGCTTCTTTGGTTACGTCGCTTCTCCGTCGACGCCGCCCGGGGCTTTCGCCGACTTGCTCGCATCCGCAGTAAATCCGAGCGTGACTTCCTGGCGATCTGCGCCCGCGGCCACCCAAATCGAACGAACCGTGATTCGCTGGTTGGGCTCGCTGATAGGCTTTGACGAGCAGGCGCGAGGGTTATTGACAAGCGGCGGGTCAATGGCCAATCTCACCGCCTTGCTGATGGCCCACCGGGTCAAAGCCGGCGGCGCGATTTCGCAATCAGGAATCTCCGGCGCCCGCATGATGATTTACGCTTCCGATCAGGTCCACTTTTCGATCGTCAAGGCCGCGGACATTCTGGGGCTCGGTAAAGAGAGTGTGCGGCTACTGCCGACCTCGGGCAATTTTTCGATGGACGCGAACATGCTGCGTGATGCGGTGCAAAGTGATCTGGCGAAAGGGCTGCGGCCGTTCTTCGTGGTCGCGAGCGCCGGCACCGCCGCCACCGGAGCAGTCGATCCACTCGATGATATTGCGCGCGCCGCCGGCGAGTTCAAGCTGTGGTTTCACATCGATGGCGCTTACGGCGCTCCCGCAGCCATGACCGATAAACGACGCGCCAGGTTCGCGGGACTGGAACGCGCAGATTCAGTTTCGCTCGACCCGCACAAATGGCTTTACACGCCACTTGATTGCGGATGTCTGCTCTATCACGAGGCAACGCTGGCACGACAAGCCTTTGTGACCGAAGCCGAATACGTCAAAGTTCATGAGCAAGCGGAGATCGAAAGCTTTGCATTTTGGGATTATGGGATCGAATTGTCGCGCCGATTTCGCGCGCTCAAGGTTTGGTTGACGTTGAAGTATTACGGCACCAATCGCTTGGCGGCGGCGATCGCCGACGATATCGCCATGGCAGAATACATGGCCGAGCGGGTCGAAAACGCAAACGACCTTGAACTTCTGGCTCCGGTCCAGCTAAGCATCTGCTGCTTTCGCTATGTGCCGCCGGAAATGCGGCGGCGGTTGGCAGATGCGCCTGATTCAGAACGACAAAGCCTCGATGCCGAGCTGAACCGTCTCAACGAGCGCATCATGCAGCGAGTTCAGCGAGGCGGTCAGGCTTATTTATCCAATGCGATGTTGCGCGGTAAGTTCGCTTTACGTGCCTGCATTATCAACTTTCGCACAACGCGGGCTGACATTGATCTGACTCTCAGAGTTGTGCAGGACGCGGCCGCGGAAATCCACGCGGAAGACTAATGTATGCGGGAATTTGATCGGGAGATTACCATCGCCTGTGAACTCGCGCGCGATGCCGGCGCAATTTTACTGGCGCACTATCATAGTCCTTTTCTGGTCGAGCAGAAGATCAACGCGCTCCAGGAGATTGAAGAAGTCACGGCGGCGGATCGTGAAGCGAACGATCTGATTGTGCGCCGACTGCTGACGGAATTCCCCGACGATGGCATCCTCGCCGAAGAATCAAAGGACACTGAGCGGCGACTGGAGAAGGATCGCGTGTGGCTCATCGATCCGATGGACGGCACCAAGAACTTTATCCAGCGTGACGGCGACTTCGCGGTGCAGATCGGTTTGGCGGTAGGGGGCTGGGTCGTCGCCGGCGTGGTTTATCAACCAGACCGCGACACACTTTATCGCGCAGTCTCGGGCGACGGCGCCTGGATTGAAACCAAAGACGCGGCCGCGCGCCGCATGTCAGTTTCGACGCGAACCAATCCCAGAGAGATGGTGCTGGCATCAAGCCGCTCGCACCGTAGTCCACGGATGGAGCGCGTCGTCCGCCTTTTCGGATTCAAGCAGGAAGTGCGGCGGGGATCGGTAGGTGTGAAAATCGGATTGATTACTGAGCAGCAAGCGGATCTCTATTTGCACCTCTCGCCCAGCACCAAACAATGGGACACCTGCGCGCCGGAAATCATTCTGCACGAAGCGGGCGGGCGGCTGACCGACTTGTTTGGACAACCGCTGCGCTACAACGGCGTGCGCATCGATAATCGCAATGGCATCGTGGCGACTAACGGCGCGGCACATGACATGGTGATTGAGAAACTACGACCGCTGTTGCAGGAGTTTGGACGCGAACCGGTGTGATTTTGGAGTGCGCCGGCTTGACAGCGCTTTGGATCTAAACCGCCTTCTTCAAAATCGCAATCTGCCCGGCATGATACAAATCGTGCTGAATCACGCCGTGCAATGTTACATATACGGTCGACATGCCTTCTGCGACGGGTTCATTCAGACGTGACTCCGGCAAGCGTTTAACGGTTTCGACCAGGGTCTGATGCCCGCGCTCAAGCGCAACCTTCGCCGACTCCCACGCAGCCTCACTGGTGTCTTCAGGCGGAGGCCAATCTTCAGGTGACGAAATTTCAATCTGCGCGCGGTCGCCTTCAAGTCGCCGGCGCCCGACGTCTTCCCAAACGGCGATATGACGCATGAGCTCCCAGATGGTGTGCGCGTTCGGAACCACCCGGGTGTGGGCCTGTTCAGCCGTGACCCCGGCGAGCACCTCGCGCACCGATGGTCCATGCCACGCATTGCCTTCAAACGCTCGCTTTAGTTGGTCGAGCATGCGATCTATTTCTGACATCTTGATCCTTTCCGTTTCGGTAAAGATAATCAGTACCACGTCAGCGCCGTCAGTACCATCCGCGTTAGCGGATGGGATCAGGAGCGCCTCCCGCAAGTCAGGCAACACCCTTCGCGTCAGCTGATGCCATCAAGCGAAAGCCCGGCGAGTCACATTATCCCATCCGCTGACGCGGATGGTACTGACTGCGCTGACGCGGATGGCACTTACCTCGACATAGCTGGTACTGACCTCGGCGCCGGTTAAATCTGCTTTGCCAAATCATAACCGCGCCAGTTAGTCTTACCAATCTTCAACCATCAATAGTCAGGAGATCGCATGGCCATCATCCGTCCTTTTCACGCCTTGCGCCCGGCCGCCGGGCATGCCGCCGAAGTTGCCGCCGTCCCCTATGATGTCGTCAACACTGAGGAAGCTCGCGCGCTGGCCGCCGGAAACAGGTTCAGTTTCCTGCATGTGTCGCGCCCCGAAATTGATCTGCCTGAGGGCACGCCGATTTACAGTGACCAAGTTTACGCCAAGGCCGCCGAGAATTTTGAGGCGTTGAAGAGAGGATGCCCTTTGCAACTCGAGGAGACACCCAGCCTTTATCTGTACCGGCTGGTGATGGGTCAGCACGAGCAGATCGGCGTCGTCGCGTGTTGTGCGGTCGATGAATACGATGGGTCGGTGATTCGCAAACACGAACGGACCCGCCGCGACAAGGAAGACGATCGCACGCGTCACATTCTGGTGCTGCGCGCGCAGACCGGACCGGTTTTCCTGGCCTACCGGGCACAGAAGCAGATTGACGTGCTGGTGAAGGAAGCACTGCGAGACAATCCGCCGCTTTATGATTTTCGGGCGAACGATGACATCGGTCACACCATCTGGCGCGTGCCCGAATACGGCCCGCTGGTCCAGGCGTTCGCGGAAGTTCCGAATCTTTATATCGCCGATGGTCATCACCGCGCGGCCAGCGCCAGTCGCGCGCGCCGGGAACTAAAAGAGACGGGTTTCAGTTTCATCGGCAACGAGGAATACAACTTCTTCCAGTGCGTGTTGTTTCCCGACAACCAGTTGCAAATCCTTCCTTACAATCGCGTAGTGAAGGATTTGCGCGGGATGTCAAACGAGAATTTTCTGGCGCGTGTGCGCGAGAGCTTTGCGGTGGCAGATAGCGCCTCGCCGTCGCCGAAACAGCCGGGACACTGGAGCATGTATCTGGGCGGCCAATGGTATGAATTGACGCTGCGAGCTGACGTTGAGCGGCCAGAGGGAGCAGTGGAATCACTCGACGTCAGCGTCCTGCAGGATCGACTGCTGGACGCGATCTTGGGAATCAAGGATGTGCGCACCGACAAGCGCATTGATTTCGTCGGCGGCATTCGCGGGACTCAAGAATTAGAAAAATTGGTGAACGAAAGCAAGGCCGCAGTCGCCTTCTCGCTTTACGCGACGTCGATCGGAGATTTGCTGAAGGTCTCAGATGCCGGCGAGATCATGCCGCCGAAATCGACCTGGTTTGAACCGAAGTTAAGAGACGGACTGTTGAGTCACGAGATCTGATAGGTCGCGCGCAATGAGCGAGGTGATATGGAGTGCGCCGGCAGAGCGCAGCGGCGACGGCGCTTTGGTTGGAATTGAAATGATTCAGCAGGAGTGAATCCAAGGGCATTGGATATACTGGCAAATCAAACAACTAAGCCCTCTCCCTTTGGGAGAAGGTTGGGTGAGGGCCTGATGCGCAGCTACACTAGTCCTGTCTCTTATACACATCTCCGAGCCCACGAGACGAGCTTGCCGATCTCGTATGCCGTCTTCTGCTTG
>JBKPEE010000143.1:0-12175 GCA_046728235.1 Acidobacteriota bacterium
CAGTTGAACTTCCCACGTTAATCGATTCGTAACCTTCAAATTGTTAAAAGTTGTAAAGCTTGACTCCCGGGAAACCTCTGCGTTTGCGTGATCGTATACAGAGGGCGATAATTTTGTGTACCCGACATTTACGCTGCTGGATTCTTAAAAACCATTTGCGCTGCTGGATTCTTAAAAACAATGAGTAGTAATAAGTCGTGGAGGCTCTATTTTCTCGGACTTCCGGTGGTAGCCGGTTTATCCCTTCTGACATTCAGCGCTTGCACGAACAAAGCCGCGCCCTCAGGCTTTGAGCGACCGCCGGCGCCAGTGACAGTTACCGAGGCGGCGATGCAGGATGTACCCGTCTATCTCGACGCTATTGGGAAAACGGTGGCTCGCGAAGTCGTGTCGATCCAGCCACAGGTGTCAGGCCGGATCACGCAGATACATTTCAGCGACGGCGCGAATGTCAAAAAAGGAGACCTGCTCTTCACGATTGATACGCGTCCCTTTGAAGCCGCGCTAAGCCAGGCCCAGGCCAATGTGACCAAAGACCTGGCGCTGAAAAAGCAGGCCGAGGCCAATTTGAATCGAGACATTACTCAGGCCAAGTGGGCCGCGCTTCAGGTCAAGCGTTACTCGCAATTAGTTTCCGCCGGTGTAGTTCCTCGCGAGCAATACGAACAACTGGCGGCCACCGCTGATTCCGCCAATGCCACCGTCGAGGCCGATCGTGCCGCAGTTCATAGCGCCGACGAATCTGTTAAGGTCGACAGCGCCGCGGTTGATCGGGCTAAGGTCGACCTCAGCTACTGCTATATTCGCGCGCCGATCGATGGCCGAGCAGGGCAGCGGTTGGTCGATATCGGAAACGTGGTTAATCCCGGCAGCGCTGGGGGCAACAACGCCAATAGCAATTCCACCTCCAATGGGCCGCCGAGCAACGCGCTGCTGGTGATCGAGCGGCTGGATCCGATCTATGCCGACTTCACAATCTCGCAAAACGATTTGACCAGGGTGCAGGAACAGATGCACGCCGGCACTCTTAAGACTGAGGTTCGCCTGCCCGACGCCACTGATCCTGTTGCCGGACAACTTACGTTTCTCGATAACTCGGTACAGAACCAGACGGGCCAGGTAAATTTGCGCGCCACGATTCCCAATTCTGATCGCAGGTTCTGGCCGGGGCGGTTTGTAAATATCCGGCTCGTCCTTAATACGATTCGTGGCGCGGTGTTGGTGCCGGCGACGGCGCCGCAAATGTCTGCCAAGGGATCTTATGTTTATGTGGTCAAGCAGGACACGACGGTCGATCAACGCCAGGTGACCCTGGGCCAGCGCCAGGGCGATCAAATTGTAATCGAGCAGGGAGTTCAGCCGGGCGAACGCGTGGTCACCAGCGGACAAGCGGGTGTTACCCCGGGCGGCAAGGTCCGCGTCGAAACTCCCGCGCCTGGTCAGGGAACCAGTGGGGCGCAGCAATGAACCTCTCTGAGCCATTCATTCGACGACCCGTCATGACAGCGGTCCTCACCCTGTCAGTAATCCTTTTTGGCGCGCTCGCCTACTGGCAGCTCCCGGTCAATGATCTTCCGGCCGTTGATTATCCGGTGATCCAGGTTACGGTCGGATACCCGGGGGCGAGTCCCGACACCATCGCCAACAACATCGCCACGCCGCTCGAGCGCCAGTTCATGCAGATTAACGGCCTCGAGGTCGTGACTTCGAAGAGCACCCAGGGCGTGGCCACCTTCACGCTGCAATTCGCGCTCGAAAAGAATATCGACGCAGCGGCGACCGACGTGCAAACGGCGATCTCGCAAGCGTCAGGCAGTCTGCCCGCTGATCTGCCCTCTCCCCCAACTTATTCGAAAAGCAATCCTAACGATCAGCCGATCATGTATATCGCGCTGACCAGCGATTCAGTGACGCCGGGTCAACTTTACGATTACGCCAGCACGCAGGTGGGCCAGCGCATCAGCATTCTGCCCGGCGTTTCCCGCGTCAACGTCTACGGGACCAAGTCGGCCATCCGGATTAAGGCCAATCCCGCGGCCATGTGGGCGCGCGGAATTTCCGTCGATGATCTGAGCAACGCAATTCGCGGCGGCACCAGTTACACCGGCGCGGGCCAGTTGGACAGCAGCTCGGGAACCGCGATCCTGCGGCCGCAGGGGCAACTGGAAAATGCCGATCAGTACAGCAATTTGATTGTGGGCGGCACGGGCAATTCCCCGGTTTACCTGCGGGATGTCGCGACCGTTAAGGACTCCGTACAGGACGAACGCATCAATATGCGGTTTTGGGTGCGCGGCTATGAAATCCCCTCGGCCACCGTGATTGCCGCGGTGAATCGTCGCGCCGGGGCCAACGCCGTAGAAGTCTCGAAGAGTATCCGAGAGATTCTGCCGATGATTAGCGCCGAGTTGCCGGGCTCGATTCGCGTGACGCCAATCTACGATCGTTCATTGAGTATCGTGCACTCAGTCGTCGACGTCGAGACTACTTTGGTGATCGCTTTTATTCTCGTCGTGATGGTGATCTTCGCGTTTCTTGGTCGCGCGACCGACACATTGATTCCCACCGTCGCCCTGCCTCTGTCTTTGCTGATCACGTTCGTAGCGATGCGCATGCTTGGCTACAGCCTCGACAATCTGTCGTTAATGGCGTTGACCCTCGCTATTGGATTCCTCGTCGACGACGCGATCGTGTTTCTGGAAAACACTGTGCGTCGTATGGAGCACGGCGAACCACCGTTCGAAGCGGCCATCAACAGCGCCAAAGAGATCAGCTTTACGATCATGTCGATGACCATCTCGCTGGCCGCGGTGTTCATTCCGCTCGTTTTCATGACGGGACTGGTCGGCCGCATCTTTCGCGAGTTCGCCATCACGATCGTCATCGCCATTTTTGCCTCGGGCCTGGTCTCGCTGACACTAACGCCCTTGATGTGCGCGCGACTCTTAAAGGCGCGGGGAGAGGGCACCAGGAAGAACTGGGTCGAGCGTGTCATCGGCGGCATTGAACATCGTGTGCTGCGCGTTTACGGTGGTTCGCTTTGGTGGTTTCTGCGACATCGCTGGGTCTCTCTGGTGATTTGGATCTTGTGTCTGGCCGGCACGATTGTGCTCTTTATGGTAGTGCCAAAGGCTTTTCTGCCGCCGGGCGATAGCAGCGTAATTTTTGGCGCCTTCATCGCGCGTGAAGGTTCCTCGCCGGCGCAGATGCACGCCCTGCAGGACCGGGTCGATCAAGCACTCCATGAAGATCCCAATGTCATCACCGATTTCACTTTAACCGGCGCCACCGGATTTCTGTCGGCCAACCAGGGGATCACCTTCACTTTCATTCGGCCACCCGAACAGCGACCGCCAATTCAGCAAGTTGCCGGCCAGATGATGGGGAAACTCAATTCGATTCCCGGCGTCTTCACGTTTCTGCAACCGTTTCCGGTCTTGCAAATCAGCACCGGCGTCACGGCGCAACAGCAGGGACAGTATGCCTATGCTGTTTCCGGTGTGAACGGTCCGGAAGTCTACGCCATTGGGCAGAAGCTGATGGCGCGAATGATGCAGTACCCGGGCTTTCTCTCTGTCTCATCGGACTATTTTTATAACACGCCGAATCTCGACGTGGAGCTGCGGCGGGATCAGGCAAAGACATACGGGGTTTCGGAAGGCAGAATTCTGTCCCTGCTCCGCAACGCGTATTCGCAGAATTATGTGTATCTGGTAAAGAAACCGCAGGATCAATATCAGGTGATTCTGGAAATGGAGGATGCGGCGCGCGCAAATCCAGAGGATCTGTCCAAACTCTATATTCGATCTGACAATGGCCAACGGCTGGTGCCGCTCGGCGAATTGGTTACCTGGAAGCAAACGCTGGGACCGCAAGCGGTCAATCATCTGAATCAGTTCACCAGCATGACGCTCTTCTTCAATCTGAAGCCGGGAGTCGCGCTGGGTGACGCGACGAACTTCATTCAAAAGACAGCGGCTGAGATTATCCCCTCGACGATTCGCGGCGAGCTGCAGGGCGAAGCCCAAACCTTCAGCAACACCGTCACCAGCATGACGATCCTGATGGGTCTCGCGGTGTTTGTGATGTATGTGATCCTGGCGATCCTCTACGAAAGTTATGTGCACCCTCTGACGGTGCTTTCGACTTTGCCGACGGCTTTGGTTGGGGGTCTGTTAACCCTTTTCATTTTTGGCGCGGAAGCGTCGCTTTATGCGTTTGTCGGCATGTTCATGTTGATGGGCATCGTGAAGAAGAACGGCATCATGATCGTCGACTTTGCGCGCGCTCGGGTCGATGCCGGCGAGGCGGCTGAGAAAGCCATCCATGACGCCAGCATGGATCGCTTTCGTCCGATTTTGATGACGACGCTGGCGGCAGTGTTTGGGGCGATGCCGATCGCGCTGGGTTACGGCGCGGATGGTTCTTCGCGCCGGCCGCTGGGTTTGGTGGTCGTCGGCGGCCTGGTCGTCTCGCAATTCATCACGCTGTTCATTACGCCGGTGATCTATCTTTATTTGGAGAGGTTCCAGGAAGGTGTCCTGGATCGCAGTTCATTCTTTGGCGCCCGCCATCATACGGCGAAACCGGTGGCCGCGAATCCGGAAACCGCCGAACCGGTGTCCTCATTCCCGGCAGATCAATGATGCTTCATCCAGCGATAAGATTCGCACAGCCGTCCGACGCATTGGGGCTGGCGAAGTTGCGTTATGCCCTGCGTTCAAGCACCGGCAAGGTAAATGAAGCCGAACCCGATTTCGTCAAACGCTGCACGGCGTGGATGGAAGCACGCTTGATCGAGGAAGACAGTTGGCGTTGCTGGGTGGCTGAATCAGATCGAGACAAGTTAATTGGCGCTCTATGGCTCCAGATAGTCGAGAAGATTCCCAACCCGCGATCTGAACCGGAGCGTCATGCATACCTTACCAACTTTTATGTCGACGAATGCGCGCGTGGTAAAGGAATTGGATCTAGGCTGCTCAAGGCCGCAATTGAATGGTGTCACACGCTAGACGTGCACGCGGTAATCCTTTGGCCCACTCAGCGTAGCCGCTCGCTGTATGAAAGGCACGGATTTGCCGCGCCCGACGACATTATGGAACTGTTGATTCGGAAGGCGTGAGATCGTACGCTTAAGAAATGTTATTAATATACGTCGTGGCGATCTTTCAGGTAATAACAGACTTGACTTATCCAACGCTGGTTCGAGGTTCCGAAGTCCGGAGCGCCAATGGCGCGGAATGTAAAAGTCCGGCCCAGCCGGCCGGGTCACGAGCCACGACGGTGTTAGCGCTGAAGGCGCGACATAAGTTATTTCCAAAACCCACATCGGAAGCCAATTATCGCGCGCCTTCAGCGCTCGGTTGTGTGTTCGCGAAGAAACCCGGCCCGTTGGGCCGGGCTATTAGATTCCACGCCGTTGGCGCTGGCAATCCTGAACTGAGTCAACGTTAAATCCCGATCAGCAAGGACCGAAAGTATATGTGTCGCAACATCAAAACCCTGCACAACTTCAAACCACCAGCTACTGAAGAAGAGATTCGCGCGTCCGCAATTCAATTTGTGAGAAAGCTCAGCGGTTTTAACAAGCCATCAAAGGTTAACGAAGCAGCCTTTGATCACGCCGTTGACGAAGTAACTAAAGCGGCCAACCAGCTGCTCAAATCCCTCGTCACCAGCTCGCCGCCCCGCAACCGTGAAGTCGAAGCCGCGAAAGCGAAAGCGCGTACGGCGCTGCGCTTTCGTGGAGCGCCGGCGGTGTAAGTGGCAGATAATTGCGGCGACTAAACGCTAAACTCCGTCGCGCGTCTTTCTGCGGGATGGGGATGCTGAATCCGCTATTGATTACTGACTTATGTTTGCGTTCCGCCAGAGACTGCCGTGTTTATTCTTATTCGCGGCGATACCTTTGTTGCTTAGCCATACGCCTGAGCGCAGTGTGGCTGAGAAAAACGGCAAACAAGCACCGTCAAACTCGATCTCACTCACACCTTGCGAAGTAGCCGGACCCAATCCGGCAGTTAAAGAAAAAGCGCGCTGTGGCGCGTTGGAAGTGTTCGAAGACCGTCATCGCAGAGCCGGTCGCAAGATTGCTCTTAAGATCATTGTTTATCCCGCTACCGGTGAGAACAAAGCCCCAGACCCGCTTTTTTACATTCCGGGAGGCCCCGGATCTTCAGCTACCGAAGATGCGCCTTTTGTGGCCCAACAGACTGCCAGGATCCGCGAACATCGTGATTTGGTGTTTGTGGACCAGCGCGGCACGGGCGGCTCGAACCCGCTGAACTGCATTCTTTTTAATCCGGCGGATTTGCAAAGCTATCTCGGTGATTATTTTCCGCTCCCTGACGTGCGCAAGTGTCGCGTGGAGTTGGAACGGAAAGCTGATCTCAGGCTCTACACGACTTCGATTGCGATGGACGATTTGGAGGACGTGCGACAGGCACTCGGCTATGGAAAGATAAATATCATCGGCGGATCGTATGGCACGCGCGCGGCGCAGGTTTTTCTCAAGCTTCATCCCAACAGCGCGCGCGCGGTCATCCTGCACGGCGTCTCTCCCACGGATCAGTTCATGCCGCGCGACTTTCCCCAACACACCGAGAGGGCTTTGAACGGTGTGATTGCTGAGTGCGCGGCCGATAATGACTGTCACGCCGCGTTTCCGCATCTGGAAGCAGAAAAGAAGAGCGTCCTGCAAAAACTTTTGTCTGGTCCGGTCGAGGTCGAGGTCAAGCGCGGTACCTCGAATGAAAAGGTTCACCTCAGGCTGTCGCGCGATTTGGTGGCCGAGGCGATTCGCTACATGCTCTATCAACCTTTTTCGGCCGGCCGCATCCCACTCTTCATTCACCTCGCCGCGCAGGGCAACTTCGTTCCGCTGGCAAATGCCGCGATTAACTATCGCCAAAACCTGGTGGCAACCGGCAGCAATGGCATGTATCTATCAGTGACTTGTGCCGAAGATCTGCCTTTTATCAGCCGAGGCGAAGGCGAGCGCAATGGCGTGAACACTCTTCTCGGTGATTATCGTTTGCGTCAGCAACGCGCCGCGTGTGAACTGTGGCCACGCGGAAAAATTCCTGCTAACTACGCCGCGCCCACTGTTTCGGATGCACCGGTTTTGATTCTTACCGGCCAATGGGATCCCGTGACACCGCCGATGTATGGAGACACCGCGGCCAGGCATCTTTCACACAGCCTTCATGTCATCGTGCCTCACGGGGGGCATGGCTTCGGTGGCCTGATTGGTATCGATTGCATCGACAATTTGATCAGCAGCTTTATTGAGAAGGGAACTACCGCCGGGTTGGATACGTCGTGTGTGGGTTCTATTAAAAGACAGCCGTTCGTGTTGAAGATGACGGAATAGGAGGTCGTTGCGTTGCTCGGTGAAAGCGTAGGGTCGAAAACGCGGATCGCGATGTTTCTGCGAACCTATCACAATTTGTGATCGGTTTAATTGGGCAACTTCTCACGCTCGATGGCCGCACCGCCGCAGTGGCAACGCTCGAGTCATCTCAAGTCGACCTGTTAACGCACCCGACATAACCCACACGCGCGAACTCTTAGTGGCTTATTGATCCAGAAACTGATCTATCGTTTCGCCTTCTTCCAGGCAGTCGAAGAGATTCTGAATCGGCACACGTGTACCGTGAAAGACCGGCGTGCCGCTCATCTTGCGGGGATTTACTTCAATTAGATTCTGAGAGGTCATGTCGATAATTTATCACAATCCAGAGTGCGCACGTTCAATCCAAGCGGAACAGAAGTAATTAGTTCGAGTTTCGGCTGGAATCCTCTTTGCCTTTCAAATTGAAGATCCCGAGCTTCGGTAATGAGGATTCTTCATAGCGCTTTTAAAGCGGCGACGAGTCGCCGCACTCCAAATTTACCGTATCCCCACCAAACCCTGGACACTCTGAATCAGCTTCTCTGAGTCGTAACCAATACCATCTTTGAAAACGATTTCGACGTTTTCGATATCGGTGATCTTTATCGCGGGGTTGCCTTTCACGATCATCAGGTCGGCTTGTTTGCCGATGGCGATCGAACCGATGCGAGAATCTTCTCCCAAGAACTTCGCGCCGTTGAGCGAAGCTATCTTGATCGCATCGATTGGAGTGAAGCCGGCTTCTACCAGCAGCTCAACCTCTCGCAGATCGCCAAAGCCCGCCACGACTCCGCCATTACCGGTCGGATCGAGGCCGGCGAGCAGCAATCCTCCGGCGGCCACAAACGCCCGTTCGAAGTCCATTGACTTGCGCACCAGGTCTGCTTGAGGCGAGTTTGCGGCGATGCGCGAGCGCGCCGTCAGGTAACGCACGCGCGCTTCGTTATTCATCACGTTGAGCAGGCGCTGATTCAGCAATGTGCTGGGCGCTCCAATTGCCGTTGGTCCAGCCTGCGCCGAGGCAACCGGCGCGCCGGCTTCAAACACCGGCAGCGTCGAGGTCACCGCCACGTTCTTCGCGACCAAAGTCTTGATTGTTTCTTTCACCGGCTCGCTGTTGATATCGAGTGTGCGTAGCGTTGCATTGACTGCGGCGCCGGGACATTTGTCGGGCTGCTTATTGGGCACGAATTCCGAGTCAGGAAAGATCCCGTGTTCCAGATTGTCGATGCCGATCTCAGCTGCCTCGCGAAATCCAATCGAACACAAATGACCAGTGACTTTCAGCCCGCGCTTGTGTGCTTCTTCCACCGCCGCGCGCAATTCATCGCGGGTGATGTTCATGTAGGCTTTGAAAGAAGTTGCACCCTGGTCGGCCCAGTAGTTGACCATCTTGCGCGCGTCATCCGCGCCCGTGAGCGTGTGCATCACCGGCGTGAATGCGCCCGCGCCTTCGAGATAAGGCGCGGTGACGAAGATCTTCGGGCCAATCATGCGGCCGTTATCGATCAGCTTCTTGATTTCCAGATCGAGATAAGGCTGAACGCTTCCCGTAGTGCGAATGGTGGTGACGCCGAGCGCGAGATAAAGCCGCGGAAAGCTGAAACCCATGTCCGAGTACATCGGCGGCACACCGCCCATGGGAAAGAACATGTGATCGTGCATGCCGACCAGGCCGGGAAGAACCGTGTAGCCTGAGAAATCCAGAACCTTTGCATTTGCGGGAACACTGAGGTTCGAACCGGCGGCGTTAATCTTGCCGTCGCTGATCACAATCGTCTGATCCTCATTTGGCGCGCCGCCTGTTCCGTCAATCACGCGCACGTGGGTGAGGGCGATAACCGGGGCCTCGACGCGGATGAATTGTTGGCGATCGGTTTGCGGAGCTTGGGCGAAAGTGGAACAGCAAAGGGTCAGCAGCAAAATAACGGTGGTAGTTTTCATAGGCATGATGATTGTCGAAATGGTTTCAGTCGGGCGAACACAAAGAGAGACAAAAGCGCCGGTTTTGAAAAGAGAGCTTTAAGACCCAAAAAGAAACACATTCTCCCCCCCTCTCCGCGTGCGCATCTTACTGTCGATTAAGTTTGGCCATCAACCCAGCCTTTACTCCCGGCCACTCGTCATCAGTGATGCTGAAGAGGGCCGAGTCGCGAATGCGTCCGTTCGGCAGGATCAAATGCTTTCGCAGAATGCCCTCCTGCTTTGCGCCGAGACGCACGATAGCGGCGCGCGACTGCTCGTTGAGCACGTCGGTGATCAATTCGACGCGATTGCAATGCCAGTCCTCAAACGCGTGCGTGAGCAGTAACAACTTGCTTTCAGTGTTGACCCGTGTGCGTTGCGCGCTCTTCGCGAGCCAGGTGTAGCCGATCGCGGCGGCCCGATCCTGCGGCCGAATTTCATAGAAGCGCGTTGAGCCGACGATTTGATCCGATGTGGTAGAGTCGCCCGCAATCTCAGCGGCGGCGCTCGCATAGCCAACAGAAGCAAGCGGGACGCTCGCGCTGCAGGCTTTACGGACAATTACAAATGGAAGTTGCTTGCCCTGGGCCAGCCCATCCAGAGCGAACTCAATGTAATCTCTCATTCCTTCGGGGCGAGGAATGATTGTGACTTGCGTGTTCCAGAGTTCTCCGTCGCTCGCGGCTTCAATTAATGCCGCCTCATGATTCATCGTTAGCGGTTCTAGTCGTACGTATTGGCCTTCCAGGGCGACAAGTGAAATATCCATGGGTCTTGATATGCATGAGCATACTCAAGAATCCAATTGTAGCAAGAACTTCTTATTCTTAACCTTCGGCACGCGATGATCCACGAATTCACACGAAGCAGCGCGAACAAGTTTGTTTTACCGATCCTTCGCTGATTTCTGCTTCGAAGTTCTCAGTTTACTTCGTGCGATCTCGTGTGATTTCGTGGATCGTCCTTATGGTTGGCCGGGGGGCCACGAATCCACATGAAGTCATTGCCGCTTCGCCGCCACCCTGTGCGCGTAAACTAGCTTCCTGCTCGAAATGGGTTACACCGCGATCGACACTTCACATTTTGGTTTGCCACAGTCCCAGCGCGGCGCCGGTTGGATCCTGAATGATACTCAACCAACCCATGTCTGGAACTTCAATCGAATCCTTCACGATCTTGGCTCCCAGTGACTCAGCTTTTCTGGTGGCTGCGCCGATGTCATCGACCAGAACGTAAGCCAACCAGAATGATGGCACACCCGGCATCGGGTTTTTCAAAAGGCCGCCGCCGGTCCCCTCGCCAACCTTTATGACCGTATAAGTGCCGCTTGGTCCCATCGACATATCTTCAAGTTGCCAGTCAAATAACCGCGCATAGAATGTCTTTGCCTTTTCGACGTCTGTGGTATTCAGTTCCACGTGCACAAATGGATTTGGCATTTCTTCATCTCCTTCTTGTCAGCAGCCGCAGCCTTGGCGCGACTATTCGTCAGCTGGTTCTTTTGGGCGGAGGGTTAACGGCGAGCCCCGACAAATTAGTCATGTACTTCATTTTTGATCCCACTCAGGCAATCCGGGAATTTCCATTACTGGCCGGATCTCGATCGTGCCGTATCGCGCCGGGGGAATCCGCTCGGCAATTTCGATCGCCTCGTCGAGATCTTTTGCTTCAACCACATAGTAGCCGCCTAGTTGCTCGCGCGTTTCCGCGAACGGGCCATCAGTCACCACGCGCCGGCCGTCGCGTACCCGCACACTTGTCGCGGTGGCGACCGGATGCAATGGGCCGGCGGCCACGTATTGACCCTTCGCATTTAAATCCTGCGTTAGCTGCGCCGACTCGACGTAGCAATGGGCCCGCTCTTCATCGGTCATCGCCTGTTCGTTCAGGTAAACGAGTAACATGTATTTCATGATTGCTCCCTGTTGAAGTGGCCGCAGATTAGCGCGGATTGGCAATAAATGTATTGCGGCCCTGGTTCTTTTTTTCTTTTCTAATCCTCGCGCGTCCCTCGATCTGCCGTTTGTTTTAATGATCTACCATCCGCCTCATTCATTAGTCGAACGGCGAGTTGGCGGATCGACACGCTACGCAGAAATTTTTATCATCTCGTTTGGCCTTGCCTAAAAAGTCGGCGAAGCCGACGAGCGAAAGTAGCCCAGCACTTCAGTGCTGGGAAGGCCTGGACGAGCATCGCCCAGTCCGTGAAACGGACGGCTGATCCTCAGGCCTAGGCGGATGCAGGACTTATCAGTCGTCCGTTTCACGGACTTTGCAATCGTGGTTGAACCCCGTACCCAGCACTGAAGTGCTGGGCTACTTTCACTCGTCCGCTTCGCGGACTAACAGCACCGACTTCTTGGGCAAAGCCATCTCGTTTCATTGGCAGTGCCAGCGCAGATGATCTCAAACGCAGACACAATTGTAGATCAAGTCTATCGCGACGATTGGGGCCGTATCGTCGCCACCTTGATCGGCACTTTCGGGGATTTTGAACTGGCTGAAGACGCGGCACAGGAGGCGTTTACGGCGGCCGTGGATCAATGGCCAAAGGACGGCATCCCCGCTTCCCCTGCCGCATGGATCATCCAGACGGCGCGGCATAAGATCATCGATCGTCTGCGCCGGCAAAAGAACTTTCAGGAGAAAGTTGAATCGTACAAGTATGAAATGCCGATCGTCACCGAACAGCCGGCGCTCGAAATCGGCGAGATTCGAGACGATCGCCTGCGGCTAATTTTCACCTGTTGCCATCCGGCGCTCGCCGAAGAAGCGCAGGTGGCCCTGACCCTGCGCACACTGTGCGGTTTGGAAACG
>JBKPEE010000144.1:0-14128 GCA_046728235.1 Acidobacteriota bacterium
TCTTTGCAACACGAACAAGGTCCGACCAGCGTCACTGTGTGCCGCTCGTCGATCCGCTCGATCCAACCATCACGTCCTGGGTTGCACCACTGAAGGTTACGCCGATTAGCTCGGCAACGCCGTTCCGATCGGCAGTGCGAAGGGCAGTGTTCTTTGCCTTATCAGCCCGAGCTTCCAGGCGCGCCGCTGTCTTCACTTTCACGTCGCCGTTCTGAATAATGCTCAGCTCGTTTGTCGCCTCATCAAACTTCACTTCGTAGTCACCGGCTTTGATAAGCGTGCCGTTAACCATCACGTCTTCCGGAAATGTAATTGCTTTCTTTTCGATCTTGCCTTTGTCGCCAGCCAGGACGCTGAAAGATGCCAGCGCGCCGACGATCAAGGCAACTAAAAATGCTTGCATGAAACGTTTCATTTTTCCCTTACCTCCATAGTATTCAAGTTTGCAACTCGCATTCCTGCGATCACCAACTTCCTAACTCTCCTACGAAGTAAGTATCCCTGCGGTTACAAAGGTTTCCACCATAATTCGTGTATTTATGGAATTTAGGCAGAAGTTTGGACGCTTATACAAGCGTTTGGATGTCTACCTCACCATTTCGCGACATTTTCAGGATCCAGCCATTCGCGCGTCATGTCGCACCACAGCGCCAGTCCGCGCCATGAGTTGAAGCGCGAATAGAACCGCAGGATTTTCTTGTCCTTCGCCACGCGACCGTGATTGCGAAGTTTCGCAAATTGCGCGCGCGTCCAGGAGTCCAGGGCGAGGCCATCGTAGCGGCCAATCAGCTTGAGCAGATTTTCCGCAGCGTAGTTGCCCACGCCTTTGACGCTTTTGATCTGTTTGGTCAAATCGACGACCGGCGCATCACTTGTGAGCCAACCTTCCACATCAAGTTCACCTGAGGCGACACGCTGGGCCAACTCTTGCAAATACGGAGCGCGATAGCCGGCGCGAATGGTATGGCGATAAAAATCCGCGGACTGTAGCGCCATCACTTTGGCAGTGGGAAAAGATCTGCGACCGTCGTCTGAAGCCGTTCCCATTTCCTGCACCAGGGCCGTCACCATCTTTTCGGTCAAGGCCCACGAGCAATTAGTCGTGCAGATCATTTTGACCAGGTCTTCATAAACGGTCGGCGAGCGCAGCAAGCGGCCGGCGCCTTGTTGCGAGATCCACGCGAATTCAGAATCTGATGACACCTGCTCATAAAAACTTTGCAAGTCATCGTCGAGGCGAAACATATGTCGCACATCGCGCAGGATGCTCCGCGCACCCCGTTCGCCGACGCGACGTGAAATGTCAATCGTCATTCCCTCTTTACGCGGCGACAATTTGACGGTGACCGGTTTGCCGCGATCGAGATCGAGGACGCGCGTCAAGATCCAGTTCGCCCGATCAAATTCAAAGGGCAGCAGCACGCACCACCCGTGGCTCAAAACAGTGCGCCGGAAGTTAAAGTAATTCGGGGTTTTTAGAATCAGCTGCATCGGCCGAACTGTAACAAATGCTAGCTAGTTACGTCGATTCAAGCTCAGGTTTCAATCTCACATTTGAGATCTAAATCAATAAACGTGCGGCACACATGTTGCTCCAAAAGGCGAGCAAGATACTTCAGGTCGCAGCTTTTCAACCCCCCGCTTATTAAACTTGCAGTGACGAGGAGAAACTGTGTTCGGAGCTCTAAACGCACAACAGATTGCCTTCATCGCGATCCTGGTCATCGCGCTGGTTCTGTTCATCACCGAATGGATTCGCCCGGACGTGGCCGCAGTCCTGGTGGTAATCGCACTGTACTTGAGCCGCGTCCTCAAGGCTGATGAAGCGTTATCGGGGTTCAGCAGCGAACCCGCAATCGTCATCGCCGGAATCTTCGTTCTCAGCGCCGCTTTGCAAGCGACGGGGTTATCGGATCGCCTGGGAGATGGGATTGGAAGACTCGCCGGCAACAGCCTGGGCCGCGCGATTGCCGTGATCATGCCATCGGTGGCCTTGCTTTCGGCATTTACGCATCATGTGACCACGACGGCAGTGATGCTTCCGATTACCCTGGAGCTCTCGCGAGAACGAAAGCTGCCGGCATCGAAACTGCTCATGCCGCTCTCGTTCGCGGCTTCGTTGGGAACCACGATAACGATCATCGGCGCCCCGGCTTTTTTGATCGCCAGCACGATTTTGCAGCAATCGGGCCGGCCAGGACTGGGAATCTTTTCCATCGCACCCATTGGTCTGTCGCTGACGTTGGCAGGAACTCTCTTCATTCTGTTGCTGGGGCGATTTCTGTTGCCGGCGCACAAGGGCGGCGACGACGCCTCGCGCTATTTAAAGCTCGAGGATTATTTGACTGAAATTGCCCTGACCAAGGATTCGCCTTTGATCGATAAAACAGTCACCGAAATTCAAAATGACGAGACTTATCACTTCACTTTGGGTGGTGTGATTCGCAAAGGGCAACGGCTGCGGGGCGTCAGCCGAAACGAGGTTTTGAAAGAAGGCGATGTGCTAATCGTGCGGACCACTCCGGAAGAGCTGTTATCGATCCGCAAAGATAAAGCTCTGAAGCTTCGCCCGGTAAAACTGTATGGCGCGCCGAAGAACGCCGTTAAGAAAGAAAAGGAAAACGGGGATGATGATGGATCGGATCTCTTCGTCCAGGCGGTCGTGGCTCCACGGTCAGATTTGATTGGCCGCACGCTTTCGGGCATTGATTTTCGACAGCGATATGGTGCGGTGGTTGTTGGTCTCTGGCGGAAGGACGGCTGGCTAAATCAGGAAGTGTCGAAGGTCAGGCTGCGCCCGTATGACTTGCTCGTGCTCGAGGGTGACGAGGAAGCGCTGGCGCGCGTCTCTGCCGATAAGTCGTTTTTGATGCTGGTCCCCTTTCAGGCAGAACCTAAATTGCGGGGCAAGGCGTGGCTAGCCGGCGCGATTATGCTCCTGACGATCCTTTTGGCTGCGTTCAATTTGCTCACCATTGAAATGGCGGCTTTAACCGGCGCCGTCATTGTTGTGCTCACCGGATGCATGTCTGCCAACCAGGCTTATCGATCGATTGATGCCAGGATTTTTGTATTCATCGCCGGCGCGATTCCTTTGGGGACGGCGATGCAAAAAACGGGGACGGCAAATCTGCTTGGCAGCTGGTTGCAGCACGCCGTCGGCGGCTGGCCGGAACGCGTGGTGCTGTTGGTCATATTTGCCCTGGTTGCGGTAATAACTCAGTTCATGTCCGATTCGGCCACGACCGCCTTATTCGCGCCGGTCGCGGTCGCGCTCGCTCAGGCGCTTGGCCGCCCGCCTGAACCTTACGTGGTAACCGTAGCGATGGCCTCAGTTATAGCTTTTCTGACCCCGATCGGACATCACGGGAACCTGCTGGTGTATGGTCCTGGCCGGTATAAATTCAGCGATTTTGTGAAGGTTGGAACGCCACTTACGGCGATTTGCGCGTTAATTGTGGTGGTGCTTGCGCCCCTAATTTGGCGCAGTTAGCTGACCTCTTAGAGGGTCCGAAGTCTGTAGGGATCACGTGCGGTCAACATGATACTTGACCGTCTTGCGACAACGCGTTAAACTTCAATCACTTACCAAGTTAAATGGAAGGCTGTACTCGCTGGTTCCTAATACTTGGTTCACGGCGAGCGAAGAATCAACACCGAGGTTCTCTACAGCTTAGGTTGCTTAAGCACCTCTTCCGAAAAATGCTGCCGGAGCTTTCCGGCGCGCGCTCCGTCGCCCCGCAGGGACAACCCTTCGGGGCGATGTCGTATTTAGCGGTGCCTGGTCCGCCTTGGCGGCCACATCAATGATGCGCCCACCGACGCGAGCAGCACCAGGACGACCACACCCAACGCAATGCCAATCGGAATTTCCCGGATCTCGCGGCTGTAAGTTGCCAGGCCGGACATTCCCAGGGCGGCAAACATCCAGGTGAGCACTCTCGAAACTAGCGGCAGTAACATCTTCACGCCGATAAATCCGAGCACAATGCCCA
This sequence comes from Acidobacteriota bacterium, assembly GCA_046728235.1. Taxonomy (GTDB): domain Bacteria; phylum Acidobacteriota; class Blastocatellia; order Pyrinomonadales; family Pyrinomonadaceae; genus UBA11740. The sequence continues at coordinate 3,996 of JBKPEE010000144.1, forward strand.
GCCCGATCTTGAGGTAATGAAATTTCTCGACCACTCCAGCGAGCAGGAAGTAAAGCGTGCGCAGGCCAAGAATCGCAAACACGTTCGAGGTGTACACAATGAAGCGATCCGTGGTGACGCCGAAGATTGCCGGAATGGAATCGACCGCGAAAATCAAATCTGTTACCTCGACTACGATCAGGACCAGCAATAACAGCGTGCCGACCCGTTTGCCGTCAACGACGGTAAAAAATTTTCTGCGTTCGTAGTGACGAACAATGGGAACATATCGGGTCACCCAGCGCACTATTCGCCGGTCCTCGGGATTAGCCTCGTCGTCACCGGCAAACAACATTGTGAAGCCCGTATAGACGAGAAAAGCCCCAAACACGTAAATGATCGCGTGAAACCTGTTAATTAGCGCCGTGCCCGCGAAAATCATTGTAACGCGCATGACTAACGCGCCCAGCACGCCCCAGTAAAGAACCCGGTGCTGGTACTTTGCCGGAACTTTGAAGTAAGAAAAGATGATTAAGAAGACAAAGAGGTTATCCACCGAAAGCGACAGCTCGATGAGATAGCCGGTGAGGAATTCGAGCCCCTTCTGATGCCTGGTAACGCCGAACAGTTCCCATCCGAGCGGCCCAAAGAGCAAGCCGGCGAACATCAGCGCCAGCGCGATCCAGACGCCGCTCCAAACAGCCGCATTACGGGTGGTGATTTCGTGAGGTTTGCGATTGAAGACACCGAGGTCAATCGCCAGCATTATCAGGATGAAAGTACAAAATCCAATCCAGGCAAGTGTCGAGGTCGCCACCGAGTGCATCTGGTCAGATAAAATATCATTCGAATTCGATGAGACAAAATCGAGCTTTGTTCAGAGTTCAGGCTTCAGCCTGTCCTCAAGGCAGCCCAAACCAAAGATCGACCTTTAAACTGATCATCCTCGCACGTTGCAGCGAGCCGCGCGCTCATTTAAAATTCATCGTTTCGAAATGATTCAGTGAAGGTTTTCTAATGCTCAAACAATTAAGCAAGTTCGAACGCACCAGCAAGGTCCTGATTTTGGGTTTCGTAGCCCTGATGGCGGTCAGCCTTGTCCTGTTTTTCCGGCCAGGCGGTAGCTCTTCTGCAGTTGAACCGACGAAAAGCAGCGAAGTCGTGGCCAGCGTGGGCGGCGATGACATCACCCTGGGCGAATTCGCCACGCAAAAACAGAACCTCCAGATGCAGTTCAGCCGCTTCGGCGGCCAGGTGAGCCTGATGCAAATGGGCTATACCGACGACAAGATTCTTGACGGATTGATTCAACGAAAAGTGGCCGTCCAGGAAGCGCGCCGTCTGGGGCTGGATGCGTCGTTGGCTGAGGTCAACGAGAGAATTCGGAAAACCTTCAGCGACGCCGCCGGTAAACTGACCCTGGTCGATTCATCCGGCAAGCTGGATATGGCGAAGTACGAGCAACGCGTGGGAGACGTGGCGGCGTTCGAGCGCGGCATTGGTGAAGACATCGCCCGCGAGAAGCTCGAGGCGTTTGTCTCGGCCAGCGTGCGCGTCTCAGAAGAGGACGTGCAGTCCGAATTCAAGAAGAAAAATACTTCGTTGGATCTCACCTATGTGATCGTTTCGCCAACCAAACTTGCCGAGAAAATCGAGCCCTCGGAAGACGAGCTAAAGGATTACTTCGAAAAACACAAGACCGACTACAACATCCTAGTGCCACAAAAACAGATTCGTTACGTTTTCATCGATCAGGACAAATCCGGACAGAAGCTGCAAGTCTCTGATAAGGACCTGCACGATGAATACGACGGGCTGGATCCGAAGTATAAACAGGCGGGAGTTAAGGTCCAACAAATAGTCTTGAGAGTTGCGCGCGAGGATCTGGACGCGTCAGTGAAAGCCAAGGCCGACGGTCTGGTTTCAAAAGCGCGCGCCAACGGCGAGACTGTCAGCGAGGACGCGTTCGCAGATCTGGCCAAAGGCAATTCCGAGGATCCGGCAACCGCGAAAGATGGCGGTCGAGTAAGCGGCATCGTTAAAAAGGACCTCAACAAGAAGGACGATCCTTATCAACAGGTACTGGACATGCAACCAGGCGAAGTCACGGATCCGATTAAATACAAGAACGCGTATTACATTCTTCGCCGCGGTGAGCCGGTGCCCAAGACTTTTGACGAAGCGAAGAAAGAATTGGAAGTCTCGCTGCGCAACCGGCGGGGATACACGGCTGCGCAGAAGATTGCCCAGCAGGTGCAGGACCGCCTGAAAGAGACCAAAGATCCGCAGAAAGTGGCCCAGGAATTCGCGGCTGAGGCCAATATGAATGCGGCTGAGATGGTGCGCACGACCCCATTCGTAAAACCCGGCGACGATGTACCGAACATTGGCAGCTCACAACAATTCGAGGGAGCAATCTCGCCCTTGAATAACCCGAATGATGTTGGTGAGCGCGTCGGCATCAAGAACGGATTTGCCGTGCCCATGCTGGTCGAGCAACGTCCGCCGCGCATTCCCGATTTCGACGAGGTAAAAGACAAGGTGCGCGCGGCCGTGAAAGACGAGAAGGCCAAGGGCATGCTCGAGCAGAAAGCAAAAGAGATCGTTGCCGCGGCCAAGTCACCGGGCGAACTGAAAGCCGCGGCCGAGAAAGCCGGGCTGGAAACCAAGGCCGAGGCGAATTACAAGCTGGCCACGCCGCTCGGAGAGGCCGGCTCAAGCTCGTTGATTGACGAGCCTCTCTACGCGGCGAAAGCCGGCGATGTCTTGCAGCCCATTTTCCTTAATCAGAATTATCTGGTTATTGGGGTAAACAAAAAGACGGATGCCGATTTGACTGAATACGCGAAACAGCGTGACAGTCTGATGCAGCAGGCGTTGACCGACAGAAAGAATCAGGTGTTCGAGGATTATCTCACGTCGGTGATGACGCGCATGAAGCAGTCGGGCAAGATCAAGATCTATAAAGACGTGCTCGACACGATGGCCGAGGACGAGCCGGAGGCGTTGCCGCCGCAACGGCCCAGGCTACCGATCACGAAGTAAGCGAAACGAAATCCCTGACATCGCGAAACGGCGTCTCGTTATTATCGAAGTCCGGACGATAATAAAACGCGGCGCCGTCGTATTCCTGCATCCAGCCGGATTCCATGCCGAACTCTGCCAGCGCCGATACCGAGCGCAGCCACTCTGATTCCGTGATTCGTCGGGAAAGGAGCGTGTAGCGCCGGTTCGTTCCGGCCACGTTCGTGGGATAGTACTGCGCCATCAGCGAAACGGCGACCCGCGGACTCAATTCGTCGTGAATCCACTTCAACGACTCACGCAACCCGCCCACGTCGTTTGGGAGCACGAGCAGACGGATCACCAGGCCACGTTTAAGCAAACCGGTTTGGTCGTAAACAAGATCATCACCCGCCTGCCGGCACATCTCGGCAATTGCGGCGCGGGACACAGACTTGTAGCTGGGGACCTTCGAATATAGATATCCTGCCTCATCTTCCGCATACTTCAGATCGGGCAAGTACACATCGACGATACCGTCAAGCAACTTTAGCACTGCGACCGAATCGTATGCGTTGGTGTTGTAGACAATCGGCAGGTGCAAGCCTTCCTCTGCCGCCAACAGGATGGCACGCGCCATCTGCGGGGCAAAGTGCGTCGGCGATACGAGATTAATGTTGTGGCAACCGCGCGCCTGCAGCTCGAGCATCATCTCCGCCAGACGTTCATGAGTGACCTGGTTCTTAATCTGCTCTTTGTGCGCCTGGGAAATCTGGTAGTTCTGACAATAGACGCAGCGCAGATTGCAGTTGCCGAAAAAGATATTGCCCGCGCCGCGCGTGCCGACGAGTGGCGGCTCTTCGCCGAAGTGCGCGGTGTAAGAGGAGACAATTGGCAGCCGCCCCGAATAGCAGCGGGCCAGCTCGTCCTTCATCCGGTTGTTGCCGCAGTCGAGCGGGCAGATCTGGCAACTGAGTAACAGCTGCTCAAGGGCTTCCACCCTCTTCGTCAGTTCCCCCGATCGGTATAACGTCAGGTAGTGCGGTCTAAACTCCGCTGTCATGATCCGCCGTGATGCGGTCTAAAGCGCAGGCTCAACACTGCTTTAGTCGCTCTTTCTCCGGAAATGAACGTAGTGACTCTTGTGTTGCTCAACCAGTTCTTTCGGGACGACACGTTTGGTGGTGCGCCAGATGAAATCCATCTCTGAGTGCGTGGCCCGCAGTGCCAAACGTGCTTCGAAGATTAGCAGGATGCTGCCGTAAAAAAGAAACGTCGCTCCAACCAATCCCATTATTACCGGCACCCAGGCGCCCCGTCCGGTGGTTGACAGTCCGCGAGCGTAAAAAAAGGCAACGGCGCCAATCGCCACGCTGGTTGCGACGAACACGCCCACGGCCAGATAAAAGGTCGTGAGCGCGCGCTGTAGTAAACGTGACCGGCTGGTCAGCTTATCGAGCTGATCGTAAAGCATGGCGCGTTCTTCTTCGAGAAACTCTACCGCGACGTCATCGCCGGCCAACGCGCGCAGGCGATCCGACAGGATGCGCACGCGATCTACTACCCGCCCCAGGCGCGTCGAGGTCGACAAGATCATGGTGCCGCTCGCTGAGATCAGCACGGCCGGCGTGATCATGGCAGTTAGCACAGCGAGTGATGCAGTCACGGCGTCCATCTCTGAGATTGATTCTAGCGAGTCTGGACTGGAGCGCAAACGTCCCGGTTGCCCGCGCGGGCAAGCGAGGACGCTTGCGCTCCAGTCTGCCGCTCCCGGTTCTGACCCAGCTCGCTTCAACACCTTCCGTGTCGGAGGATGAACCTGTGATATTCTCCGCTGTTCATGCCTGATAACACCTATCGTCTATTCCTGCGTCCCCGGCACCGTCATTCGTGGTCCGCCTCCTCAGACTCAACCGCCCGTGACTAACGACTCAAATCCGCAGCAGCAGATTGCCTGGATCCCCGAGGTCATCTATCTCCGGCACAGGTTCGAATCCAATCGCGCGTTGGTATGCGACGCTGCCGGAGCGATCGTCAAGATCGCCGAGGTGAGCGATCTCGCCGGCGAGAAACGAATCAACCTGCCACGACGAGCATTGTTGCCGGGCATGGTCAATGCTCATTCACATGCGTTTCAGCGAGTGTTGAGAGGGCGCACGGAATATCGAACATCGGGGCAGCGCGACAGCTTTTGGACATGGCGCGAACTGATGTATTCAGCGGCCATGCGTCTAACGCCAGATGACATCTATGACGCCTCGAGGATGGCGTTTCTGGAAATGGCCCTGACGGGCACGACTGCGGTGGGCGAGTTTCATTATCTGCATCATGCGCCTGACGGCCGGCCGTATGAAGATCCGAATCTGCTCGCGAAGGAAGTCATCCGCGCGGCTCGCGAGACTGGTATCCGCATCGCATTGTTGCGGGTCGTGTATGCTCGATCCGGCTTTCAAGTGGAAGCGAATCCGAGGCAGGCGAGGTTTATTGAAACGGACTCCGAGACATATTTAAAGAACCTCGACGCGTTGGACCAGAGCGTCAGAAGCCCGAGCAACCGGGGCCATCTGGCCGAACGAACCCTCCCTTACCGCCGGACTGCTGACACGGTCTGGGTCGGGGTCGCGCCACACAGCGTCCGCGCTGTTCCATTGAACTATCTGAAGCAGGTAATCCAATACGCTAATGAACGCGATCTTAAAGTTCACATGCACCTGGCAGAACAACCCGCGGAGGTTTCCGCGTGCGTCGCAGAGTACGGCCGCACGCCGGTGGCCTTACTGCAGACTGAAGGACTGTTGAGCGGGCAATTCACGGCCGTGCATGCGATCCACGTGACGCCGAAAGCGATTCCCGCATTCGCCAGGTCCAGCGCGATGGTGTGCGCCTGTCCGACCACAGAACGAAATCTTGGTGACGGAGTGGTGCCCGCCGATGAATACCTGAAGCAGAACGTTCCGATTTGCCTGGGTACGGACAGTCACGTGCAGATCGACTTGCTGGAAGATGCGCGCGAGCTGGAATATCACTTGCGCTTGCAGCAGCTCGAGCGCGCCGTGCTGGATGTCGGCAGCCCGAGCGTGAGCGAAGGCGGTCACAATGAATTGGGGATCTCGGCCCTGGCTGGTTGTCTGTTTGATTGCGCTACCATCAACGGCGCGCGAAGTATCGGGGCTCCCGGCGGCCAGCTCGCTTTGGGCCAGGCGGCGGATTTTTTCACAGTCGACCTTGACGATCCGTCAATCGCCGGTGCCTCCCCCGCGGATCTGCTGGCGTCAATTATCTTCGCATCATCACGAGCAGCTGTTCGTGAGGTGGTGGTGGCGGGAAAACCAATCGTGGCTGAAGGCCGGCACCTGAACCAGGAAGACGTTGTCGAACGATTTAATGAATTGCAGAAAAAGCTGTGGGGGTAGTTTTGGAGTGCGGCGGCTCGACGCCGCTTTGGATCGGAGTTCGGCGTTTACGCGGCTTCGATCGCTGCCACGCAATGCCGCCTAAAGGCGGACTCCAAACACCGAAAAAAGCGGCGTCAAGCCGCCGCACTCCAAAATAATGATAGTCCAACAAACCCTCGCTGATCTCGTCGCGATCGATTCCGTTTCATCTCGCTCAAACGCGACGATCATCTCGTACCTGCAGCAGCGTTGCGAACGCCGAGGTCTGCTGGTTGAGACTTATCCGCACATCGACGACCATGGCGAAACCAAGCTTAATCTCGTCGCACGATCAAGTAGTCAGTCAGAGTTTGAACTCGTACTTGTCGGTCATGCCGACACGGTTCCTTACGATTCGGCATGGACGGATGCGCTGAATTTAACCGAGCGAGAGGGAAAGCTTTTCGGTCGCGGCGCGTGCGACACGAAGGCTTTTATTGCGGCTGCGCTTACGACCATTGAAACTATCGACCTCGCCAGACTGGAGAAGCCGCTCGCGCTGGTCTTCACCAGCGACGAGGAGATTGGCTGCCTGGGCGCCAAGCGGTTGGCCGCGACCAGACCATTCAGCGCCCGCTATGCGATCGTCGGCGAACCAACTTCACTGCGACCGATGCGCGCCGGTAAGGGTTACTCTCTGGCGGAAATCGTAGTGCGCGGGCGCGAAGCTCATAGCGCTTATCCGGAACTTGGCGCTTCGGCAATTTTTCGCGCCGCGCGACTGGTCCAGCGGATAGAAGAGATTGCCGAAGCCGTTAAGACCGGACGTCACGACGATTTTGATCCGCCTTACACTACCTTGAACGTCGGATTAATCAACGGTGGCTCAGCCAAGAACGTGGTTGCGGGCCAGTGTCGTTTCACACTCGAATGGCGAACAATTCCCGGGCAGGAATCCATGTCTGTGTTGAACCTCGTGAAGCAAGCCGTGACCGATTTACAGAAAGAAGACCCCGAGTTTTCCTGCGACATCGACGCCGGCCGGTTTGATGAAAGTTTTGAGACACGGGCCGACTCACAGTTGGTAAAGTTCCTCGAAACGGCCTCGTCACTGTCTTCCGGAACCGTCGCCTTCGGAACTGAAGCGCCAAGCATGATTGGCCTGGGCGCAGAAGCTGTGGTGTTTGGTCCGGGAGACATTCGCGTCGCGCACCGCACCGGCGAGTTTGTGCCTCAGGCAGAACTCGATCGATGCGTCGAAATCCTGCGCCAGTCAGTCGAAAACTTCTGTTTGTAACCTACAAAAGCCCCGGTCTGAGGCAACCGGCGACGTAACGCAAACCTCGAATCAGACGTTATAATTGGTAGCAGTTATTTTGAGAGGTTTCATCCTTGAAAATCCCTTTATCTTCAATCTTTCTACGAGTTGCGCAAGTAGTTTCGATTTCTTTTCTGACCCTGGCTGCAAGTTCGTTTCTTTCGGTAATTCACGCCCAGACAGAGACCAGCCCGTTTCCGCAACCGACTGCGTTGCAGCAAGGCCCGCCGCTCACGAACGAAGAGTTCGTGCGGCGGCTTTATCAACTGCCGGCTCATCCCGATGAAAGCGAGAAGTTAATCGATGACATTCGCAAGCGCGGAATCGGGTTTTCTCTTACTTCGGGGTTGCGATCGCTGGTCGCAACCAAGAGCGGCAACGACGCCTCGCTGATTCACACTTTGGAAGAGGCCGAGCGGCGGCGCACGAATCCCACGGTCGCGACACCCCTGCCGCCACCGGCTGAGACTAACGAGTTGCTGGAGCAGGCTCGCAAGGCGACCCTGGGCGCAGCTGACACCATGCCTGACTATCTGGTGAAGCAACAGATCACCCGCTCGCACGCCTTTGGCCAAAGCCGGAACTGGACTCCGTACGATCGTTTGTCGATCGCCGTGAGTTACCGTCAGAGCGCGGGAGAGGATTACAAGCTGCTGACTGTCAACGGCCTGCCGGCAAACGAAGATCAAAGTTACAACATGAAACTCGGCGGCACGATTTCGACCGGCGAGTATGTGAGCGCGCTCACTTCGATCTTCAAACCGGAAAGCCGGACGGAGTTCCGCGCCGTTGATACTGACACGCTGCGCGGGCGGCGAGCCGTGATCTATGAGTACGAAGTGAGGCGAGAGAATTCGCACCAGGCGCTGGGTTGGGGCGAAGGCGGATCGCTCAAGCAGGAAACGATCTCGGGTTATCGCGGCCGCATCTGGGTGGATCGCGAAAATTATCGCGTGCTGCGGCTCGAGGACATCAGCACCGAAATTGAGCCGGGCTTCCCCATTACTGCGGCGAGCAAGATCATCGATTACGATTGGGTGACGATCAACGAGCAACCGCATCTGCTGCCGTCACGCGCCGTGGTCGAACTGACCGCTCACGACCGGGGCCAGACAGAGCAGACGCGCAATGAAATCCTCTTCCGGGGCTATCGCAAGTTCGGCGCCGAGGTGAAGATCATCGACATCGACGAGAAAGACTTTCCGCCCGATAAGCCGGAAGAAGAACCTAAGAAGCCGGACACGCCACCCGCGTTGAAACCGGCGGTCAAGAAGCCTTAGTTGGGCAAAAATCGACTCAACCGCGTCACAAAAGAGCGCGCGACAGGCGATAACCGTTATGGAGTGCGCTGACTTGTCAGCGCTTTGGAAAGCGGCGACTAGTCGCCGCACTCCGAAAGAGCTCGCCCGCCGGCCCATCATCAGGAGGAATCATGATCCGTGTTGTTCTTGTTGCCTTTGCCCTGCAAGTTTGCGCCGTAAATTATCCGGTGCGCTCAAATATTCCTGACCTCAGCTTTCCAGCTCAACAGGAAATGATCGATCGCGAGCAGGAGATCGATCTTGCCCTGAAAGCCGCTCCGGTACATCTGCGAAAAGACGCAACTGTCTTCGTGTTTGGCAAGAATGGCTACGAAAAGATCCGGACTGGATCTAACGGTTTCAACTGCATGGTCAATCGCGACGGTCTGCAAAATGGAGACTCGTCAGTGCATCCAACCTGTTGGGACGCCGAGGGCAGCCGCAGCATCCTGCCGGTCATGCTGCGGGTGGGTGAGTTGCTGGCGCAAGGCAAATCGGCCGCCGATATCAAACGCGATATTGATGAAGGTTTCGCCCGGGGACGATTTCATAGTCCCACCAAAACGGGCATCGCCTACATGCTGGCCGGCGATGTAAAATTTGATCAAAAGTCAGGACAAGTTTCGACGGTCGAGTATCCACCGCACTACATGATCTATGCGCCGGGCGTCAGCAATACTGATATCGGAATTTCCGGAGACGCTTTGAAGCAGACGCCGGGACTGCCCTTCATTTATTCAGGATATTCGGGAGATACACGCACGGCGTACATCATCGTGCCGGCAAACCAGAGCGCCGCACATTCAGCGCACTGAAAGGTGATGGCTTAATTTGCGGGAAACAGTCCGCAGACGGCATGGAGTCATCAGTACCGGGAGCGGTAGCGACCGGGCTTCCGCATTGCCAATTTCCGATTGCCAATTTCCAATTGGTGTGGATCGAAAGGATCAATTGGCAATTGGAATTTGGCAATTGGCAATGACAAAGCCCGGTCGCTACCGCTCCCGGTACTGACCTCATCCGCGAATGTGTCTTGCCAGCCAACTTCACATCCGGCATAGAATTCATCAAGAAATATACTGACTCCTTACCTCACTTGAACTCCCATAGAGCTGTCTCTTATACACATCTCCGAGCCCACGAGACAACCAGCCACAT
>JBKPEE010000145.1:0-22035 GCA_046728235.1 Acidobacteriota bacterium
GTCATAACCCGTGTAATCGCTGTCCGTAAGATCGTTTGGGTTGCGGCGCAGGTACCCAAAGTATTGCGCCAGCACAAACGCCCGATTGGATTCGGCGTTGTACAAATCGGGATCTTCGGCAACCTGCCGCACCGCCTGCGCGCGCGCGGTCGGGTTGCTGCTGTCTGCTGCGCCACTAAACAAACCAATCGCAGTCTGGCGCTCATTGGCTGACAGCACATTCCCGGCGTTCTGATTAAGCTTGTCAATAAATTCGTCCGGCCTCATGGTGATGGGAAATGCATTAATGAATCGCGTCGTCTGCACAAAGGCGGCCGCGTACGCCTGTTTGTTATTTTCTAGCTGTTGTTCCCACCCCGGCTGCAACACCACCACACCTTGACCGATCCGTTGCTCGTCGGCGAGAAACTCGCTTAGCCGAATGACCGGAACTGAGAGTTGATGCTGTCCGCCGAACGTAGATGTCCCGGGCTGATCGCCGTAAGCTACCTTGTACATCCGTTCGACCAGGTAACCAGTCTGCTGAAATTCGATTGACAAAAAGAATGCGGCCGAGACATTGACGCGTTTTACGTCGATGCAAGCTGTGTCGCTGCCGCAAGAAGTGATCTGGCCCGTCCAGAAATCAAGACCGGCCTGATCCGGTTGCCGATTCAGAAAATCAAAATACTGCTGGTTCACAAACAGGCTCGGCACATCAATCGGATTGCCGCATGGATGGAATGTCGCAGAGGTATTGTGCGGATTGGGCGGACCCAAAACAAAGTCGTTTGCATTGTTATCTGTATCCGTGCAACCGCCGCCCTTACGGATTAAAGCGGTTGTGTTCGTCAATAACGGCGCCGGGCCCGTTCCCTCGACGCAATTAGCATTCGGTCCATAGCCGACAAAATCCGAGATCCCATTGTTGGGCAGCGGGCAGGAACTGCCGCCCAGAAAAGGAACGGCCGGACGGCTTATCAGGATCTTTCCGGCAGTCTGGGTATTAACCTGACCGGATGATTGATCGGGCGTTGGTAGGGGCGGCCCTGCGCCGACTAATCCGACCTGTAAGAGAAAATATTGTCCAGGCTGGATCAAAATTGCATTGGACCCGGTGTACGAGATGGCGGAACTGATCAACCCGGTATCCGATCCAAACTGAAACTTCCATGAGTTCAGATTAACCGTGTTCGTTCCCCGGTTAAATAACTCCACATAGCCACTCTGGTACGTCGGAGTTCCCGAGCCATTAGTCGTGTAAATCTGGCTGATAACAATCTGATCCGTTCCGGCTGGTGGCGGCGTCGGTGTAGGCGTCGGCGTGGGTGTGGGCGTAGGCAATGAATCTCGCCGTGTGAACGTAACCGTTCCTGCGTTCGTCAGATCCTTGAGGGATTCCTCGGACGTGTGTGACGCCACGATGTAAGGCTCCGGCCATCCGCCACCGAGGCCGACTACGGGAAACATCTTCTGGTTACCGTCGCCGTAGCGCAGGGTGATCGAGCCGTCGCTTTTTAATTCAACTTCGAAGTTAACCGGATTTTCGCCACGCGTTTGGGTCGGGCCGATCGGGGTGTCATAGGTCACCGCCTGCCAGCGAAAGATTATCCGGCTTGCATCCGGCTGGACCACGTATACATCGTCACCAGGTCGCCGATCCGTTCGGAGATCGTCCCATGCCGCTGCAATCATACGGTAGCCGGTTGCGGCACTTACGGACGGGGCTGGTTCGATGTTGGCGCCGTACGGAGGGAACCCCATGTAAATGGCCCCGTTGCTGGTGACGGTGACCGTACTCCAGGGCCCGGAATAAAACTTGAAGGAAAAAGGCAGGTTGTAAGTCTTGAAAGAGTCATCCGCAATTAAACCCAAGGGTGTGCCACCGGTCGACAATGGCACGGCCGGACCTTCGGTAATCGTATAAGGATCAGCAATGCCGCTGGTCTTGGAGATGGCCACAGTTGAGATAGGTCCGGCGTTGCCCACGTCGTCTACAGCCCTCACCCCGATGAACCCGGAAGGATGGCGCCAAAGTGTTTCCACTCGGTCAGAGACAAACATCCCGGAGTCTCCGGGCACCGGGCCCGCCAAAGGTCTCGCCACCTCGAATTTCGCCGGATCGCTCAGGTCTTCGTCCGAGAAGCGGACCTCATAGGCCGCGACGCGTCCCACGGTGCCATCGTCGCCGGGAGCGCCCCACTGCAGGCCCACGTTAGGAAAGTCAAATGAATCGGTGATATTCAACTGAGCGACGGCGGCAGGCGGCGAAGTATCGCTTGTAGTCACACTCTGCAGCGCACTGTTGACGTCGACACTACGTCCGGTCTGAATCGGATAATTATTGGCATATTGCCAGCTCGCTACGAATCCGCTGTAAAGCAGTTTGGCCCGCAACGTCTGCATTGAGATGTTCGGAAATGCCGCGCAGACCAGCGCGGCGCTACCGCTGGCGTACGCCGTCGACATTGATGTGCCGCTGAAAAAGTTGTAGGTGTTCCTGGGTGTCGTGCTGAGAATATGTTCGCCCGGTGCGGTCACGTGTACTGTGCCGGGTCCTGAGTTAGAGAAATTCGCGCGCACTCCGCCTCCAGTTGAGGCCGCAACGGAGATTACATTCGCCGACTGATAATCGGCGGGATAAACCGGAAACAAATCATTGTTTGAGCCGTCATTACCTGCCGCCACTACGAACAAAATTCCAGAGCTTGCGAGTGCGCGCACCGCATCCAGTTCGGCTTGTGAGAATCCGGGGCTACCGTAACTATTATTGAGGACACGAATGTTTGCTCCTTTTGTGCCCCCCGAACTCACCCAAAGATCCCGCATTGTCTTGGCGTAAGCGAACGCCTTCAGCAGGTCGGCCGATGAGCCGCTACCGTCAGGACCTGAAAGGAACTTGAGAGACATTAAACTGACTTGCCAATTCACCCCGACGACGCCAATCCCGTTATTGCCTGCCGCGCCGATCGTGCCGGCCACGTGCGTTCCGTGATCTTCGACGTCGCCCGCATAGCTCTCGGACGGTGGATAACTGGGTTCGGTGTAGTCGAAGACCGTGTTGTCGTTGTGAACAAAATCCCACCCGTTCACGTCGTCCACATATCCATTGCCGTCGTCGTCAATCCCGTTGTTGGGAATCTCACCGGGATTGACCCAGATGTTGTCACGCAAATCTTCGTGATTAATATCGATGCCTTCATCGATAATTCCAACGACGACATTCTTACTGCCGGTCGTCACGTCCCAGGCCGGCTCAGCGCGAATGTCGTTCCCCGGCGTGCCGGGGTTGCCACCGGAAGTTGTTGACTGGCCCGTGTTCTTCAGTCCCCACAGCTCGGAGTACCGGGGATCGTTGGGAACCCTCAGCGCCCGACGCACATAATTGGGCTCCGCATAGATTACGTCTGCTCGTGTACGCAGCGCTTCGATGGCATCGGCAGTATCTTCCGGAGCGACCTTGACGACTCGTAATCCCTCCACCAAATCAATTCCGGGCGCCAGTTTCTCAACTTGCGCTTGGAACGGCCTCCCATTCCTGGCTACGGCAGACTCGGCGTACGTTTCGCCTTTCAGCGTCTTCAGGGCGGCAGTCGAATCGCTTCGGAAACGCACAAGAATTTCACCGGGCACAGAGACTGCATCCGCTTGCCTTTTCGTAATACTGCTGGGCTCATTACCTTGCTGTGACGACGGCCCAGACTGCCTGGTCGCATACGAACTGCGGGATTGAATAAATAAAACAGCGACCAGCGTCGAAATGACCAGCAAGACAAACGCCGTCCGCGAAGATACGAGAGGTACGGATCTAAATCGTTTCATAAGCCACTACTAAAGAGATGAACTTAACTTCGCTCATGGCTTGACCATCGTTCGCTCGAACGAAACGGGTAACTCGCCATAATTACGAGCGATGCTGTCTCGCTCGGCGGGAACTTGCGCCGCTGCAGCTTTCGCATTCTTAAGAGACTTGGATTTACAGCCAGGGGGTCCGCTTTAACGCGTTCGTCCCTGTAGATTGCTAAAGGCCAGGGAATGGGGCGGAAGCCGATAAAACATTGGAGGATCGGAATCGCAGGCGCGGGTAAAATAACATTCCGCTGAGCCATAAAACAAGTCATTCCGGCGAAAGATGATCGGGCAGTTTGAAATCAGAGTCCCGTGTCAAGCTGACTGGCTGAAAAATTAAAGTTTGAAATCTAAACTGACACACTACCTGCGATTCACGGTCCGAACCTATGCCGGTACTCATTCGATGAAATAAACGCCTTGACCATCTCGGCCTCAACGTAGTTGCCATTGAACTGGTTCAGCTTGTTCAACCAGAACTCATATCCGGTGTAATCCGTGTCCGGCGGATCGTCGGGATTGCGGCGCAAATAACCAAAGTACTGGGCCAGCACAAACGCGCGATTCGACTCGGCGTTGTAGAGCGCCTGGTTCTCGGCCACTTGCCGCACGGCCTGCGCCCGGGCTGAGGCGCTGCTCGTATCCGACGCATTTCCAAACAGGCTTATCGCTGTCGCACGCTCGCTCGCTGACAGAACATTGCCCGCATTTTGATTGAGCTTGTCGACAAAATCCGCCGGACTCAGCGAAGTGGGAAGTGCCGTAGTGAAGCGGCTGGTGGCAACGAATTCCCCGGCGTATGCCTGCTTATTATTCTCCAGCGCCTGCTCCCAACCGGGCTGTAGCACGATCACACCCCGGCCGATTCGTTGCGTGTCCTGCAGAAACTCGTTGAAACGAATTATGGGCACCGCCAGCTGGTGAGCGCCGCCAAGGGTCGAGGTGCCGGGAGCGTCGCCATATGCAACCTTGTAAATGCGCTCGACCAGATAACCGGTCTGCTGGAATTCGATTGACAGAAAGAACGCACCGCTGACGTTCACCCGACAGACCGTTAAATCGGACGCTCCGCAGTTCGTCATTTGTCCTGTCCAGAAGTCCAGGCCTGACGGGTCCGGCTCCCGGTTCAGGAAATCGAGATAGTTCTGGCGCACATAGAACGCGGCTAAGTCGGTTGGGTTTGGGCCATTGACGGTGTCGTTGTCGGTAATTGTGACCGTGGCCGTCGCTTGCGTCCCCAGCATGCCGGCGCTCGGATTTGCCAGCGAAATCGTCAGGTTTTCGTCACCTTCGGCAAAACCGTCATCGATGACCAGGAGGGTCACCGGCTTCGACGTCTGGCCCGGAGCAAAAGTGAGCAGTCCCAGCGCCGGTACATAATCGCAGCGTGAAGATGCTTTGCCATTCACCGTGTCACAGCTCTGGCTACCGGCGGCGTCGCTGGTTGCATAACTGACTGACGCAGTGGCCGAGCTATCCCCCACTCTTGTGACAATTACGTTCAGCGACTTTAAATTCTCAGCCACCGAATAGCTCGCGGCGCCAAATTGGAATGAACTATCGTCGTTGGCGATCGTCACCGTGGCCTGAGTAACCGGAATAAACGAAGCGTTCGCGGCATTGCTAAGGGTAACCTGGAAAGTTTCATCCGGTTCGACCGTGGTGTCGCCATTTACCGTAATATTAATCTGACCGGACGTAATCCCGGGCGGAAAAACCAGGGTTCCCGATGACGCAACATAATCGCTGCCTGCCGTAGCCGTAAGGTCGCTCGTTGCATAGTTCACTGAAACCGTCTGCACAGATGCATTCGACAAGGTCACCGGTATATTGAAGACTTTGGTGCCCGCGTTTCCTTCCGTCGCTCGGAATGTGCTCGGCATCTGAATAAAAGGCTTAGATTCGTTATCAGAGATCGTTACGACGGCAGTCGAAGGCGAAGCCAGAATCGCACCTCCTGTAGGATTGCTCAGCGAGATGTTGAATGTTTCGTTACCGGCTTCGTACAGTCTATCGTCGATGATCGGAATCGAAATTGTTTTGCTCAATTGCCCGGGCGAGAACGTCAAGCTTCCGCTCGTAGCCGTGTAATCGCTACCGGCGGTTGCCGTGCCGTCGCTGGTGGCGTAATCGATGGTGGTGCTTGCCGATACGTCGCCGGTTCGATTAACCGTAACGTTGACAGAGCCTATTCCTTCAAACGCATTGACTGTCGCCGAAGCGAATTGAACTCCTGTGGGTACGGGCGCTGACGTTGACACCAGGGCGCTTTGCACCAAGTAAACGCCGGGTGAAGAACCGGTAATCCCCCCGCCTCCTACTCGAAAGGCGAGACCGTTTGAGCCCCATCGCAAGAGGCTGGTCGGCGTTCCGGTTACGGTTGTCAGAGTAACACTGCCCAACGGCAGGAATGTGTTGATGTCATAAGCAGTAAGGACGGGATTGTTTCCAAATCCGCTCAGGAAAAAGATCCGGCCCAGTGCTTGATCAACCACCATGGCACTTGCCGAGGAGGCGCCGGTAAACGTGCCGACCAGACGTCGAGCTTCCGGATCAACCACCCGTCCGCCGGAGTAATACAACAGTCCATTCGAAAACTGCAGCGGTCCGGACGCGAATCCAGTGATCAGGCCATTTGTCGTCGCGACCGGAGAAACACCAGAACTGCTGACGCTAAACTTGACCAGCTCAAAGCTCGAGCTGAAGCTGTCATAGCCATAGAGCGTACTGGCGTTTGCGCCGAATGCCAGCGGTCCTATCCAAACCGAACTGGCGGGCCTACTGGTATTCGTCCGGCGGACTCCATTGTCGTACACTGCGACCCCGGCAACACTCGAGGTACCGTCGGCGGTCGCTATCGACTGCGGACTCCCGGGCACCGCTTTCATGTCACTGGGACGTTGAGTATTAGTACCCCAACTGAATTGCAAGCCGGGGGTCATCGAGGCGACATCGAACTGGCGAATTGCGGCGGCGCCGTCCAGCGACACATGGATGGTACTCCCGTCTGAAGCTATGGCGAGTTTGTTTGGCTCGCTGCCCACGAAAACCGACGGGCCAATCGCAGCTAATTGAGGATCGATCCTGGTGAGGCTGTTACCACCAGCACCTTGCGAGCTGGGAACACTGGCATAAATCATCTGGGTAGCTGGATTAATGACAATATCATTCGCTTGTAGATCCAGCTTTTGCATAAAGGTCGGGATGTAAGGAGGAGATGGCGACGGCACTGGCGAAGGCGTCGGTGTCGGTGAAGGCACCGGTATGGATTGATCAACCAGCGCCGTCTGCACGAGAAATATCTGTCCGCCCGTGGTACGAAAAGCCAGCCCATTCGCGCCCCAGCGCACGAGACTCGAAGCAAAGCCAGTGGCACCCTGTACGGTCACAAAACCGATGGGAAGGAAGTTGTCCAGGTTGAAGGCTCGAATCTGAACCGGCGAACCGGACGTCATAAAGAAGATTCGGTGATTTGCAGCGTCGATAGCAAAGCTTGAGCCGCTGCCGCCGGTAAAAGTGCCTACAACCGATCCGCTGCTCGGATCAAGCACCTGGCCTGATCCTCCATACAACAAACCGTTGTTCAGTTTCAGGCTGTCGCCGTTACCTTGAGCAAACGGAACTGTGCCGTTAACGGTTACGCCCGTAGAGTCAACGGTCATGTTGCTCAAACCGGTCTGTCCGCTGCCGTAAAGTTGAGAGGCGGTCGCGAACACGAGGAAATCGCTGCCGGCAATGTGTCCTGGTCCCGTCTTGCTACGTTGGACCCCATTGTCAAATATCGCCACGCCGGCCTCGGGCGGACTTGTGCCGCGATAAGTTCTGGACACGGCGACCACACTCGTGCCGCCTGGAGCCGCTGCGATGTCGCTCATACTGTAGGCGCCAAAGAAACTATCCTGGCCCAGCGAAAATTCGGGACCGGCGGTTCGTGAGGTGAGATCGAAACTGCGCACCGATCCGGCTCCGTCTAATCCGACAAAGAGAGTATGTCCGTCATCGCATTCGGTTATTACTGTCGGTTCACTGCCTATGAAAGTTGAACTGCCAACAGTTGCGGCGGCGGGATCTACGGCTGTAATGCTGTTGCCGAGTGCGCCCCCGCTGCTCGGCACACTGGCATATAACATGTTCGTCGTCGGATCAGAGATGAGATCATTGGCCGCAAGACTAACCTGGCGAACAAATGACGCCAATGGAGACGGCGACACAGTTGGTGACGGCGAGACCGTGGCTGTCGGGGTTGGTATAGGGTCTGCGGACGGAATCAGAGATGTCTGGATAACATAGAGCTCGCCGGCAGTCGTGCGGAACGCGAGCCCATTTCCTCCCCAGCGAATCATCGTCGTGGGAGTCCCATTCACACTCGGAATCGTAAACGAACCAACTTGGAGAAATGTGTTGATGTCGAAGGCGGTCAAAGTCAGAGTGCCGATCCCGCCGAATGCACCACCAGTCAGATAGTACGCCCGCCCAACTGTCGAATCAGAAACAAAGGCGTTTGTGTTGGCATTGGCAAAAGTGCCGAGCAACGTGCCGCTGCTCGCATTAATAACCTGACCGCTGGAACTGAAGATAAGCCCGTTATCGAACTTTACCCGCGCGCCAACTGAAAAAGAACCAGTACTCACCGGAGTGATCCCGTTTGCATCGACTGTCATCGTACGCAACCCGCCGTTCGGGCCGCCGCCGTACAGTGTCGAGGCCGATGCCGAGAAGGCCAGGAAGTCGCTACCGGCTATGTGCCCGGGGCCCGTGTTTGGTCGCTGGACGCCGCTATCAAAAACGGCGACACCAGCCTCGGGCGGGCTGGTTCCCTGGTAATAACGGGCTACGGCGAGCAGATTCGGGTTTCCGGGAGCGACGGCCAAATCGTTGCCGATAAACCGGCCGAAGAAAGAGTCCGCCCCTATCGGAAATTGATTACCTGCGGTCTGCGCTTGGACATCGAAACGACGGATCGAATAGGCGCCGTCGAGCGTGGTGTAGAGAGTTTGTCCATCGTCAGCTATTGCTAACTTGTTGGGCTCGCTGCCGACAAAAACCGAACCACTGCTTACACCACTGGCCGGATCGATAGTGGTGATGCTGTTACCGCCGGCTCCCGCACTGCTGGGTACGCTTGCGTAGAGCATCTTTGTCGTCGGACTGTAAACGACATCGTTGACCGTTAATGGAATTCGCCTGACAAAGTTGCTGCCGCCCGATTGAGGAGTTGACGACATCGAAGCCGAAGTGCTGGTGGCCGCTTTGAAAACGACTATGGGAATTGCAACGACGGCTGTAAATGTGACGAGAACTAAGAGGCGCAGATTTCCATTGAGCGACTGAGAAAAAGACGAGTTCATTTGAGTTTTTTAGGACCAAGCCGGGGGGCGAGGTGCTTAAGGATATTTGCCAAGGCTATCCGATGTCAAACCATTACTGGAGAGCACCGGTCCCCCGGTTAATTTGGCAGTTCTAGCAGGTTGCGTGCCGTTGCGAACCCTCAAATTAGCCGCGTCGGAAAAAGCTCGTCCCCGTCGATTGTGGGGAAAATCTTGCCATTGTGGGGAAAATGGCCGCTGGGCTCGACGGGAGATCTGTCACTATGGTCCAAACCGCTGCCGGTACTCGCTCGACGAGATGAACGCCTTGACCATCTCGGCGGCAATGTAGTCGCCGTTGAACTGATTCAGTTTAGTGAGCCAGAAGTTGTAGCCCGCAAAGTTTACATCTGGTGCATCGTCAGGATTACGCTGCAGGTAACCAAAGTATTCCATCAGGACAAACGCGCGATTGAATTCTTTCTGCTGCAGCGTTTGATTCTCGGCCACCTTCATTAGTACGTCGGCGCGCAGCGTGGGATCGGATGGATTTGGTGACAGTTCCGTAATCATAGCTGAGCGCTCAGATTCTGAAAACACCCCGCCGGCAGTCGCGTCGAGCAGGTTTACAAACGCGGCCGCGCTTGTAAGCGCGGGATAGCGAGCCAGGAAATCCGGCCGTTGTACGAACGCCAGGGCAAAGGCTTGCTTGTTGGCATCAAACTGCGCCTGCCAGTTACCTTGCCCGACAATGACCCCGTTTCGCACTTGCTGCATGTCGGGCAGAAATTGAGTGAAACGGATCGGAACCGGCACCGCGGTCGGATTGATATCACCGAAAGCAGATTTGTAGACGCGATAGACGTAATAGCCGCTTTGCTGAAATTCAATGGAAAGGAAAAACGCGGCCGAGACATTGATCCGCTTGACCTGTGTGCATTGAGGATCCGCACCGCACGAAGCGATTTGATTGATCCAGAATTGATATCCGGACGGGTCAGGCTCGCGCCCCAGAAAGTCGATGTAGTGTTGGTGGACAAAAAAGTCGGCCGCGTCGACCGGATTTGCGCCGGTCACGCTGTCATTGTCAGTGACAGTGACGGTCGTGACATTAGGCGAGCCGAGCGTTGCTGCAATCGCATTCGTTAAATTGAGACGGAAGTTCTCGTTGCCCTCCGCATAATTGTCATCGGTAATCGGAACGACGATCGTCTTAAAAGTCTCACCCGGGGCGAACTTGAGCGTTCCAATCGTAGTCGTGTAGTCACATCGCGAAGAGGCGTTGCCACTAACAACGTTGCAGGGACTTGCGCCGCTGTTATCGCTGGTAGCGTAATCGACGCTCGCTGCCGTCGAAGTATCGCCGAGCCGCGTCACCGTTACAGTCGCGCGTCCTGCCGATTCGCTGACCATGTAGTTGGCCGCGCTGAACTGTAGACTGCTGGCCGATGCCGAAGTTCCAAACTGGCCGCGGATCTCGCCATTGGGAAAATTCGTGGTGTGCACGTTCACGTAAAGTTGGCCGCTCTTGAGATTGGCGACGTCATTTGGGGTGAGCGAGATCAAGAAATCGCTAACGTTACCGAGCGGCAAAGGGAACAGGATTGGCCCAACGACACCGGGCGCCGCGGGTCCGTGAATGTGCGCATCGGTTTCCGCGCTCGTGAGACCAGCGAAATTAAGCGAAACCCGCGCGGTTGTTTCATCCGGGCTCAAAAGGATTGTGGCGGTCCCAAGGCCGTTGGAATTGTTCGGTGGTGTTTCCTGCCCGCCCGTCAGAGTCGCGGTGTAGAGCGCCGGTTGCTTTCCGGAAATCTCATAAACGGCGCCATTTGAATTCGAAACCACGAACAGATCGCCGTTCGGCGCAGTTTCAATGTCAGTCGTAATCCCAAAGTCGTGGCCAATCAACAGCGACTCGCTCTCTTTGATATCGAACTTGTCGTCGTTATCAGCCACGAGATCGTTCAGCCGCGGATCAGTGAAGGAAAAGTGCAAACGATCAGGCGTGAACTTAAATCGGAAGAGAAAACCGTTGGCCAGGAACGTGCGCGCCGCGCCGACGAACATGTCGCCTTCATACTGTGGCCCCAACCCGCGGCCCTGAACGAAGCCCAGCGGCGACGGCGGAATCGCATACTTCCAGCTGAATTCGGGATCGTTGTAGTGGGCGCCCGGCAACATGTACAACGAAGCCAGCGCTCCCGCCGGCGTGCTCGCGATGTTCGACGGCGGCCAGCGGAGTTGTTGTAAATCGCCCGCGCCATACGTCGATTCGATCTGCTTGTATTGAGCTACGCGACTGACTGGCCCCATGATTTCGACCCAGCCATTGTTCGATCCAGCCGTGACGCGATTCATTTCGTCGAACGCATCATCGCCATTCTCCTGGTCCCAGAGATTTCCTGAATAGGGATCGAAGCCAAGACCGAAGCCATTGCGCACGCCATAGGCATAAAGCTTCTTGATGTTGGCCGCGGCTTCGCCCGTCAAATTTGTTTGCGCATTAAAGAAGGGGTTGTCACTGGGCGTCGAACCATCATCGTTCAAACGCAGAATGAACCCAGTCAGGTGATTATTATCGGGTTCTGGTCCGCCGAATTGGTCGTCCGGAACCGGTCCCAGCAGATTGTTCTGCAAATAGCCGCGGCGACCATTGTCTCCCATCAGGATGTAAAGCTTCCCGTCTGGTCCAAATCGCAACACACCACCATTATGATTACCGCGCAGAGATTGATTAGCATCGGC
Source organism: Acidobacteriota bacterium (assembly GCA_046728235.1). Taxonomy (GTDB): domain Bacteria; phylum Acidobacteriota; class Blastocatellia; order Pyrinomonadales; family Pyrinomonadaceae; genus UBA11740. The sequence goes on from JBKPEE010000145.1 coordinate 11,883, forward strand.
CTGGTAGGCGTGCAGCTTGATTAGATTCCGATCAAAAGTGAGCGTCGATCCATTCCAGATATATCGATCCACCCTGTTGCCCAGCAGAGCTACGTCGGCGAGGTTAGTCGTGTCAACTCCGGTGCTGCTCTCAGTCCAGTACAAGTAAACGTATCCATTGAAAGTGAAGTTGGGATGGAGAGCGATGCCCAAACCGCCGCGTTCTGATCCGCTGTTCACGGCCAGGTCAAGCGGCGCCGGAGATTGGATTACTCCATTTGTCACCCGCTGAACTTTTCCGGTGTTCTTCTCGAAGATGAGGAAATCGTTGTTACCGATGAAGGCCATGCTCGTCGGCTGTGATAATCCGCTGACCACGGTCTTTACCGACAGGTTCGGGTCCGTCATGGCAGGACCGCTCGACGGCGAATTGACTGTCGTCTGCAAACTTACCGAGTTATCGCTGGAATCGGGATCGTTTTCGTTCGCGGCCGCGTTGGCGTTGTTCGTCAGCGTTCCTGCCGATTGCGGCACGACAACAATGCTGATCACTGCAAATGCATTACGGGCCAGCGATCCAACGTTGCAGGTAACTGTGCCGGTACCGCTGCATGATCCTCCGGTCGGGGTCGCAGAAACAAAGCTGATCCCCGCCGGCAGATTGTCTGTCACGACCACGTTAGTCGCCGGAGATGGTCCATTGTTGGTAACCACCAGGCGATAGGTCAGATTCGAAAGCTTGATGGCCGGATTGGGGGACGCCGTTTTCGTCAAAGAAAGATTTGCGCTCGTTGGACCAGAGACGACTAGTTGGGCGGCAGATGAATGTTGCAGATTGCCGCTGGTCGCGGTGATATTCAGAGCGTAAGTTCCGGGTGGTGTCGAAGCAGTGGTGGTGATTGTCAGCGTTGATGATTTCGCTGCAGAATCGGTAATCGCAATCGTGGCCGGAACAAAGCTCGCGGTCGTATCCGCGGAAAACCCGGTCGCGCACAAAGAAATGCTGCCGGCAAATCCGCCTACAGGTGTCGCGGTAACCGTGTATGTGGTCGAATCACCGGGGTTGACGGTTCGCGAGGCCGGGGCAACTGAAAGGGTAAAGTCTGCTGCCGGCGTTACGTCCGCAATCTTCGCGACGAAGGCATCCTGCGCCCCGGCACTAGCGGCTTGCAAGGGCGATACGACCGGAAGATTTGACGACGCCGTGTAGCCGGTGATGTACGCGTTCGACGAATCAACCGCAATCGGATTTGTCGACGTCACCGCGGCGACAAAGTTTTCATTCGCGAGACCGCCCAGGTAGGTTGAATACAAGAATGAAGATCCGCCCGGATTTAACTTGGCGACGAACGCGTCAAAGCCGCCGGCGTTGTTTAGCTGCAAAGGCGAGACGGTCGGCAGGTTCGTTGATGAAGTAAAGCCGGTCACATAAACGCCGGTCGCATTCACTGCGACACCGGTGGCCCGATCGTCACCGCTTCCGCCAAAGTAACTTGCGAAGATCTTTGTGCCGCTGCCGGAAACTTTGGCAATGAACGCATCGAAGGATCCACCAGAGGACGCTTGCACCGGATTCAATACGGGAAAATTATTAGACGACGTCTGGCCCACGACATAGAGATTGTTGACGCCGGCGTCAGCGGCGATGCCAAAAGCCTTGTCGTCACCTGAACCGCCGAGATAAGTCGAGAACACGAGCGAGTTGATGCCGCTCGCATTCGTATCGAACTTCGCGATGAACGCGTCGAAACTTCCGCCGAAACCGGCCTGAAATGGATCCTGGGTTGGAAAGTCGGGCGACGCGCCATACCCGGCGACGTACGCTATCCCGTTTGGGTCAATGACAACGCCGCTGCCACGATCCGTTCCCGAGCCGCCAATGTAGCTTGAATACAAAAGGGCGGCGCCGCTCGAATTTATTTTTGTCAGATAAGCATCGGTGTCCCCGGCGCGCTGACCCTGGTAAGCGTTGACGGTGACCGGAAATGCATTTGATTTGGTGCCACCGGTCACGTAGGCGACTCCGGCCGCGTCAACGGCCACACCTTCGGTCGAGTCGTTTTCTTCGCCACCGAGGAAACCGGAATAGACCAATCCATTTCCCGCCGCATTAAGTTTGAAAACGATGCCATCGAAATCGCCGCCATGATAGGCGGGACCAAAGGACCCCGGGGTCGTGGGAAAATCGGCTGAGGTAGGATCAACGCGGCCCGCTACATATGCATTACCGCTTGCATCGACGGCAATGCCGTCGGCGCGATCGACTCCGCTCCCGCCAATATAAGTTGAGAAAATTACGCTGCTTCCGGTTGGATCGATCTTAGTGACAAAGATGTCACTCAACCCTTTGTTGTTGGGGAAGGCAGGCGTGTGCGTGGGAAAGTTCGTCGAGGCCGTTGTGCCGGCAATGTACAGGTTGCCGTTGCTATCGATCGCAATGCTGCTGCCGGAATCATCGCCGTTTCCGCCGAGATAGCTCGAGTAAACCAGCGTCGGATCGATCACCAGCGGCTGTGCATGATCATATTCGCCGATTGAGATGCCAACCTCGCCCTTACGGCCGAGCGAGTAATGGCCATCGATCAACTTACGCTGACCGTCGATTTCCTGATAAATGACCGGCTTTCGCTGAATCAACCTGGCGCCCGTGTGTTTGAGAATCAGATCGCCGCTGGTCGAAAGCCGCGGTCGAGCGCCCTGAATCTTCAGGCGAATTGCCGAGGTGTTAGCGCCGGGTTTTACCAGGAAGTCGTATTCGAACTGGTTTTGTTTGCCGTAGAACGTGAGATCAACTCCGGGATATAGATCCCGGTAGCTGACTCTGCTAAAGGTCGGCACTTCGGTATGCCATCTTGTTGGATCGTTGCCGACTATGTAGTTACGCCGGCCAGGTAACATGTCGATTCCCTGCGGTTCACTCACCGTGTCGGCGCCGGCAAATTCAATCGCAAATGATTCGTCCGCCTGGAGCTCAATTGAGTGTGAGGTCAGCAGCAGGTTCGATCTTCCCGCGCGCGCAAGAAACTTGACGGGCGCTGCTGCCTGTCCGGTGTTGGCTTCGAAAGCAAGGGGAAGGTCGGCAATCGGTTGCAGCGCAGTTGGTTTGCGCCGGACGCTCATCGCGGAAGGCGCGCCGGCTTTTTCGACGTGCGCTTTACGGGCGAGGCGGGACGCGCTCGAGTCAGAAGCAATCGCAACGCCTGCGATCACGATCACAACAGCTGAAAGGATTATGCGGAAATCGCGTTTATAACTCTTGCTTGATCGCCTCATCGTCAATGGTGAAGACTACAGTCTAAACGAAAAAGGATCGAGCGTGCTCGAACACCTTGTCCTCGTGCTCGAACCAGCCGATCCTTCATCAATGTTGAATGAATTGCCTCGATTCTTCTAACCAAGGAATCCGATGTTCTGTGTCGGGAACTTGCTCAAGTTCGGGAAGACCGTCGTCAGCAGATTCGCCGGCAATCCGTACCATGCGGCGAGTGTCGCGCCGTATTGGTCAATCGAGGTCGTCGGAATCCAGCGGCCACGCTTGCCGCCGTCGTCGTCCGGGCCGTTGACGTCAAGCGTGGGATACGCACCATAGAACGTACCGCCCAGGACCGCGCCACCCATAATGAACGCGTGGCTGCCCCAGGCGTGATCTGTGCCCACACTGGCCGCGCCAGACCCCGATGGCTGGAAGGTGCGGCCGAAATCAGAGAGGGTAAACAGGGTGACGCTGTTACTGTTTCCCTGCGCCGCCATCTCGTCATAAAACGCGCGCGCCGCCTGGCTGAACGTTGTGAGCAGATTGCCCTGGCCGCCGGCTTGATTAGGCTGTGTCGGATCCGTCGAAGTTTCATTGGTGTGCGTATCGAAACCACCGATCGAGCAGAAGAAAATCTGGCGATGCATCCCCAGCGTATCTTTGATCTTGATGAGTTTGGCGACCTGCTTGAGTTGATTGCCCAGGCCGGTGCCGGGAAACGTAGCCGTGAGCGTCGGATCCGGCTGGTTCAGAATTTGATCGGCATTGAGTGCCGTATTCATGGTGTCAGTTCCGCCCTTGATCAGGGCGTGCCCGTTGTCGAAACCCAGCAGTTGACGAAAGCTGCTGCCGGTCGTAAACGGATTTGCCGACGCGGGCCCGCCCCAGGCCAGGCTTAATACATTCGCGAGTGTGCCGGTGCCGATCGCAATCTGCCGCGTCGTGACTCCTGTCTGGAACAAGTTTGATCCCGCGACTGACAGACTCATCGGCAGGACAGTGACACCGTTAAGCGATCCGGTATTGTCAGCGATGCGGCCACCCCAACCGGTTTGGCCGGTGGTCTTCACAATTGAAGTCGTCTGCTGATTGATCTGATCCGAATGTGAAAACAGCTGGTAAGGTCGAAAAGCTCCACCGGCATTGCTCTGATATTGAGCTTTGGTGGTCGGTTGCAACAACGAACCATAGTTGCAAAGGATGGCGAGCTTTCCGTCGGTCCAGGGTTTCAGTAGACCGGGAGCCTGCGCCGCATTGGCGACCTCCGGCGACAGATTCGGATGCAAGCCGAACACGTTACCACCCTGGTTTGGTGGAGAAATCTGCACCAGCGCGGTCTTCGGAATGGCCAGCCCGGAAGCTGTACGCGTAGCATCATAGCCGTTGGCGTCGCTGTAACCTGTATAAGGCACCACCATGTTATTGCAGTCCGATCCGCCATTCAGAAACACGCAGACCAGCGCTTTGTAATCCGACGCGACCTCGGGCTGCTGGTTCACCATTGCATTGACGATCGATAAACGATCGAGGCTGCTGACCATCGCCGCCACGCTCAGCCCGCACGCCGTATCTCGCAAAAATTGTCTTCGGGTTTTTTTCATGGTTATCTCTCCACCTGATATTGCGCGGAAGTGGCCACCAAATAGATCGCTGTTTGCGTCCGCTGCAGCGCCTGGGTTGCCGGCGTAGCGTTGGTGATCGCCGTGACGGTCGCGATGATGCTGGCATTCATTTGCGCGGACATAGTCCCGTGCATCAGCCTGGCGTTAAGCGCATCAACCAACTGCTGGGGCGTGGTCGACAATGCCTGGAAGCCGGCGAAGTTGATCTGCGTCCCAACCGGACGGTTGGTGCCGTTGACCGCAATGCCATTGCCGCCGTTGACCAGAAACAGCGTGTTTATAAAGTTGGTCCGAGCATAGCTCGTCGAGGTGTCGAGAATGCCAAACTCAGGAGCGAACAGATTCGTACCCGGCAGGTAGAAATCGGCCGGGAAATAACTAAATACCGTCGGCGGGTTGAATACGTTTTGGCCGAGCGGAGTGCTGAAGCTATTCGGGCTGTTCGAGACCAGCACGCCATCAGTTTTCGTCGTATCCGTCGCGTTAAAGGCGCGCAGCAGATGCGTCATCAGCAACACCGGTTCGCGCAAGTGGCCGTAGTTCGGATCCGTCTTCACATCGCCACGGGCCTCTGGATCCAACAGGATGCTCGTGATGACGGCCTTCAGGTCGCCGCGTACGCCGCCGCCATTGTTGGCAAAAGCAGCAGAGCAACGTCCCACGTAGGCAGGACTTGGGTTACTGGTCACCAGTTGATGAATCAACTGAGCGCAAACATACGGTCCGGTATTGGGATGATAAAAAAGATTGTCTATCGCCAACCCGAGAGAGCTGATTGCGTACGCCTGGTCCGCCGCGAGCATCTGTGCCGACGTTCCGGTTGTGCAAGGTGAGCCGCATGCAGGAATCACCACCGGATTTGGACTGCGAATATCCGTCAATAAGGTCTTCTGATTGATATCGTACCGGTTGCGGTTACCATTTGGCACCATCGGATCCTGATAGTTAGCCACGGCAAAGTTCGTAACGCCTCCGTCATAGCTCCAGGTCTTGTTCGCATCGAGGTCCCAACCGGTAAACACCCGCGCTAGATTGGTAATCGTTGTTTGATCGTAGGTGGGGATGCGATTGACTTGCGCGTCTAATACGGGTGTCCCATCCTGATTCAGACTGTCCACGCCGATCGAGAACAACTGCATGATCTCGCGCGCGTAATTCTCATTCGGCGTTGGGTTTGTCAAAGAAATTACGGAATTGCCTCTCATGTTGAGATACTCGCCCATGCTCGGATTGAGGGTGACTTCATAAAGCATGTTGCGGAAGTTTCCGAACGAGTTTCGATCGATCGTCTGCAGGTAAGACGCATACCAGAACGGCTGATTATTATTGAGTTGCTGTCCGCCGACCACTATGAACTTGTGAAACGCAAAGCCGACGCGCTGTCGTAATTGATCAGGCTGCGTGAGGGCATTCAACATGAACTGCTTTTGCAAAGGATAGAGTGTGTAGTTATCGCGGAAACAAGTGGTGCTGGAGTCACACGCAGGCGCCGGACTCGCCGGATAGAACTGCGGATAAGGTGTTGAGAACGGATAATCAGAGGATAGAGAGAATTTTGGATCAGTCGATGAATCGACAAACTGCGGGGCCATGTTCAACTGCTCGTTGATGTAAGCGGGAATTCCGATGGCCCGCAGGTGATTAAAGTCCGTATCATCGCCGCGCTGGCCCCAGCTTGATTGCTCGAGAAATCTCTTCAGATCGTTATCCGATGCAAACGCCGGATCATTGTACTGGGCCTGATATTGCGCCAGCGTCAGTGGCGTCGCCGCCGCGGGTGGGGTTGCGGGCGCAGGGTTTCCCACGCCGGGATTATCGTCGGGTGGACCACCACCGATCTGTCCGATCCCCACGCGGACCCGATTGCTGGCCATCCCGTGCAGGTTCAAGCGCACCAGGACATCGCCTAAATTGCTCGCCATTAGATCGTTCAGTCGCAACACCACCATGTAAATGCCGTCAAAGTTTGGCACGGTACCGACGTACTCGACCTTCAGCGGATAGATCGTGCCTGAGGCGTCTTGCGCATCCGCAGTTAGAGCACTCGCCGTTTCACCCTGCAGGAAATCGAAGTTCGTTCCGAACAGAGTTATGCGGGTGCGCGGATCCGCCGGACTGAAGTTTCCTTCTGACGTTAACGAGAAAGGTTCGCTCCGCATCGACACCGACTCGAGCACCACCGCCCGAGTAGAGGACGAAGAAACGCTAAAGACGGACGGCGCGATACTTGGGGCCGCTGCCCCGTTGGTGAAAGCACCGCAGACGATTACCACGGCACTTGCGCTCATCAGCCAGAAGGCTCTGCACAAAGCCGACGCTCGGATTTTCATATAGATAGGCCCTCTATCGATAAACTGCCGAGTGTGCTGTGTGAGGCAAAATCCAACCTGAAAGCTTGGTGGAGGGGCCACCGGGCCAATAACCCTGTGTTCAACCGACTATAGCATGCGGCGCAGCCGCATGGTCAACAAGTTTGTTAGACGATCGGAACAGGCTTTTTGGCGAGATTAATTGCCGGCGATTTATCAGGTGATTTTCGATGTAGCGCGGATGAACTCATAAAACCCGGCGGCGGCGCCCAGCACGATTCCCGCGACCAGCAACCACGGGGCCGTCCCCAGCCAGCGATCCAGGAGCCACCCGGCGATCAGCCCAGCGACGACACAGCCGAAGAGTGTAAAGGCGGCCGCGTAGGCCAGGCCTGACTTGCGGTTAATCTCTTCCTTGTTTTCTTCGTCCGGCAATGGATCACCACCGGTTACGTGCCAGGTAATTTTTGGGCGCTTCGTAGAGCAGCGCGCGCCGCGAATGTCGCATCGAGTCGTGAATGAAACAAACGTGGGTGCACCAGCAGGCTTTGCCGCCATCGATCTGGTTCAGTTCCGCCGTGCGGGCTTCGGATTGCCACAGGGCGCTGAAATCATAATCGTAGTCACGCAGCGAGCCGAATTTCTCTCGCAACTCGCAGGCGCGCACATCTCCGTTGTAGTCAACCACGGCGATGGTCTCACCGGCCGTGCAACCGAACGGCCATGACGTCGATTGGGCGAAGTTTGCGCGTTGGGTTCGATAATGCGTCGTGATAGTCCCTACGTACGCGACATTCTTGATAAAACGTTTCGCCGGGTCATCACCGGCAAACATCCGATCGCCGTATCGTTTCGTCAGTTGCGAGATATACGCATACATTTTGGGGAGCGCGTCGTCGGGCACGCGCTTGATCTCTTCACCCACGGGTGTGTCGCCGCGCACGATGTTGAAATAATGGCCGTCAAGCCGGAATCCATTCCACATGAATTCAGCCAACTGCTCAATCTCCTGGTAATTGTCGGCGCAGACGACTGTGTTCACATTTAAGCGCAAACGATCCCCGTACTTCTCTTTCAATGGATACAGTTCGTCGATGCAATCCAGAGTTTTCTCCCAGTGCCCGGGCACGCCGCGAATTCGATCGTGCGTCTCTCCCTGACCGTCGAGCGCAATGTTCAGATACAGATCGAGTGATGAGTGCCGTCCCAGCGCGCCGTCGACAATTTCCACAACTCGCGATTTCACCAATCCGTTGGTAGGAATTATCAACCGGCGCGCGCCATTGTTGCTCACAAAAATATCTATCAGCTCAGTGGCGTCGTGTCTTAAGGTTGGCTCGCCGCCCGACAGCCATAGATCGGTAATCGCCGGCATGGTGCGGGATACTTTTTCGATCTGCGCGAAGGTCATGTCGCCCGGTTGATTCAGTTCATTGTGATAGAAACAGGTGCGGCAGAAGGAATTGCATCGCGAGGTGACAAACAGAATGACGGTGCCCAGGCGTTTTTCGCGTTTCGTCGAACGAATGAGTTGAATAAATTGTTTCGCTTTACTGGGCATGGATCGTCCGTAGCATAGACTTTAGTCTGTGATTACCCTCCACAGACAACGTTTATGCTGTTTCCTAGTCGCGAATGATGACAGTTTCATTTGCCGATTTCAATTCATACGTAATCCCACGCCACCTGATGCGACGAGAGAAGGCCGCCGCCACCGCGTTGTAGAGATAGAGGGCCGAAGCGAGCGGCCATAACGTCATGTGCGCCAGCGCCGGCACGGCAGCCGGCGTGCCGCGCGCGCCCACGACCGCGGCGACGGTACGGAACCGGAAATAGGACTTCATGGCGCCCATCGCAAAGATGCCTGCCAGCAGGACTATGGGCGTGGCGAACGACAGCCCCAGAGCTGCGCGCCAGATAACGAAGGCGATCCCTCCGAAGAAAGTGATCACAAAAATCACACTGCCGAGAAATACCGACTTCCAAAGGTGAGTTGCGTAAGCGCGGGTAATCTTGAGTTGTCGCGTCGTAAACTCGAGCAACTCGCGAATGCTGCAGTACTCAAACGAGCCGACGAGACATTGTGGCACGAACTTGATCGTCAGGTTCGCGTCGTGGCAGGCCCGGGTCATCGCAAAATCATCTGAGACGGTGCCGCGCCAGTAATCTGTCACCTTGCACGCTTCAAAGGTCGAGCGCCTGACTGCAGTTGCTCCGCCCCAGCAGAAGTTCTTTTTTCCGTCGGGACCCAGGGCGGAAGCTATCGCCGCATTCCACACTGAGCGAAGATGGGAAGCAATTCCTCCGCGCACCGGCACGAACCACCGGTAACCGGTCGCCGCGCCGACCACTTCGTTGCGCAAGGGAGCGACGAGTGAGCGCAGCCATTCTTTACCGGGCCGCGCGTCAGAATCGACAAAAACAAAAACCTCGCTGGTCCGCTGCGCGCGCCGAACTGCGATGCTCAGGTTATGGACCTTCTGGCCGCGATCGATCGCGTCGCCGGCTATTACCACCTGCATCGCCGGTCCGGCAGCGGCGGTAAACAATCGCCGCGCCTCTTCGATAACTGCTAAGGCCGGATCGTCGGCGCGGTCCGCTACAAAAATGATTTCAAAGCTCGGGTAATGCTGCGCGAAAATCGCCGCGACGTTCTCTCGTAATCCCTCATCCCGTCCGCGCAGCGGCATAAATACGGTTGCGAGCGGCGTGAAACCGGCGTCATCTTTCAACAACTCGTCTTGCACATAACGAACGAAACGCAGGCCGGAGCGAAGTGAGAGCAGTCCCAGCCAGATAGAAATAGTGGCGAAGAAATAGAAGGTGAGCAGCAGAACGGCGTTCATCGGAAGTATTTTTAACCAGTCGGCGCGGTTATGCCGTTCCGCGTGATTTCACGCATTCGGCTGCTCGTTCATAACTTACCAATCTACGAACGAGGGCATTGTATCGACGACTGGCCTCCAGATGCTGGGAGCGCGGACGTCCCC
>JBKPEE010000146.1:0-24949 GCA_046728235.1 Acidobacteriota bacterium
ACAAGATTAGAGGAAGAGTCTGATCTTCTACCACAGGCTCAATGGCTCTAGGGACAGGAACAGGTTGCTCTTCCTCTCTTGCCGAGGACGCGACCCACGGCAAACTGAATTACATGCTGTGAAACAGCAAGATACAAGGGATGGGTATGAGGGCCTAGCGCGTGCCTATTCGATTTTGAAATAGTCTTGTGAGAGAGGCTTTGCCTCAAAAGTCGATTAAACCCGGGTTATGAGTTTCGTGCAGTTCGTGTGATTTTGTGGATCGTTTCTGTTCGTTCGGAAAACAAGGACGATCCACGAAGTCATACGAAGTAACACGAACGGAACGCTTCTGACCAGAGAGCTAGATCTGACTTTGAGGCAAAGCCTGTGAGAGATGAATTCGCTATGCGAATTCATCTCTCGCGGTGTTCCGAAAACTAGTTTGGTTGGCTAAACCCTCACCCAAAGGGAGAGGGCTTTAGTTGTTTGATCTGCCACTTATGTCATTGCCCTTTCCCGGGGGCTGACGGAATCCAGACGAACCAAGCCGAATCCGGCCTTGTTCGTGACTTTTCCGGCGATTTCGGGGGTCGTCTTTGAAGTCCATTCCCGTTTCAAAAGAACATTATTGACACGTTCCAAGGCCAGCGCCTAGACTGGAATTAGCAGCGGTGACCCTGCTTGCGCCGCGTCGAGGAGATTTCCAGTTGGCCAAAAACGAAAGTAGGTTATCGCGCCTTGCGAAGGAGCGTCGCGAGAAGTTAAAGAATGTCCCCGGTTTCGAGGCGGGACCGACGGTCGAAGAGCAGTTGACCCGCGTGGAAGAGGATATTCGGCGGCTCAAAATCGAGTTCGACGTTTACTTCAATGGCGGATCGAAACGTCCGCCTTACGACACCAAGCTGAGGGTCGAATCGCAGCTCAAGCGCCTGGCTGATGATCGCACATTGAATTTCGCGCAGCGTTACCACTTAAACTCGCTTTCAACGCGCTACGCGTCTTTTCGCGAATTGTGGCGGCGAATGTTGCAGGATCGCGAAGAGGGAAGAGGCACTGCCGCAGCCCGGGCACCCGTCCACGAACCGTCGCAGTTCATCAAGTCAGAGTTCTCATGCCAGGACGTTCGTCACGACGTAAAGACTGTCAAGGGCGTGTACGATGCATTGATGGAAGCGAAGCGCAGTTGTGGCGAGAGCGCTCAGGATCTGAGCTTCTCGCGCTTTCACCGGCTGATCATGGAACGTACCGAAGCTTTGAAACAACAGTTTGGTGATAATTGCGTCGTCTTTTCGGTTGATGTCGATAACGGCCACGTGAGTTTCAAAGCGAAGATTGAGAAGTAAAGGCCTGATGGGACATATGGCAATGATGGGACATATAGGGCTTTCCTGCAAAAGTATTGTTTTGTGCGTCCGCGAAGCGGACTGAATGAAACTAGCCCAGCGCTTCAGTGCTGGGGAATGGTGTTTGTTTCACAGATAGTCCGTGAAACGGACGGCTGAAAAAGGTGTGCTCTTGCGATCTTTAAATTCAGCCGTCCGCTTCACGGACTTACTCAATAAAGGTCTCCTAAACCCCACCGATGAATCGGTGGGCTACTATCATTCGTCGGCTTTGCCGACTCTTGCAGCAACGCCCCATTCCGCTATCAAAGAAAGAAAGGCGATCTCAAGCATTTGAGATCGCCTTTTCTATTCCGCGTCTTCCGGGCTCACGACCGGAAGCGGTCAGTGGCTATGCTGTAAAGCAAGCCGGGAGACTAAGCTTTGGTCACTTTTTCAGCCTGTGGTCCTTTGGGGCCCTGCGTCACTTCAAATTCGACTTCCTGCCCCTCTTCGAGGGTCTTGAAGCCGTCGCCCTGAATGGCGCTGTAGTGAACGAAGATATCCGACGAGCCTGGCTGCTCAATGAAGCCATAGCCCTTCGAATTATTAAACCACTTGACCTTACCGGTTATTCTAGACATACAAACGAATCCTCCTAACGATTCGATCAAAACGGCTTTCGTAGCATAGGCTTCAGTCTGTGCACGCCTGGTTTAATGCCGGGAATTAACCAATCGCAGACTAAAGTCTATGCTACTTCGCCGTAAGTTAATGCTGTGAGCCGGACGCGCTTTCTTGTGGGGCGCAATACGGAAACACAACGAACAATGCACATCGATCGTCGCAAAATCTGATCTTAGTGCACATACTTCGAGGCAAAACTCGATTCCTCTTTATTTGTCGCGCTTGCAAATCGAAATGCGAAGGCAGGCGTAATTCCAAACCCTGGCACTGATTGAAACGACGGCGAATGCTAAACGATGCCGTTTCGGCCTGTCAAGCAGAAAGTGCGGCGGCCCGACTTATCCTGGGCGCCGCAAGTCCCATTACCATGCGGGGTTAGTGGGTTCTTTCGTGGCGGAATTTTTCGCCTTTGGTTGAACTTTCGTAAAAAACAGAGCGCCCCTTGCACGTTCGCCTGGTTGCGGTTAACGGCTGTCACCCGCTCCGAAAGCGAGGTGTGAATGAAGCAGAACTTATCTCCGCGGCAACAAAAGGCAACTTTCAGTCACGACTCGCGCACGAAAGTGTTTCAGTTATCGGAATAAATGTGCTAGCGTGTCGCGGTTATAGCCGTTAGAGTTTCGTTTTTCCTCGACAGTTCCGTAAGCTTCTCGATTACGACCTCCCTGGTATCGCGAGCGGGATGTCATGTTGACTTCAATGCAACAGTTTTCCAGAGCCAGGCATGACGAACCACCAGAGGACGATCAGCGCGCCGCTAAGCACCAGGTAATTACTACCCATAATCTGGTGCTGGCAAGCCTCGCGCAGTCTGAGGTACATAAGGTCGTAGCTTTGGCCAAACCAGTTCACCTTTCTTCTGCAAGTGTGGTTTATGAAACCGGCGATGAAATTGAATCTATCTATTTTCCGATTGATGCGATTGTTTCCGCGTTAGCCATTCTCGAGGATGGATCGTCGGTCGAAATTTCGATGACCGGACGGGAGGGCATAGTTGGTTTGCCGGCGCTGGTTGGGGGTGGCCGGGCACTTCATTCGACGCGCGTATCCGTGGGCGGCGCAGCCCTCAGCATCCCCACCACATTCCTGAGAGAGTTGCTCCGTAAGAGCGAGCCGATTCATGATGGCATCATGCGCGCTTACCGCAGCCTGTTCACCCAGATTTGCCAGCGTTCGGTCTGCAACGTGCGACACACGGTCTTACAACGATTAAGTGTGTGGCTGCTGATGATGCATGACCGCGTAGGTTCGCTCGATTTACCTTTTACCCAGGAAGACATCGCCAACCGGATCAGCGTGCGTCGCGCGGGGGTGAGTGTCGCGGCATCCGTGCTCCAGGCCAGGCACGCCATTACCAGTCATCGCCGGAAGATTGTCATTAACGATCGGGGCGCGATCGAGCAGACGGCCTGCGAATGCTATCAGGTAATGGCGGACGATTTTGAGGAAAATGCGGCGGAGGACCCTCAACACCGGCGGCTTTCGCGCTTGCCATGATGAATCTTTAGCCGCGCAAACAGCCTTTAGCGCGCGATCCCCCGGTGAATCTTATGATTACCACTCAAGAACGTTTTAGTCTGCGTGTCTGATGGTGTCGCGCCTGGAATATACGATTGAGAATGGCCGCGCGACAGATCAGACAAAGTCGATCAAGCGATGTGCGGCTCGTTGAAGAGATCGTCGCCCCACAGATCACGCAGCACGCGTTCTCCTGCCCGGCTCTGTTGTGATCTGAAGCACGATCAATCATGTGCTGCCTCCGTTGTCTTCTATTGAGTCAGGGTCGGGTGTGCATCCGCTGTGTTCGCAAGAATAATGCCAATCGCGCGAGCATGGTGCGAATCTGATTCCGAGAATTCACACAGCAGATTCAACCAAAATTTCTCCGCCGCAACTGTGAATGTGATATAAGCCTGTTCAACTGGTGAATTGCTGGACGCATTCACCCGCGCGCGCGATGGGGTGAGGACATCGTCGACGCGCCTCACATCATTGATGTGAGCCGGCGGCGCGAAGTTTGGGAGGCTTCGCGCCGCCACCTTTTTCTCAGCGAAAAATCAATTGCTGACAGCGTGGCTCTTCGTCCGGCTTTGTTCGAGCACCTCTTCGCCTGCGTTTCCACGGTGTATCGACTGGTGTCGAACAGCGCATTACTGGAGCTCTTGTTGTTCGCTTACCATTCACGCTCACTTCAATGGCGGATCGTTTAAGGCCAAATTTCGCCATCTTTTCTCCGGGCGTCAACCAATAACTACCGGGCACGTCTTTTGCCGCAGAGATTCGTGAGCGCGACACGCGGATGGCGGCCTCGATTAGTCATCCGGAACCTTTTCTGATTCGTCAGTTCTGCTTAGAAGGGCGGCGGGATCGACAATGAACAACCAGCGCTTAAGACAGATAATCGACAGGCCAGTCGTTTCGAGAGAGACCGGCACCAACCTTGGCCGGGTCACTGATCTGCTGGTTGAAACATCAAGCGGCAAGCTTAAAGGCTTTGCGGTGAGAAGATATGACGGAACCTGCGCGCTGACAGATTGCCGCGATGTGGTCCTCATCGGCGCTGACATAATTGTTAAGCGCAACGAATCGCTGGTGTGGACAGATGCTTCGCCTCTAAATACGGTCCTGCGCGCAAAGCGGGATCTGATTGGGCGACTGGTTACAGCTCAGGATGGGCGCCGGTTGGGAAGGATTGCGGAGGTGTTTCTTTTCGACGGCGTCCTGATTTATGAAGTCTATTCGTCAATCTGGGCGAGGTTATGCGGCGATGCTTTTTATTTTGCCGGGGCATTGTCACCCAAGTTCGCGGCCAAGGGAAAGGTGTTGGCGGTGGCGGGCGATGTCGCTGAGATGCATCGACAACTGGAAGCCGCTGCTGTGTGATCAGGTTCATCAGCCTCCCGCATAACGCTTTCAAGATCATTGTTGCAAAAAGAATCTATTTACTGACGGCTGCTGCCGCGCTGTTGCGTCAGCCGGAGGATGTGTTCTATGCTAACTTGTTTCCAGCTGTTCCCCTTTCTAATCTAACCCGCGTTGAGGCGATCATAACGATGCGTTCGAAAAGGCGTGTTTTGTGTGTAGACGACAACCTGGATACGTGTGCTCTGGTTGCCGAGACACTAAAGGGTTGGAAAGTGGTGGCTGAACACAGTCACGGCGAAGGTCTGCGTCGCGCGGCGTCCGAGAAGTTTCATCTGATCCTGCTTGATTATCATTTGCCGGACGGTACGGGTATCGATTTGTGCCGTAAAATCAGGCTATTCGATATCACTACACCAATTCTGTTGGTAACCGTCACTCATACCATTACGCATGACGATGTTCTCGCAGCCGGGGGGCAGGGCGTCTTCAGAAAAGATCATCTTATCCACGTATTACCCGTCGCGATAGCCAATGCGCTGGAATTGAAGCTGACGGCCAACGCCTAGCTACTCAACTCTTCCCTGAAGAAGATTCAAACTAATTAAGACTCGCGTGACTGGAGCGCAACCGTTCCGGTTGCCCTGGCGCTTCGCCCTTATTGCAAGCGAGGAGGCTTGCGCTCCAGCCGCTAGCTCCGGTCGCGTGCGGCGTTAAGTCATCAAGCGTACAGACCAGCTGTGACAGAACCGTTAAACTTGGCAGCCAATCGCCCCGACAGCAAAGGAACATGGTTTGCTCAAAACTAAGGGGAGAATGAACCAACCTCCTGAAGTTCGATTTCCCGACGAAAGCGTTTCCCCCGCCATGCAGAGGAAGAAAATGGTTTTAAGTTTGCCGGGGTCTTCCCAGTCCCAGACTGCTTGCCCGACGCCTATCTCACCATGGAAACCCACAATTCTCGTTGCCGAGGACAGCGCCGACGCGCGCGAGATGATGCGGGTGCTGCTGGAATCCAAAGGCTATCAGGTGGTATCAGCCGAAAATGGGATTCGGGCGCTGGAAGTGGCAATAAGAAAGCGGCCCGATCTGTTGCTTTTGGATCTTGAGCTGCCAAAGCTCGATGGTCTGGCGGTGACCAGAAACCTGCGTTTGCATCCGAGTTTTAAGCGCGTGCCAATCCTCATCGTGTCAGGACACGACCCGAGCCGTTACCGGCAGGCTGCGCTCGACGCCGGTTGCGATGACTATCTCTTAAAGCCGCTTAATTTTGGTCGATTGGACGACCTGCTTGATCGGTTCGTTTCCAGAGAACAGCACGCGACCTTCAAATCCGCTTAACCAGACTGGCAATTACCATTACCAGTTCTGACGCCTCAACCGGTTTCGGCACATGCATTTGAAAGCCGGCGGCCAGGGCGCGCATTCGATCCTCCGCCCGCGCATAGGCCGTCAAGGCGATTGCCGGAATTTTGCGTTGCGCAGAGTCAAGCGCGCGCACGCGCTTAATAAACGCGTAGCCATCCAGGACCGGCATGCCAATGTCAGAAACCAGGACATCGGGTTTCCAGGCGTCCATTTGCGGCAGCGCCTCGGCGGCCGAAGCAGAGGTCATTACCTCTGCGCCGTGCGAGGCGAGCATGATCTTCAACAGATCCCGAGTCTCGGCCTCGTCGTCTACAATCAGCACACGCACGTCGTCCAGCGTGATTTCTTCGGTCAGGGCGTTCACCGCCCCCCGCGGACCCGGCGGCGCGACTTCCTGGCGACGCAGCGCCCGCACTGGTAAAGAGATGTGAAACGAGGTGCCCTTTCCTACTCCCTCACTTTCCGCGCTAATTGTACCGCCATGCAGTTCGACGATGTGCCTGACGATTGCCAAACCTAACCCCAGGCCAGCATGTTTCCTGGCCGTCGTGGTATCGGCCTGCGTGAACCGTTCGAAAATAAAGGGCAGAAATTCCGGGCTAATGCCGGCGCCCGTGTCACTTACGGTGATCCCCAGTTGCGAATCAGAGCGCGCGATCTTTATTTCTACCCGGCCATTACGGGGAGTAAACTTGACCGCGTTCGACAACAAGTTCCAAAAGACCTGCTGCAAACGATCGGTGTCACCGGTGACGACCGTGGCGTAGGGTTCGCGCTCGACGGCAATCGTGATTTGCCTGGCGTCGGCGGCGGGCCGGATCGCTTCTAGCGCTGAGTCAAGAGCGGTCGTGATATCGACAGGCCGCGCATTTATGCGAAGCTTGCCGGTGATCACCCGCGAGATATCCAGCAGGTCGGACACCAATTGCGCCTGGGCACGCGCGTTTCGCTCGATACTCTCCAGCGCATTCTTCGTTGCCGTTTGGTCGAGAGTTCCCTGGCGCAGCATCTGAGACCAGCCCATGATTGCATTTAAAGGCGAGCGAATTTCGTGCGAGATCATGGCGACGAATTCGTCTTTCGCTCGACTGGCTGCTTCGGCGCGCTCGCGCGCGGCGCGTTCACTGGCCAGCAGAATCGACCGTTCTTCTTCGGCGCGGACACGACTGGTAATGTTACGAGCTATCTTTGAAGCTCCGATGATTTCGCCATACTTGTTTCGCACTGGCGAAACCGTAAGCGAGACATTCAGTCGCCGGCCGTCCTTGGCGACACGGATCGTCTCAAAATGTTCAATCCGTTGTCCTTGTCTTAGGCGGCTGAGGATCATCGTTTCTTCATCGCGCAGTTCAGGCGGAATGATCAGAGTGATCGATTCGCCAATCGCCTCGTCGGCGTTCCAACCAAACATTCGTTCGGCGGCATGATTCCAGGATGTGATAGTGCCTTCAAGACTTTTGCTCAAAATCGCATCGTCTGACGAGTCGACAATTTGCGCGAGCAACGCTCGAGTCTGTTCCGCGCGCCGCCGCTCAGTTATATCGCGAAAAACCAGCACGGCACCCATCATCTCACCGCCCGATTTGATTGGGGCGCCACTGTCGTCAATGGCGATTTCGCGCCCGTGCCTGGTTATCAACAGCGTGTGATTTGCAAGTCCGAAGATCACACCTTCTTCCATAGCGCGGAGAGCCGGGTTTTCCACCTCAACATGCGTGTCCTCGTTGACAATGTGGAAAACTTTCTGGAGCGGTTGGCCTTTGGCTTCGGCGTTGGACCATCCGGTTAATTGCTCTGCCACTGGATTCAGCAAAGTGACAGTTCCGTCGCAGTCCGCTGTAATGACGCCGTCGCCAATGCTCGCCAGCGTCGTTTCAAACCACTTGCGCTGCTGCTTAAGCTCGTCCGTCTGATCTGGTGATTGTTGGCTGGGTCTCTCCAGCAAGGTTCTTGCTAAATCCATGTCCGCCACATTAATCCGTCAGGCAAAAATGAGGGAGCTGCAAAAGAAAGGGAACTAATCGACAGCTGGGGATTTGAGGGGGTAAGCCCATCCTAACACACTTCAAAATACACCTGAACTGTGGAACTTGAAATGCTTTTAATTTGAAAAGTTGTGCGGAAGAGCAAGCAGAACGCGCCGTGGTGGCTGGATGAAGGCACGGAAGTCTGTCCGGCATGCAGTCACACGTACGTAATCCAGACGGAGTTTCGTTGTGTTGCCTGCGATGGGCCGCTGTGCGGAATCTGTGTAGGGACGACGGTCGAAACTGAGGTTCTGTGCTCCGTTTGCGTGGCAGCAGAGAGCGAGCATTGAAATGGCTGCGCGAGCAATCTGGAAGGGCGATTTGAAGCTGAATTCGACGAAGGTGCCGGTGAAGCTGTATTCAGCGGTGCAGGACAGAACCGTACGCTTCCACATCCTGGACCAGAAATCAAAAATGCGCGTCAAGCAGCATATGGTTGAGCCCGACAGTGGCAAAGAAGTCTCCAGCGAAGAGATTCAAAAAGGGTTCGAAGTCGAGCCAGGCACATTTGTAATCCTGGATGAAGAGGAACTGGCAAAACTGGAACCCGAGAGTTCGCGCGACATCGAGATCACTCAGTTTGTTCCGCCCACACAAATTCCACCTGAATATTTTGACCGGCCTTACTATCTGGGGCCGGATGGAGATGCGGCCGCGTACTTTGCGCTGGCCGAAGCTCTGCAAAACAAGAAGCGCGAGGGCGTCGCCCGTTGGGTGATGCGCAAACAGCCGTACGTCGGGGCGGTCCGGGCCGTGGACGAGTACCTGATGCTGTTCACCTTGCGCAACGCCGAGGAAGTCCTCTCGGCGAAGGATCTGCCCAAGCCGTCAGGCCGCGCGCCCGACAAGAAAGAGCTGGCGATGGCCACGCAATTAGTCGAGTTGCTGAAAGGCGATTTCGAGCCAAAGGAATACAAGGACGAATATCGCGAACGGGTCATGGAGTTTGTCGAGAAAAAGGCGAAGGGCCATAAGCCGCGGTTGCAGTTGGTGAAATCAAAGAAGAAGACGACTTCACTCGACAAGGTCTTGTCAAAGAGCATCGAGACACTGAAGAAGCAGAAGAAGGCAGCGTGAGCAGATGGCACGGAAAACAGCCACACGTAGGAAAACATCTGACGACAACACCGCGCGATCGGCGCGGCCATTTTGGTCAGGCACCCTAACGTTCGGACTCGTGAGTGTGCCGGTCGACTTATATCCCGGCAATCGTAGCAATCGCGCGCCACTGCGCATGCTGGGGCCGGAAGGTGAACCGCTGGCACGTCGCTATTATTCTCAAAAGACCGGTGACGATCTCGACGATGAAGACATGGTGCGCGGTTTTGAATTCGATAAAGACCGTTATGTGATCGTGACGGACGAAGAGCTGGAACGACTGGCGCCCGAACAAAGCCGCGACATTGATTTGCGGCGTTTCGTGCCGCTTGAGGACATTCCGCCGCTCTACTTCGATCGGTCTTACTTTCTGGCGCCCAGCGAAGGTTCGGAAAAAGCCTATCAACTGCTGTCGCACACGATGGAGAAAGAAAAGCTGGCCGGAGTAGCGACCTTTGTCATGCGCGGCAAAGAGTATCTGGTCGCGATTTTTCCCGAGAATGAGATCTTGCGCGCCGAGACGATGCGGTTTTCTGACGAGATTCGCACGCCCAAAGAGATTGGGCTGCCCGAAAAGAAGAAAGTGGCGGCTGCCGCCGTCAGCAAGTTTGAGAAATTGATCGAGAAGCATTCAGACAAGCGTCTCTCGCTCGGCGAATTGAAAGACGAACAGACTGAAAAACTGCTCAAACTGGTGGAGAGGAAACGCAAACAGCATAAGGACGTGGTTGAAGTTGAAGTGCCCGAGCAAAAGGAAGGCAAGGTCGTTGATCTAATGGCGGCCTTGAAGAAAAGTCTGGCCGGCAAACGCCGGGCTGCTTAGGTTGGTGGGCCCGCCCGCTACCGCAGGCGGTTCTGACCGGGTTTTTGATGAGCACATCGAAAGCACGCTTGAATCAAGGGTCGATACCAGCGCTGGATCAGCCGGGACAGTTGATACAGCGTCTGCTACGGTTTGAAAACGCCGCAGCCCCGGTTATCAGCCTGTACCTGGACGGGCGCGCCGATCAGCATGGCCGTCAGAATATTCTGCCATGGGTGCGCAAGCAACTCACCGAACGCGGACGCACCTACGAAACACATTCGCCGTCGCGAGCGAGCTTTGAAGAAGATTTCGTGCGCATTGTGCGATATCTCGAAAATGGTTTGCGCCCCGACGCCCAGGGCACCGCCATATTTGCTTGTTCAGCCGCGAAGGATTATTTCGAAGTGGGTCAGTTCGCGGCGCCTTTCGAACGCCATCGCCTCTTCGTTTACGATCGGCCGCATCTTTATCCGCTGGCCCGGCTGATCGATCAGTACCCTCGCTATGCGGTGCTGCTGGCGGATACCAACCGGGCGCGAGTCTTCGTTTTTGCGGCTGGCCGGCCGATCGAGAAAGAGGCAATCGATAACGTCAAGACCAGGCAGGCAAAAGGTGGCGGCTGGTCACAGGCCAGGTACCAGCGGCACAGGGAAAATTATCACCTGCATCATGCCAAAGAAGTCATAGATCTTCTTGGGCGCATTGTTCGCGAGGAAGAAATTGAACGCGTCGTTCTGGCCGGCGATGAAGAGACGGTGATTCCGCTTTTGCGCGAACAAATGCCAAAAGATCTGTCGGAAAGAATTATCGATGTGCTGAGTTTAGGCGTCCATACTCCTGAGCACGAACTGCTCGAGGAATCGCTGAGTGCGTTTCGGCGTCACGACACCCTGACAGACCTGCAAAAAGTCGAGCGCTTATTGAATGAGTATCGCGCAGACGATCTTGGGGTCGGCGGCGTGGTCGAGACTCTGGCGGCCGTTTCCAATGGACAGGTTGAAGAGATGCTCATCACCGCCAGTCCGGTGAACCTTGAATACGATGAAACCGAAGTCAAAAAGGTTCTGGCTGCCTATACAGTTGAGGGAGTTGTTCCGGTTGAAATCGATCAACGCGTCGTCGCCGACGAGCTCGTGAGACGGGCCGAACAGATGTCTTCGGCGCGCGTCACCTTTGTTGAAGATGAACACCTGCTTGAGCCGATTGGCGGCGTCGGGGCCTTCCTGCGTTACCGGATCGCAGATGATAGCGCGGTGGCATACGAGCAAGGCGGCCTGGTATCGGAAGCGCAAAGCGGCGCGCGGTAAAGTATTGATTGGTTTCAGCACCTAGCCCGTCGCATGAGGCGCCCGGAGCTGCCTTCCGTCTGATCTGCACGTTGCTGCGTTTCGTGATGGTTGGTGTGATTTCGTGGATCGTTCTTTTTGGCGACGTAACGGACGATCCACGAAATCACACGAACTAACACGAAGAAAAACATGAAGAGGAATTCGAGTTTTAACACGGCCTCTAAAGAGCCGGGCTAAAGTCACGTCGACGCTACGCGTCGAGGTATTTCGCTTTATCAAACTGTCCGCACCAGATTTCCAAAAAAGTTTGACCCGACGTTGAAAGCTGTCGTTAGATATGCGCGCTCAACGAAGACCGAAACGCGGCGGATGCCGCACGAGGAGAGTGAAATGAGCGGAGATATCTTACGAAAGACACTAATAGCTTGCCTTGCGGCGATCGCCATACTCCTGGTGATGGTGCCAATCGTCAAACTCGCCACCAACAATTCGACCGTGCTCTCAGCTTGCGTAAACCCGGGCAACGGAAATATGCGGCTGGTTGATTCGAGCAGCGCCTGTCACAACAACGAGGACTTTGTGCAGTGGAATGTTGAGGGGCCAGCGGGGCCGCCCGGACCGCCAGGACCACAAGGATCACCGGGCCCGCAGGGTGATCCGGGAAGTTCAAGCGGTGGGCCGCCGTTTGTGTGGGTATGCACCCCAGCGAATTTGCCAAACGCCGCCGGAAATCCGCGCAGCGATCTATATGTTTTCAATGGCAGTGGCTCAACTGCGAATATTGCCGTCAATATTCTGGACATCTCAGGAACCAATCTGGCCGGAGTAACCATCCCCGGTTCCAGTCCGGCGTCGAATTATCCCGGCGAGTCAGGCGCCAGCACGGTGACTCTGGCGCCCGGGCATACGCGCGACCTGAATTGGGTCATGCCACAAACCGGAGGCCCGGGATTCGACGGCGTGACGGAAGTAGCTTTTACGGTGCGAGTTACCTCTGATCAGCCGATCGTGGTGGGTGCCAATTTCGAATTCAATGGCAATCTTCCCAGTCAATGCAGCCTGCTCCCCAAGTAGGCATAGTTCACCCGAAAGCTAAGGGCCCGCATTTGGCAGGGCCTTTCAGCATCTAAAAGCCATAAAAACTCTTGACGCGGTTTTCAAGTGGGTGCTAGGGTCGAATTGTGGCGGATGCCACCACCCCCCGACCGACACGGGCGAACCAGGGAAGATAAGTTGATTGCCGGAAGAACGTTGTTGCTGGCTGACGATTCAGCCGCGGTGCAGAAAGTCATTGAACTGACTTTCTCCGATGAAGGAATGAAGGTCGTCTCAGTCGGGGACGGCCGATCAGCGCTGGAAAAGCTTGAGCAGTTCACACCGGATGTCGTACTCGCCGATGCGTTCATGCCCGGGCTGAACGGTTATGAGCTTTGCCGTTCTATTAAGGATGACCAGCGCTTTTCGCAAATTCCGGTAATGCTACTCGTCAGTTCGTTTGCGCCTTTTGATGAAGCTGAGGCGCAGCGGGCCGGCGCCGACGATATAATGACCAAGCCTTTCCAGTCCATACGTCAGCTTGTCACTCGCGTTGGTTCATTGCTCAGTCCCGATAAACCAGCTGCGCAGGTGGCTGTGCCGCAATCTCCACCACCTGCAAAACCAGTTAAAGCGGAACCTAATGTGAAGGTGCTGGTTGAGGCGGCGCCACTCGAAACTGCTGAATCACAAGCCTCTGGAAGCGCCTGTGCTCCCGACATTGATTTTCAGACTGCCGATACTGCCCATCTGGAGCCGGCAATCAGTTCGCCTGAAGCGAACGCGTTTGAATCGCCGGCGGATTTTGAAGATACGATTGAGGTCGAGCCGCAATATGAGCACGCGATGAACGCTGGTCCGAGCCACTTTACGCCTGTCGCGGCGACCGTCGAGTACACCCACCCTACAAGTATGAACGAAACCGTAAACACACCTGAGCCCTCTCGCCCGACGTTCAATGACGCCTTGCTTGACCTGGATGAAAGCGATTACGCGGCGGCCGCAGTCACCGATGATGATGTGATTCTCGACCTCGACGACGAGTCACCGGCGGTCTCCCAAAGCTCTTCCTGGCAGCCGCAGGAAAAGCCCGTGATTGAACCGCCAGTGGCCGTTGCAGCTGATTCCGAAATGGCTGCGCCCGAACCGGTGGTTGCCGAGGCGGAACCTGAAGTCGTTGCGCCCGGAATCCCCTCAGGCGACTGGTCGAGCGCGCCATCTCAATTGAGTTCGGATCAACTCTCGCCTGAGGTTATCGACGCGATTGCCCGGCGGGTCGTCGAGCATTTGTCAGACCGAGTGGTGCGCGAGATCGCCTGGGAAGTTGTGCCGGAGCTCTCTGAATTGATGATCAGGAAAAAATTGGACGAGCAGAAATAACAGCGGGAACATAAACCAGCTGATCATAGAGGCGGGCGCCACGGCCCGCCTTTATTCTTGGAGTGTTGGCAACAGCTCGGCCAAGTCGATGGGCGGTACCTCTGCGACTCCTCACCTCAGAACGAACCTCAACCCAAATGGCTCGGCCATGCCGATGCCCGGTAAGTCTCCGACTTACCGACAGAGATTGCCTCTTAGATCTGGGCGGTCTATGACCGCTACTGAACGAAACATCGCGGTCGGAGGCGCCGCGTTGCTAGACCTGCAGTTAACGTGAGCGCGCTTTACGCATAACGGTTTAGGTTCTGCGAATGAGTCAGTACCATTTGCGTCAGCAAATGGGACCAAGGGCGTGTTGAGGTGCGTCCTCGTCCCATCCGCTCACGCGGATGGTACTGACTGCGTTCGTTCGACTTTACGCCCATCGGCATGGCCGAGCCATTAGTCTCCGCCGCGAGGCTGATGTGAAAAGCTGCGCCGGTTGATTTACAATCCAGTTGCACCTGAATTGAACAAGTAAGCGGGCGCTCGCCTGCCTCTGAAAAATTGAGACGTTATTGCGAATGACCGAAATCCCCAAAACCTACGACCCTTCCCAAGCCGAGCGGCACCACTACGCGCGCTGGGAGCAGCGCGGCTATTTTGCTCCTGAGATTAACCAGGACCCGGCGGCGCCGGTTTTCACCATAGTCATTCCGCCTCCGAATGTGACGGGTTCGCTGCACCTGGGCCATGCTCTGCAACACACGATGATGGACGTGTTGACGCGGCATAAGCGCATGTCGGGTTTTCGCGCGCTGTGGCTGCCGGGAATGGATCACGCAGGCATCTCGACGCAGCTAATGGTTACGCGTCAACTGAAGAAGGAAGGTTTGACCCGGCATGACCTGGGCCGCGAGAAATTCGTCGCCCGCGTTTGGCAATGGAAGCAGGAATACGGCGGGCAGATTCTCAATCAACTACGGCGCGAAGGCGCGTCGGTCGACTGGTCGCGATACAAGTTCACGATGGATGAAGACCTTTCACGCGCGGTGCGCGAGGAATTTGTCCGTTTGTATGAAGAAGGGATGATCTATCGCGGTAACCGGATCGTTAACTGGTGCCCGAATGATCAGACCGTGCTCTCTGATCTCGAGGTCTTGCGCGAGCCACAGCAGGGGAAACTCTATTACATTCGCTATCCCTTCAAGGATGCGGCCGGAGAGGTGGTGGTCGCGACGACGCGCCCTGAGACAATGCTGGGCGACACTGCCGTAGCGGTGAGTCCAAAGGACGAGCGTTACCAAAGTCTAATTGGTAAGACCTTGATCCTGCCACTCATCAATCGCGAAATTCCCGTCATCGCCGATGATTATGTCGAATCGGAATTCGGCACGGGCGCAGTGAAGATTACCCCGGCGCATGACCCGAACGACTATGAAATGGGCTTGCGGCACAACCTCGAACAGGTGCAGGTAATCGATCAGTTTGCGCGGATGACTGAAGCGGCGGGCGCGGATTTCGCCGGACTGGACCGATACAAAGCGCGCGAGCTGGTGCTGGAAAAGCTGGAAACTCTCGGCCTGCTTGAGAAAGTCGTCGATTACGAATTCGCGATTTCGAAATGCGAACGATGCAAGACTGTCCTGGAACCGTTGATTTCGACGCAATGGTTCTGCCGGATGGACCAGTTGCGCGATTTGGCCCTGGCCAAACTCCGCCAGGACCGCAAACCAGAATTCGTTCCTGAAGTTCCTTACGAAAAAGTTTATTCCGACTGGCTCGAGAACCTGCGCGATTGGACCATCTCGCGACAGCTTTGGTGGGGACATCAGATTCCCGCCTGGTACACCAAAGATGGCCGGACGATTGTCGCGCGTACACGCGCCGAGGCTGAAGCGAAAGCCGGCACGATTGAGCTGACACAGGATGAGGATGTCCTTGACACCTGGTTTTCCTCAGCGCTCTGGCCCTTTTCAACGCTCGGCTGGCCGGAAGAGACTGACGACCTGAAGACTTTTTACCCCACGTCGGTCCTGATTACTGCCCGCGACATAATCTTCCTGTGGGTTTCGCGGATGGTGATGACCGGGTTGAAGTTTATTGGTCGTGAGCCGTTCGCCGATGTCTACGTCACCGGCACGGTGCTCGACAAGCACGGCCAGCGCATGTCCAAGACCAAGATGAATGGCGTCGATCCGCTCGAGGTCTTTGACAAGTACGGCGTCGACGCGACGCGCTTAATGCTGGCGTCGATCGGCTCGACTGACACGCGCTGGAACGAGAAGCAGGTCGAGTCTTATCGGAATTTTGCCAACAAGATTTGGAACGCGGCGCGTTTCTGCTTGCTGAATGCGGACGAGCAAGTTGGGACACCGACCACGCCCATTGATCCGTTCAATAATCGCGCCAGCCTGCCATTACACGATCGCTGGATCCTGACACGACTTCACAAAACCGCCCGCGACGTCGATAAGCAGCTTGAACACTACGACTTTCACGCGGCCGTGCAGACGCTCTATCACTTTTTCTGGGATGATTTCTGTGATTGGTACATTGAGCTGTCGAAAGCGATGGTCACCTCAGAGAAAGATTCGCCCGAACGGCGCACCGCCCGCGCGCGAATGATTTCGATCCTTGAACAATCACTGCGATTGCTGCATCCCTTCATGCCCTATTTGACGGAAGAGTTGTGGCTGAGACTGCCGATAAATCATTCTGCCCAGCTGCACCAAGCTTATGAAGGCGCAGAGCCGAGCGTCATGCTGGCGGCTTATCCGACCGCTGACCCAGCTTTGATTGACGAGCGTGCTGAATCGGAAATGCAGGCAGTTATCGATCTGATTTCGCGAGTACGGAACATTCGCTCTGAGATGAATATTAAGCCCGGCGATCGCATTCAGTTGATGATCGCGGCCAACGCGGAAATGCAGCCGGTATTTTTGTCCAGCGCCGATCAGATTGCGCGGTTGACTCGCGCCGCCGGCGTCTCGATTGACGGGACGGTGCAAATGCCTAAGGCCGCAGCCCGCGCAGTGCTGGCCGGCGGCGCAGAAGTCGCAGTGCCTTTGGAAGGTTTGATCGATTTTGCGCAGGAGCGCGCGCGTTTATTGCGTGAGCGCGAGAAGCTGCAAAAGGAAGCGGCCAAACTCGAGTCGCAGCTCGGCAATTCTGATTTTGTGAATCGCGCGCCCGCTGAGAAGGTCGCTGAATTGAGATCGCGCGTCGCCGATATCGATCAAAGAACGTCGGCGCTCGATCAGATGTTGGAGGCGCTGTCATGAAACATTGTTCGGACTCCGCTGGTTTGGAGTACCGCCTTCGGGCGGAAACTCGAACTATCTGCCTGAAGGCGGGACGCCGAACGCGGGTGCGCGCGGAGGAAGCTCATTGAACTGGCTCGACGAAGGCGCGCTTTATTCCAGCATCGGGCTTTTTCTGCGCGAAGATCTTGGCCGTGGCGATATCACCACGCAAAGCCTGCTGATGCGGAACGCGCGCGCGAAGGGCCGCTTCATCGCGGGAGCGCACATGGTCGTCGCCGGATTGGAAGCGGCTGAAGAAGTCTTCGTGTCGCTTGATCCGCAACAACAGCTCGAAGCCTTCACCGCTGATGGCGAAGAAGTCGAGGCTGGCAAGGTGATTGCGCGCACCAGCGGGTTTGCCGATGTGCTGCTGGCGGGCGAACAGGTCGCGCTGAATCTGCTGCAGCATCTTTCGGGAATCGCCACGACGACGCGCCAGTTTGTCCGCGCCGTCGAAGGCACGAGCGCCAAAATTGCTGACACACGGCGGACCACGCCGGGTTTGCGGATGCTGGAAAAATACGCGGTCTTGCTGGGCGGCGGCGTAAACGGCCGCTATGGTTTGGATGACGGCGTTTGCGTTACGGCCAACCATGCCGCAATTGTGGGGGGAATCGGCGACGCGGTTAAAATCGCAAACGAAAAAGTCGGCCACATTCATCGGGTGGCGGCTGAGGTTGTGAGCAAGGCGGAGATGAAAGACGCAATTGAGGCGGGAGCGAGCTCGCTGGTGCTGCGGAATGTGGCGGACAATGAAGCAAAGGATCGGATCGATTATGCGCGCCAGCTTTCAGACTCGATCCTCATTGAAATCTCGGGCGATCTGACCCTGGACGATGCCCGCAAGTTTGCTGAATCCGGGGCTGACCTAATCTGTGTTGCCGGTCTTACTCAATCTTTGCGGACGATGCCAATCAGTTTTCAGATTCAGATGGGTTAGCTGGGGGATCGCGAGCGATGCGGGCGCCATTGAAGCCGGGGGTCTTAAAACAGGAACTCTACGCCCGGCCGGACGTTGATTCTTTGGAGATGGACAGGACGAAGCATCCTGCTTTACAAGTGACGCATCACTCAATTGTTTGAGGAAACTGGAGCGCGTGCCGGCAAACTAGACGGTTGCGCTCCGGGGAGGTTTGCAGATGCCTGAAGGGTCAATTCGCAGATTAGTTATCGTGGTGCTGGCAATCGTCGTGATGGGGGGATTACTGGTTGATTCTGCCGCGCAAAAGAAGAAGCGACGCACACGACGTCGCTCGTCAGCTCCGCGGATTACGAACCCGGAAATCTATCAACCTTCTCCGGGTGATAACGCCAACAGTTCCGACTCGGGTTCGGCGACGGAAAACTCCAATTCCCACGCGAATTCAAACTCGAATACCTCGGCGGAAGATCCTGAGTCGATGAAGCGGACGATTCGCAGCCTGTCAAATCAGGTGGATAAGCTGAACGATAAGTTAAACGATATGCAGGCGTCGCAGCAGTCCATGGTCGACCTCGAGCGCTTATCGCGCGCTGAGCAGCGATCATCACAGTTGCGGACCGAATTGCGCGACGTGCAGGCGAAGAAGGCGGATCTCGAGGCGCATCTTGAACAGGTCGAGTACGACCTGAAACCGGAAAACATCGAGCGCGCGGCAGCGGGTTATGGAACCACGCGACCAGAAGAGCTGCGGGCGCAACGGCAGCGGCAACTCGAAGGCGAGCGCAACCGGACCCGCCAGCAATTGGACCAACTGACTGCGAACGAAGCGCGCGTCCAGCAAGCCCTGGCGACGTCCGACGCAGAGGTTGATCGATTGCAGAAGAGACTGGACGCCGCGGATCGGGCGGCGATCGAGAACGCGAAAACAAACGCAAACTCGAACACCTCGCAACCGGGTGTGAGCCCCACGCCGACACCGAGTCCGTGAGAATGCGCGGCCGGTTTTCTTTGCAGTCTTTCCAGAGAGAAAGCGGACAGCATGCCCGCGTAGTCGAGATGGCCACCATTGCCCCACACGATCTCTACCGATTGATTGAAGAAGCGGACACGCGCGGCGAGCGCGTGGTCGTCGCTACGGTCGCGCACACGCGCGGCTCAACACCACAGCGCCGCGGAGCGAAGATGCTGTTCTTTGAGAATGGCGAGACTGCCGGGACCGTCGGCGGCGGTTGCGTCGAAGCAGAGGTGTGGGCCGCAGCGCGCGAGACGATGCGCCACGGGCGAGCCGCTTTACATCATTTCGCCTTGACTGCGGACGAAGCGAGCGAAGAAGGCATGGTCTGCGGCGGCACGATGGATATCTTCATAGACGTCTGGAAAGCCTCTTGATTTAAGCGCATCCTGGGCGCGCATACACGTGCCGGATGCCCGTGCCACAATTAAATTTGATAACCCTCACAGTCATGAATGGCTGAATCGGCTGAATCAAAAACACAGGTCAACGCAAGGACTATTCGTGAGGCCATCGACGAAGTTCTCAACAGCGGCTCGGTCGCAGCGCTGGTAACCGTTGTTCAATCCGACGCATTGATTGTCGGCTCGAAGTTATTAGTTGTCGGCGATGAAAGCGTTATCGGGGATTTGGGGGAGGCCACGTTGAATCGCGTGGTGGCGGCTGCAATTCCTAACTTTCTCCAGCGCCGCGCCGAAGCGAGCATGGCGCCAATCGGCGAGCTGGCCCCGGAGCTAAGCGGTCTGGGGAGCACGCTGGTATTGTTCGAACGGATTGAAGGCGAGCCGCACCTGTTGGTGGCGGGCGCCGGCCACGTCGGCGCCTCGCTCGCGCGGCTGGCGGCAACCGTCGGTTATCGAGTCACTCTGATCGACGATCGCGCAGAGTTCGTGGCGCGCGATTTGTTCAGTTCACCGCGCGAACAACAGATTAATTTGATTACGGCGAGCGGATGGGCGCAGGCCATCCGCGAGGCATCCGGCAGCGGTCGCGGACTTTCGATCGCCATCGTTACGCGTGGACACAAGCAGGATGAAGATTGCCTGCGGGCAGCGCTGGCGGCGAACGCTGACTACGTCGGCATGATTGGCAGTAAGCGTCGCACGAACATCGTGCTGGACAAATTGCGCGAAGAGGGTTTCGCCGCGGAACAGTTGCGGAAAGTCCGGGCGCCGATCGGTCTGGACATAGGGGCGATCTCACCGGAAGAGGTCGCGCTGGCGATCCTGGCCGAGATCGTCGCTGAGCGCCGGGGTGGCGCGGGTGGTTCGTTGTCGCGCTGGCGGCGAGGGTAGCGCCGCGTTGGATTCACGAATTTTTGGAGTGCGCTGACTTGTCAGCGCTTTTAAAGCGGCGACAAGTCGCCGCACTCCAAAGGCGCGTCGATCTTCTAATTCCGTGATTTCAAATATTCAGCCGGCAAAGGGTTCTTCTCGTCCTCGGCTTGCCAGAAGATAGTCACGATCCACCATCGCTTACCATCGTTCATTAACTGAAAACTATTGATGCCACGCGCGAAAGGCTTTTCGTCTTCCTTCGAGCGTCTCGATTCGTACGTGCTAAAGATGTGTGCGATGTTGCCGAATTTCTCGACGCGTCTGGAAACCTCACGCTCAAAGAAACCATTCTGCTCGAGTATGGGACTTGATCGCTGAATGTATTCCTCGGGAGTCAGAACTCGCGACCCGACTTCACCGGTGGGCCTCCGGCCAGTGGGAATCAACCGCGCGCCGGAAATAAATAGCGAGCGAAATCGGTCCCAGTTGCGCGGCGTTTTCGCGGGCCCCGAAATCACGTCGTAAACCGCAGCGATAATCGCATCCATACTTCCCACGTCGGCGGGGTTCGCCGGCGGAGTTGGCACCGCGGTTTGGGCGGGCGACGCTGGTGGCGTGGGCGTAGGTGTTTGGGCTCGAACGCCGATAGCGAAAGCGGTCAATGAGATCACGATTACGCTCCGATACGCATGGATGGCTATTGAATAGGGTCTCATGGGCACTAACCTCAATTTCTTCGAGTAGACACTTCATCTCCAACAACATTGTCTGATGAGTGAATGTAGCGTTTACGCTTGGAAACTAGTGAAAGTTTCCGGCGGTTGGCGGAATCACTGCGCCGATGGTATTAACATTGTTCATGTCTGCCCGACCACAGGTTGAAGTGCGGCGCGAACGCGGTGTGAGCGAAATGTTTCGCGCGCTGCGGCACCGTAACTTCCGATTGTTTTGGTCGGGCGCGTTTCTGTCCAACACCGGCACGTGGATGCAGGCCGTGGCCCAGGGATGGCTGGTGCTGCAACTATCCAACTCGCCGTTCTGGCTGGGTGTTGACGGCTTTATGGCCACCGCACCCGGACTGGTGCTGACGCTCGCGGGCGGAGTCTTCGCTGATCTTTTCGATCGGCGCAAACTGCTGATTTATACCCAGGCGGTTGCCGGACTTTCGGCGCTTACGCTCGGCGTGCTGGTGCTTACACATGTTGTCCACGTCTGGATGATCCTGTGTCTTTCATTCGTAACCGGGTGTTGCATGTCGCTTGCCGGTCCTTCATACATGGCGCTGGTATTCGATTTGGTTGGGCACAAAGATCTGGCGAACGCGATTGCTCTGAACTCAACGCAGTTTCAACTGGCACGCGTGCTCGGCCCCGTCTGCGCGGGTGTGGGCTTTAAATTGTTTGGCTTAGCCGGATGTTTTATCGCGAACGCCATCTCATTTGTTTTCGTAGTCGTCGCCATGGTCCTGGTGAAATTCAATCAGCCGGGCGCACGTGACGCCGGCCCCATGCGTTCAGTAAAACAGAAGGGAGTTTTCTTTGGTGATCTGATTGCCGGATTTCGCTATGTCGCAGGACGGCCAAGGGTCTCGACCTTGTTGCTGATTTCGGCCGTAGCCAGCATGTTTGGCGCGCCTTACATTTACATGACACCAGTGTTTGCGCGCGACATCTTTCATTTGGGCGAAACGGGTTTGGCCCTGTTGCAGGGAATGGCCGGCGCAGGCGCGCTGTTTGGGGCGCTGTTTCTCGCCTACCTTGGCGACTTCAGACACAAAGGTTGGTTTGTCCTGTGCGGCGTGCTCGCTTTCGGGATTTGTCTGGTCGGCTTCTCGCTCTCCACAAGGGTGGCTCTATCGCTTTGCTTTCTGTTCGCGCTGGGGTTTGGCATTGTCTGTTCGGTCGCAGTCACCAACACGCTGTTACAGAAACTGGTGACCGACGAAATGCGCGGCCGCGTCATGAGCATGTTCATGCTTTCCTTTATTGGCGCGATGCCCATCGGCAATCTGATCGCGGGCGCCGCGTCACACCATTTCGGCGTCCAGCGAACGCTGGCCGCGGGCGGAGTTATCATCGCGTTGTTTGTCGGGACGTTGGCGATTAGCAGGCCGGGACTGAGGGAACTTTAGCCGGCGAAAAAGTTAAGAAAGGATTCGCAAGATTACGTTCTTCGAAAATCCTTCGGGGGCAATTGGAAGCCGTAAGCCGCTAAACCTTTAATCTTGTCAATCGTGTCAATCCTGTCTCATGGCTTTTGTTAATTGAGGTTTGATGTGCAAAACTCGTTTCAATCGATGATCCGGAAAATTGGCTTCAAAGCTATGTTCGCCGTTTGCTGCGGCCTTTTCGCCGGCGCGGTCGTCTGCAACCCGCAGAGCGGCTGGACCAGCACGCATGTTATCTCGGGCGGAAAGGACCTGAATGGCGTTTATTTCAGCGATTCGAAGCACGGCTGGGTCTGCGGTGACGGCGGCTTTCTGGCGTTCACCGAAGACGGCGGCACAAGTTGGGTCGAACGTCGTCTGGGAACTGACCACGCCATTAATGACGTTTACTTCGTCAGCAAAGATCACGGCTTTGCCCTCACGGGCGGCAGCATATTCGAGACTTCCGATGCCGGCCATTCCTGGCAGGAGGCGCACAAGTTTTCTGCCAGCGAGTTCGACGGCGGCTCGCCCGAGCTTTACAGCCTGCGCTTCAATGGCAAGAAGCGAGGTTGGGTGGTCGGATCAGCCAGTCGCGGAGACATCGTCGTTAACAGTATCCTGGCGATCACTCGTGACAGTGGCGCGACCTGGCAGGTGCTGAAAGCGCCGAGTAAACAGGAACTGATTCATATCGACGTCGTCAATGAAAATCGAGCCTGGATTGTTGGCGCGGGCGGCGCGATCCTGCACACGGAGGATCAGGGCGAGACCTGGACCCGGCAAGTCTCAAACACTCAAGCCACGCTTTATCACGTCGATTTTCGCAACGAACGAAAAGGTTGGGCAGTAGGCGAACGAGGTACGATCCTAAGAACTGAGGACGGCGGCGAGAGGTGGACCAGGGTAGAGTCACCGGTGCGTTCGACGCTGCTAAGCGTGCAGTTTGTTAACGACGACGAAGGCTGGATCGTCGGTCGCGGCGGTGTCATCCTGCGCTCAGGCAATGGCGGTCAGACCTGGGTGGACCAGGATAGCGGGACCAAGCAGAATCTTTATGCGTTGTTTGTCGATAAAAAGAACGGCTGGGCAGTCGGTGGTAATGGCCTGCTCTTGAAATATCAGCGCTAGTTACGGTTCAGTTGAGAACAAAGTTTGTGCATTTCATCCACGTTTTGCGATCCCACGAAACCACACTAATCTTAATAGAATATTGAAAGCCCTGTTATCGCATGAGTTTAATTGAGAAACTGAAACAGAAGTTTGGTATTGCATCAGCAGATTCCGGCCGCGCTCCCATTCGAATTTTCCTGCTTGAAGATGACGAACGTCGCTGCGCCTGGTTCGAAAAGCGTTTCAAAGGAGACACGCTGCATGTCTCATGCGACATCGCTGAGGCGAAGCAACTGCTCGAGTCGAATACCTACGATTCGATCTTCCTCGATCACGATCTGATGCCGGAGCACTATGGTTCCGAAACACCGGATGATGAGCGCACCGGCTATGCAATCGCGGCGTTCCTGGCATCAAGGCCCGAGCTCCAGCGCGCCGCTACGATCATGGTGCATAGCTTCAATGCCGAAGGCGCCCTGCGCATGGTGGAAGAACTGCGCCGTTCCGGCCGCCAGGCCGATTACGTTCCCTTTCACTTCCTTGAGGATCGGCTGAAAAGAATGTGGCCCAAGTGAGGGCAAAGGGCTAAGAGCAAAGGGCTAAGAGCTAAGGTCTGCCTCATTACTCTTTGCACTTAGCTCTTTGCTCTTTGCTCTTGACTAGTGCGCGCGTCCGACTACAACGATCATGAAAGTGCCGGGCTTCGGCCGAGGTCGCGTGCCTGCGGCAGCTGCTTCGAATTCCGATGTTGGTAGATAGATCAGGTGAGTCGTCGGATCGATCCCCATCGTGCGGGCTCCCGGTGGCGTCTTTACCGTCTGTACAATCTCAAATTTTCCGGGAGACGTTTCGCTGGCCACCGCTAACGAGCCATCGGCGCAACTTGCGAACGCCAGGTCGCCATCAATCTTCGTCGCATCCACCCCAGCGCCAATCGGTAGCGCCGCCAGGATTTTTCCATCATCAGCGCTCATGACGATCAGTTTCTGGGGATTTCGGCATCCGATGAAGAGCAGCCGTCTCTTGGTGTCCATTGACATTCCCACTGGAGCATCACCGGGGGCGACGGACCAGCGGGCCTTTACTTTTCTGGCTTTCAAGTCCACGGCCACGACCTCGTTCTTATCTACCAGATTGATATAGACATTGCCTTTGCCATCGGCGGCGAGAAACTCAGGCTTTCCGCCAAGTTCGATGGGCGGGTCAAGCTTTTCCGTTTTGGGATCGACGTCTGGTTTGAGCGTCATCAACACGCCTTTGTCACCCGAAACTACCAGGACGCGGCCACTGGCTGGATCAAAGATGATGCCGTCGGCATCCGGTTGCGCCGCGATGGTGCC
>JBKPEE010000147.1:0-15134 GCA_046728235.1 Acidobacteriota bacterium
CTTCAATCCGTTCGCAGGAAAGCACCAGCTCTTCGATCGCCACATCGGTGGCTTTGGCATTCAGCGGCGGAGCGGTGTGTTTGATGATGCGGGCGCCTAACAGTGTCCATCGGTGGACGATTTGATGTTGCTCGTCCTGTAGCGCCACTTCAACGGTGCGTTCGGCTTGCTTGGGCGCTTTCTTTATTTGGTTGAGCCAGTCTTGTAATGCCGGCGCCGAGACCACGCCGCGCTTCATGGTCACGTCGGTCGATTTATTCAGCCCCGTGATTTTATTGATCTGGCTGAACTCCTGAAATCCCGCGTGTGGGCCGCCTTGAATTCCAAGATCGACCAGAAAATTGAATTGTGAGTACAGTCGTGGCCGAGTTGTCGTCATGGCGCACCTCTCCAAAAGACAAGTCAAGATATTTCCCCGGTTGCGATTCATTCTACTGCACAAACGAATTTGAACCACGAAGAGACACGAAAACAGACCTGGGTTCGTGTGGTTTCGTGGTTTCAATTCCTTTCGATATGGGTGTCCGGCCAAATGAAGACCCAATTCCAAACCGTTTGGGGCTGGGTGATGCGTTTGCGATAATGGCGCCAGTTAAATTTTTGTTTAAAGCTCTGTCGATCCTGCTGGTAGCATCTGAAAATATTGAGCGAATCAAATCCCAATCGCCGGCCCACAAAGCTCGTGACGATTTTCTGCGACGGCTCGAGTCTCGGCAATGGCCGCGAGGCGGCGCGTGCGGCGGCAGTAGCGCTGCTTGGCTATCAGGGACTCTGGCGCGCCTTCGGAACTTATCTTGGCAAAGCCACAAATCAACAGGCTGAGATCGCGGCGGCGGCACTCGGCCTCGAAGCTTTGAAAGAACCTTGCCGCGTGCGACTGCACACCGACTCTCGTTATGTGATCGAGACGATGAAGGGAAGTTTCCGGCGCAAGACTAATCACGACTGGTGGAAGCGGCTGGATGAAGCAGCCGGCCGCCACCAGGTGCAATGGCAATGGTCGCAGGGACACGCCGGGCATGTGATTCAGGAAGCGGCGGACCGCGCGGCGCGAAAGATTGCGGCGCTGGGCCACGTCGAACCAGCCGTGCTGCAGGATGCAGTTGACCGGGTCGGAGTCATTGAGCCGGAAGCGGAAGAAGATAATCGCGAGCTGTTTGAGCCTTGACCTATTCCCCCCACCCTCGCTTTCCTATCAAAGCGAAACTATAATCAGGCAACCTGCAAATCTGAACGTAACTTCTCAGTGAGAGCAACGTGTCAGGTCTTTTGTCCAAAACTCTCAGGCACCTTTGTCTCGCGGCGATCGCCGCCGTCTTGATTTGTCCCTTGCTGCATGGCCAATCCCGCGGTCGCGGATGGGAGTGGCAAAACCCCCTGCCACAGGGGAATGCGATCAACTCCATTCGATTCGCCAGTGACAAGCTGCACGGCTGGGCCATTGGTTCTGATGGCGTGATCCTTTACACCACGGACGGAGGTTTTCGTTGGGAGACGCAGCCCACGCGTCTGGTCAACGCCCTGAACGGACTTTATGTGTTTGACCGGCAGCGCGTGTTTGTTGTGGGCGCGCGGGGACTGATTCTGCAAACACGAAACGCCGGTGAGAAATGGGTCGAGATCAAAACTCCGTCGAAGGATCATCTTTATTCGATCACTTTCGCTACCGATGATCCGCGTCATGGATGGGCCGTCGGCACCTACGGCTGCGTCCTCAACACCAATGACGGTGGCGCCTCGTGGTCACTCCAAAAAAGTTCGACGCAGGTGCACCTCTATTCAGTAGCATTCGCGAACAAGAATATCGGCGTGGCCGCCGGCGACCGCGGCATCCTGCTGCGCACCAACGATGGCGGCAAACACTGGAAGGAAGTGGTGCGGCTTTCGTCACTGCCTTTTACCGGGGTCACCTTCATTAACGCGACGCGGGCCATCGCCGTTGGCTATGGCGGACGCGTACTGCTTAGTGAGGATGCGGGGCTGACGTGGGAACCGACAGACATTCTCATGACCGAGGATTTGCTCGCGGTAAATTTCGCCGATGAACAACATGGATGGATCACGACCAGCGCTGGTACGGTCCTGAGCACCAGCAACGGCGGCAAGCTTTGGCTGCCCACGAGCGTCAAGACGAATCCGCGCCTGGTGACGATTTACTTTGCTGACGAGAACACTGGCTGGACCGCCGGCAGTGACGGTTTGGTCTTGCGCAGTGACGACAGCGGCGTCGGCTGGCTGCGGCTGACTGAAGGCAGTCGCGATGATCTGTCTGACATTTTCTTTTTGGATGGATCGCATGGCTGGGCGATCGGCGCGCGCGGAAAAATTCTCAATACGCGTTCGGGCGGGAAAGCGTGGACTCCGCAATTGTCAGGCACGACGGCACATCTCGACGCGGTTACCTTCATCGACGAAAAGAAAGGTTGGATCGTTGGCGACCAGGGGACGATCCTGCACACCGACAACGGCGGCGTGATTTGGTTCAAGCAGGACGCCGGCACGACCCAGCAACTCCTGGGCGTCTGCTTTCTCAATGACAAGCTGGGCTGGGCCGTGGGCGCGAGCGGGTACATGCTAAAAACTGAGAACGGCGGGGAGACGTGGGCCATTCAACCGGCCATTACGAAAGCATGGCTTGAAGACGTTAAGTTCGCCGACGAGAAGCATGGCGTCGCGGTGGGATCGGGTGGCGCCATCATGCGCACAGAGGACGGCGGTGACACGTGGAAAGATGTTTCGGTGAATTTGAAAGAATGGCTGCATGCCGTCGCCTTCGCGGACGCCGGGCGTGGCTACATCGTCGGAGAGCGCGGCATCATTCTGCGGACTGACGATGGCGGCAAGACATGGAAGGATTCGGAAACCAATGTCAAAACGAACCTGTTCGCGATTGCGCTCGCCTCGCGCGACGATGCCTTGATCGCCGGCGACCAGGGCATGGTGCTGGCGACAAACGACGGCGGCCTGACGTGGCAGCCGCAACCGACACTCACCAGTTCGACTTTGTTTGCGGTTGCCTATCGCGGCGGCGCCAGCGCCTGGATCGCCGGCCGCGGCGGCGCAATTCTGCGCCGGACAACTGAACTCGCGACGGTAAAGATCCCAGTCCCGAAAATCACTGGCTCCGGAGAGCGCGACGCTCCCAAACTAAAAGGGCAGGAAAACAGTCAACAGTTGAATTTCGACAACGACGACATTCCCAAAGCTGTACCACCGGTAAGAAAACCGTTGAAGCCGTAGTCCTCCGAACTCACTCAGCCAAACTTTTTCGGGCGGCGATCACCTCAGGCACGTCCGTATCCGCATCCTTCCAAATCTGCAGAAACTCTTTGTATTCCGTACGCGCCTGATCACGTTGGCCTTTACCTTCATAAGCTTCTGCCAGGTGATAGTGAAGCAGCGGGTAATTAGGATTCAATTTTTGAATGCGCTGATACTCGGCAATGCTCAGGTCGAATCGTTTCAGCTCAAGGTAGGCATTGGCGAGACAATCCTCGGACGCGTCGAGGTTCCAGATTTGCGGCCGATGACTAATTGCTTGTTTGAAATCAAGGATGGCCTCCTCAGCCGCATTTGACTTAAGAGCCAGAACCCCACGGGAGTAGTAAAACGGGCGTAAGGAAGCTCGCCCGCCGCGGTCGTTCGCCCGGGTGTTTTCGCTCGCTTCTTTTAATTTTGTTGCCTTGGGCAAATCGTTTCGCTCCAGCGCCAACACGTACGGAAGTCCGTTTCCCAGCTTGTTGTATTTCAGCGATTGACCAGCAGCCCGTTCAGCGGCGGTCAGGTCGCCACGCTTTAGTGCTACGTAGCCGATGGCGCTGTAACCTCGCGCTCGCTCGGCGTCCGTTGGCGCAGCCATGAGACATCCTTCGCGTTCAAAGCCGCGTTAAGATCGGGTGTACAATCGACCTTTCACACAGAGAGGAATAATATCCAGATGTCACAAGCAATGTCTCAGGAAGAGCCGAAGCCGCCGACCCGTATCGAAACGGATTCGATGGGCCAGATCGAGGTCCGCGCTGATAAGTATTGGGGCGCGCAAACCCAGCGTAGCCTGCTGCATTTCGACATCGGTTACGACGTAATGCCGCGCGAAATGATTCGCGCGCTCGGCATCCTCAAGAAAGGCTGTGCGCTGGTGAATCAGGACCTCGGCAAGTTAACCGCCGATAAGGCGAAGCTGATCGTGCAGGCCTGCGACGAAGTCATCGAAGGCAAGCTTGATGCGCATTTTCCTCTGCGCGTCTGGCAAACAGGCAGCGGTACTCAGACAAACATGAATGCCAATGAAGTGATCTCGAACCGAGCCATCGAGATTGCCGGCGGTGTCATGGGCAGCAAGAAACCAATTCATCCGAACGATGACGTCAACATGTCCCAGTCGTCGAACGACACGTTTCCCGCCGCCATGCATATCGCCGCTGCCGAACAGATGAACAAATTGATCCCGCGGGTGGAGGAAGTTCACGACGCGATCGACACCAAGGCGAAGGAGTTTAAGGACGTGGTGAAGATCGGCCGCACGCATTTGCAGGACGCCACGCCTTTGACGGTTGGCCAGGAGATGTCCGGCTGGGCCAGTTTGCTCGCCCGCGACATCGAGCGAATGAAACAGACCCTGCCCGGACTGTATGACCTCGCGATCGGGGGCACGGCGGTCGGGACCGGCTTAAACGCGCATCCGGAATTCGCCGAGCGCGCAGCCAAAAAGATTGCTGAGCTTACGGGGCTGCCGTTTAAATCTCATCCGAATAAATTCGCGGCGTTGTCGGCCCATGATGAGATTGTTTTTTGTAGCGGCGGACTCAAAACTCTGGCGGCTTCGCTGACAAAGATCGCGAATGATATTCGTTGGCTGGCGTCGGGACCACGTTGTGGCTTGGGAGAATTGGTCATTCCCGAAAATGAACCGGGTTCATCGATCATGCCGGGCAAAGTGAATCCTACGCAGAGCGAAGCGATGACTATGGTGGCCGTGCAGGTGATGGGCAATGATGCCGCGATTGGTTTTGCCGGCAGCCAGGGCAACTTTGAATTGAACGTCTTCAAGCCGGTAATGATTCATAACCTGCTGCATTCGATTCGGCTCATTCACGACGCCTGTCACGGCTTCGTTGAATACTGCATTGCCGGCATTACGCTGAATCGCGAACGTATCGATGAACTGATGCACGGCTCGCTGATGTTAGTCACGGCGCTTAACCAGCACATCGGGTATGACAACGCTGCGAAGATTGCCAAGAACGCGCATCAGAAAGGGATTTCTTTACGCGATTCCGCGATTGAGCTGGGCCTGTTAACCGGCGAGCAGTTCGATGAATGGGTCAAGCCTGAAGAGATGACCCATCCGTGAATCATCCGCAGATTACGTTATGAAACCTGATCTGATCGCGATTGGTTTGCGCGCAAAAACTGGGCGCGCGATTGTCGTGGTTCTCAGCGGACCGCCCGAGTCGCCCATCGTCTTACTGAAGGGTGAGATCACACTGACTGATCCCAAGGTGCCCGCAACCGGGCAACCCTATCACCAGGTCATGGACCTTCCGTGGGAACAATCTGAGCGCGCAGTGCGAAAATACGTCACCTCCATTGAACGCGTCGCCAAGCGAGCGCTCGCCGAATTGATCAAGCAAATGCGAACGACCAACCGGAAGGTCGCCGGCGTCGGCATCATCGGCGCGCCTGATCGCGATCTCAAGCGAATCGGCAATCCGCATATTCGCGCACATGCAGCCGAGGGCGTCTTGTTCCGGCGAGTTCTGGCCCTGGGTGCGGAATCGAACGGGCTGAAGTGCCGCACGTTCTCGGATCGCAACTTCGATGAGGCCGCAGCTGCTAAGTTGGGCGCTAAGTATTCGCGGATAAAGCGGAGTCTTGGCGCTCTTAATGTTTCGGTCGCGCCCCCCTGGCGGAATGACGAGAAACAGGCGGCCATGGCCGCCTGGCTCGCGCTGCACGGTTAAACGGAAACCCTGGAATCAGCGGCCTGATGAAATCCGCCCGCTAAAGCGCATGGTACGGACCGGATTTGACTGTCCATGGATCCTATCCGCTTGCCTTTTCCCGCGGGGATCGAATAGCTTTTTGACCAAGTCACCGTAGTAATGATCCCGGTCAAACCGTCAAATATCATTGTTCCTTTAGTGTCCTTCGGGCTGGCCGCGGGGCTTACACCCGTAGTCCGCAGTCTCGCCGGACACTGGGGATTTGTGGCCAGGCCCAAAACGGATCGCTGGCACAAGCGGCCCACGGCGATGATGGGCGGCGTCGGGATTTGGCTCGCCGTAATCGCGACCTATCTGGCACTCGTGCCGCACACCAGCATCGGCTGGGTGGTTATCGGTGCTGCATCGTTTCTGTTTCTCGTGGGCCTGGCCGACGATTGGCTGCACATCAAGCCTTACCAGAAGTTAATTGGTCAGGTAATTGGGGCTGCCATCGTGATCAACTACGGTTTGCTCCTGCCCTGGACTCGATCGCTGTCCGCCAACATGGTGATTACGATTTTCTGGCTAATCGGAATTACCAACGCGATCAACCTGCTCGACAACATGGACGGCCTGGCGACGGGTATCGCCGCTATCGCTTCGGCCTTTCTGACATTTACTTTTGTGGCTAGCGGTCAAACCACGGAAGCACTAATGTTCGCAGGTTTTGCGGCAGCTTTGATCGGTTTCTTGATTTACAACTCGAATCCCGCTTCGATTTTCATGGGCGATAGCGGGTCGATGTTCATCGGATTCTTTCTCGCCAGCGCCTCTTTGATAAACCTTTCCGGCGGACGATCGCGCGCGTTTGTGCCCGTCCTGGCGGTCCCGATTCTGGTTCTGTTCATCCCCATCTTCGATACCACTTTTGTAACCATCCTGCGCAAGCTCTCAGGTCGCGCAGCGTCGCAGGGTGGCCGCGATCACACATCACATCGACTGGTGGCGCTGGGGCTGTCGGAAAAGCGCGCGGTGCTGATGCTTTATGGTTTGGCAGCGCTCTCGGGATTGTTGGCAGTCATGGTGCGTGAGCTGAAGCCCGATGTAAGCATCGCACTGGTGGCGTTGTTCACGCTCGGACTGACGCTGCTGGGCGTTTACCTGGCGGGTGTGAAGGGTTACGACGAAGAAGATCAGGTGCGCGTCGACCGCGACAATGCACTGTTCGCTTTCCTAATCGACTTTTCCTACAAGCGGCGGATCTTCGAAGTCCTACTCGATGTGATTTTGATCTCGCTTGCATACTGGTCAGCCTATGCCATCAAGTTTGAGCCTTTTTCAAACAGCCCGGCGTGGAAGCTCTTCCTGCGAACCTTGCCCATCCTGGTGGTGGTGAGACTGGCAGCGTTTCTTGTCTTCGGCGTCTATCGCGGCATCTGGCGCTATACGAGCATGGACGATTTGCTGGCCTTCGCAAAGGCCGTGGCTGCCGGTTCGATCGTGAGCATGATCATCGTGCTCTTCAAATTTCGCTTTCAGGGATTTTCCCGCGCAGTATTTCTGATTGATGCTCTGGTGATGTTGCTGCTGCTGGCCGGCAGTCGCATTGCGTTTCGATTTTTCCGCAAGGTGCTGCCCTCGTCCGCCGCTTCGAATGGGCGGCGCGTGTTGATTTATGGCGCCGGTGATGCCGGCGAATTGTTGCTGCGCGAGTTGTTGAATAATCGCGAACTAAGTTACGCGCCGGTCGGGTTTATGGATGACGATGCTACCAAGCATGGCAAACTGATCCACGGTTATCGAGTTTTTGGCGGCAATGGATTGCTGCCGGCGGTCCTGAGCCAGCACAGTGTCGAGCAGGTTTTGATTTCAACCCCGCGAATTTCGCCGGAACGTATCGCCGAAATTCTGAGCGAGTGCGAGGCTCGCAACGTGGAACTGCGTCGATTGTCGATTCGGCTGGAAACCATCTCAGATAATCCGCTCGATTCTGTATCACAAATGTCCGCCAATGGAGACAGGTAGTTCCCGCCGTCAATAATCGTGGCGCAAGCGAAACATTCATCCGTAATCACTCTGACTCTCAATCCTGCGGGTTTGCGTTGGGTGTTGATCCTGCCTGCCCTGCTGGCATTGACCGGA
This sequence comes from Acidobacteriota bacterium, assembly GCA_046728235.1. Classification (GTDB taxonomy): domain Bacteria; phylum Acidobacteriota; class Blastocatellia; order Pyrinomonadales; family Pyrinomonadaceae; genus UBA11740. Next base: position 8,070 of record JBKPEE010000147.1, read on the forward strand.
GCCTGGTTTGCTATCCGCTGGTATGTTGGCAATACGATCGCAGAATACACGTCCACTCCGGACGCAGACGGGATTGAAATGGCGCGACTGGCTACGCGCTGGTCACCGGCCGATGCCCTCACACATTGGCGACTGGCATTCTTGCAAGAGAAAAACTTCAGCGCGGAAAACCTGACCGCGGCGGTGCGTGAATACCAATTGGCGGTGCAGGTTGAGCCGTACGACTTTCGCTACTGGCTGGAGCTGGGCCGGGCACTCGAAGCCGCCGGTGATAACGAGCACGGAGAAAAGGCTTTACGTCGCGCCGTTGAACTCGCGCCTGCCTATTCTTATCCGCGCTGGCAGTACGGGAATCTGCTCTTGCGGCAGGGACGAGTCGATGAAGCATTCGCCGAGCTTTCGCGTGCCGCGGAAGCCGACCCACAAATGGAAGCGCCAGTCTTCGGTCTAGCGGCGCAAATCTTTGGCGGCGATATCGACAAGATAGGCCGCGCTTTACCGTCGGCATCGCTCCAACTTCATTTCGCACTGAGTCTCATTAGCTCCGGAAAGCCGGATCAAGCCTTGCAGCTGGTCAATACAGTCAGTGCCTCTGATCGGAAGTCGGAAAGCGAGAGCGTCAACGATCTGATCAAAGCTTTTATGCAGGGTCATCACTATCGCGCCGCGCTTTCGTTATTGCGCGACGAGCAGCCTGATGCGAGCCAGCTGCCGGCGCCCGAAAAAATTTGGAATGGCGGATTTGAACTACCCCTGGCTTATCACGATGAAAGACCTTTTCACTGGATGATCAATTCTTCATCTCAGGCGCAGGTTGCTGCGGATAACGTGCGCCCCCACGGCGGCCGGAACAGCCTGCGCGTAATCTTCAAATCATCGAACAAACTGGAAAGCATTCCCATATCGCAAACCGTTATCGTTGAACCTGACGCCCAGTACCAGCTCCAGTTCTATCAGCGAACTGAAGGCCTGGTCACCGCCAGCGTCCCGGTACTTCTAGTCAATGACTCGCTGGGTAAACCGCTGGCATCGTCGCCGCCGCTCGCGGCGGGCACCTCTGATTGGCATCCGGTAACACTGAATTTCAAAACCAGGCCTGGCGAAGAAGGAGTTCTGATAACCTTTTACCGCAACCCTTGCATTGATAAAGATCCGATTTGTCCGATCTTCGGCAATATCTGGTATGACGACTTTAATCTCCAGCGAATCAGCGGCCCCGGCCCTGCAGCAGCGAACGCCAGAAGCAGCAGTCGCTAAGCCTCGATCACAAGCGATCACCACGCGCCGGCACACGCTCGCGAGCCGGCTGGCCTTTCTCACGATTTGCGTGATGATTGTGCTGACGACGCTTGTTTTCGGGACGGTACATGCATGGGCTTTGGCTACGTTTGCGGCCACGGCCGCCGGTCTCGTGTGTTTGTGGTGCCTCGACGGAATTACCCTCCGCTCGGTCCAACTGAATAGAAACTCGCTGCAACTCCCGCTGCTCGGCCTGATCGCGCTCGGCCTGATCCAGCTTCTGCCGCTGCGATCCGCGCCGGACAATGCTGGTCTGCCTTTAGCTTTGTCGCGCGCGCTGACTTTCGATCCGAACGCCACGCAATTGGTACTGGTCCAGCTGATATCGTTGTTTATCTACTTTGCCGCGACGCTGATCTTCACAGACTCGCCGCGGCGGCTGCGCGCGCTAACCCGAACCATAATCATCTTTGGATTTCTGCTGGCGATGTTCGGCCTAACGCAATCGCTGACGACTGATGGCACGCGGGTCTATTGGTTTCGGCAATTGACGCAAAGCACAGCCTTTGGTCCCTTCATCAATCGGCACCACTTCGCCGGATACATGGAATTGACGATTGCTTTGCCGCTCGGCTTGTTGTTCTCGGGATCGCTCGAGGTGCACAAGCGCCCGTTGTATGCATTCGCCGCGCTGCTGATGGCGGTGTCATTACTCTTTACCAATTCCCGTGGCGGAATGATTAGCCTGGCGGCCGAAATTGTATTCGTCATAGTCGTTGCCGGACCGGGTGTGGGCGGAAGCGAACGAATGCGACCAGCCAATCTGGCGCGCGGCGTGATTTTGCGCGCCGCGGCGGCCCTGGCATTTGCGGTCGTCCTAATTTTTGGCGCGATTGCCCTCGGCGGTCCCGGCGTCTTTAGTCGGTTGCTGGGAACGGTGAATGCTGCCGACCCGACCAACGGGCGGGCACATTTCTGGACTGTCACGCTGGACGTGATTAAGCACCACCCGATAGTTGGCGGCGGCCTCGGATCATTCGGCGTGATCTACACGCGATACGATTCGGCGAATGGGCTATACCGCCTTGAGCAGGCGCATAACGATTACCTGCAAATCCTCGCCGACGGCGGCATCATTGGCGGGCTACTCGGACTGAGCTTCCTGATGATTCTCTTCCGCAGAGGGTTCGCCCGGCGTGCCACGGAGGATAAGTTTCGCCGCGGCGTGACGACTGGAGCGCTCGCCGGTTGCCTGGCGGTACTGGTGCACAGCGCCTTCGATTTTACGCTGCATACTACGTCGAATGCGCTGCTATTTCTGGTACTGGCCGCATTGGCTACGCTTGGTCGACGAGTCGAAGAAAGGACCGGTCATTATCGCCGACGGCGCCGGCAGTCGCATCCAACAAGCATCGAACCAGCCAATCAGGCAGCCGAGTTACCGGCCATGACGGCATCCTGAATGATCCCAGGCCGGATAGGCAACGCCGCTGGTTTGTGTCTTACCTCGAATAAGATGTAGTCTTGGCGCAGCTTTCCCGTAGCTCGGCATTGAAGTCTGTGCCCCGATCCAATAAGGAGATCGTTTAGAAAGTGTCTTCGGCAGCGGCCGTAAGCGTCTCACCCGATCAGGAGAACTTGAGCACGCCCCAAACATTACCGGGCGTGTGTCTGGAGGCCGTCGCGCGCCACCACAAGGCTGACACAGTCAGTGAAAAGCGCAGCGGGCAATGGGTGCACATCTCGGCAGACGAGTTCATTCGCCGGGTCCGTCACATCGCGCTCGGTTTGATGGATGCCGGAATCCGCCCACAAGATCGCGTCGGATTGATCTCAGAGAACCGGCCCGAATGGTCCATCGTGGACCTCGCGATCCTCAGCGCGGGCGCCGTGACCGTTCCCCTTTACACCACCCAGTCCGTCGATCAGATTGAGTTTATTCTGCGGGACTCTGGCGCGCGTACGTTGATGATTTCCGGCGGTCGGGTGTTGAAACACGCGCGCAAAGGCTTTGCCGCCATAGATCAGCTCGAGAGGGTTGTCGTCTTTGATGCGGAGAGCGCGAACGGGGTAGATCGCGCGACCACTCTGGAAAAGATTGAGGGCCGCGGTGCCGCGATTGAACGCAGTGACACGGGTGCTTTCGACCGGTTAGTCGGACAGGGAAAAGCCGACGATCTCGCGACGATCATTTACACCTCGGGAACCACGGGCGAGCCAAAGGGCGTCATGCTCACGCACGATAACTTCATCTCCAACGTGCGATCGATTACCGCGGGTCTGCCGATTTCGTCTGCGGACGTTTCGCTTTCGGTGTTGCCGCTCTCGCATATCTTCGAACGCAGTGTCTTTTACGTTTTCTGCTATGTCGGCGTGTCGGTGCATTATGCGGCGTCAATCGAACAGGTCGGAGAATTCCTGCGCGAAGTGCGGCCGACGATCATGACTGCGGTACCGCGGCTGTTCGAAAAGGTTTATCACCGCATCGTTAAGAAAGGCATGTCAGCGGGCGGCCTCAAGAGCAAAATCTTCGAGCGCTCGTTAGCTATTGGTCAGAAATACGCGGAACTAAAATACGCCGGCAAGCGCATTCCGCTTTCTTTGCAAGCGCGTCACGCGGTTGCTGATCGTCTGGTGTTCTCCAAATGGCGCGACGGCATCGGCGGTCGCTTACGGTATTTTGTGTCTGGTGGCGCGCCCCTCTCGCCGGCGCTTTCGTATTCTTTTCTCGGCGCCGGTATAAATATCCTGCAGGGTTATGGCATGACTGAGACTTGCATCGTGTGCGCGAACCGGCCCGAAGACAATTGCGTTGGCTCAATCGGAAAACCATTCTCCGGCATCGAAGTCGCGATTGCCGAAGATGGCGAGATACTGGTTCGCGGTCCCAGTGTGATGCGCGGTTATTACGGCCACCCGGAAGCAACTGAGGCGGTGATGAAAGACGGCTGGTTCGCAACCGGCGACGTCGGCTATAAAGACGAGCACGGCCATTTATGGATCACCGATCGCAAGAAGGATCTCTTCAAACTTTCCAACGGCAAGTATATTGCGCCACAGCAACTGGAGAGCCTTTTGAAGCAGAGTGAGTTGGTTAACCAGGTCGTGGTAGTCGGAGCGAGCCGCAAGTTCCCGGCCGCGTTGATTGTTCCTGATTGGGAAGCTTTGAAGAGCGCGCTCCGCGCTGCCGGAGAAAATGTCAGCGGCAGTCATACGGACATCAGCAGCCTGCCCGCCGCGGTTAAACTGGTGCAGAAACAGGTAACCGCCATTACCGCACACCTGGCGGATTACGAACGCGTCCGCCGCATAGCGCTGTTGCCGGAGGAATTCTCGATTGAAAAGGGCGAGATGACCCCGACGTTGAAAGTGAAACGGGCGGTCATTGATGACCGTTACGGGAAGTTGATCGACGACCTTTACCGCGGCACGTGATCGCGACCCGGTAATAGCACCTGGTCCTAATCTGACTTAGTTTGATCTGTTCTCGCCGCGCGGGGGCGCGGCGCGAGATGCCTGGCAGCGAACGGTCACCTTTCTCAGACAGAACCTGGCTGTCTGAGCTTGAGGGATCACGCCGCCCGCTTTCGCTTCGACTCCTTGAACACCAGACGCATCAGCCACGCCGGCATGGACCAGGTGTGACCGTCGAGGTCCCTTTGGACCATCACCCGTCGCTGATCGTTCAGGCAGGTCTCAATCACGGTAATCATAGCTTCGCCTTCTTCGTACGACCGGCCAATCAGATCGGCATTAGGATCTGGATGCAGCTCTGCGCGCTTGCCGCGAAACGGCAGCGCAATCTGTCTTGCGCTCATGAAAACCTCTCTGGGCGATGACTGCGTCTTCAATCTATTTAGATTACGACGCGGTCAAAGAAGTTGTTCAGAACTCCCGGAAATCCAGTAGGGTCGTGATTTGAGGTGGCACGCGTGATCCGAAGAGCCGGACGCTCGCGCCACTTTCGCAATTACGACGGAGCTCGGATTGTCTGGCCGATTATCAAAGGCCGAGGTTAAGAATGAGTGAACGCATTGAGAACTTTAAGTTAAGTTTTGTAGCGCCGAGTCAGCGGCGGTGAAGGCGCGGGTTAGACACATCATCAACGAGATGAAACAACGCGGGACAGAAATCTTGAGGATGTGCGTCCCGGTTTTAGGTTTGACTGAGCTGCCGGACCTGGCGTTATGGCGCTCGATAATCTCTTCTTTCGTCATATGAAAATGGTCCCTCGATTTTGACAGAAACGATCCACGAATTCACACGAACAAACACGAAGTTCAGTTCTATTCGTGATGTTTCGTGTGTTTGGTGGATCCTACTTGAAGTCCATGCCCAGCTCGAAAGTTACAAAGGCTCGAGTATGTGTCTACAAGCTCTTCCGTGGATGATTGGCTTTCTCTGCGTCGTCTGCGGATGTTCTCTCACCACTTCACGCCGTATCGCTTGAGAAACCCTTCCATCTGCTGGCGGTGGTCCATCACCGTCTTATAGAGGTCCTTGTAATGATCCTGCCGCTTGAACTCCATCACCGCGCGCGCGCGATCGATTCCAATCAAATCTTCCAATGCCTGCCATTCCAGCATCAACACTACCAGGTGCATATACGATGTGCCCTGGTTGCCATCGCCGTAGGGCGGCATCACGTCGATGTTCGGATACATATGAATCAGTTCCGGCAACATCTGTCGTGCTTCACCATGATGTCGTTCCATCAACAGCCAGTGTGCCTGTTCATGCACGTACGCCGATAAGGCGCGATCGTCATTGTCGAGAAAGCGCAGGTTCTGGGTCAGCACCGGCGAAGAGTGGTTCATCGCCTGTTGATCGATTACGATGTCGCGAGTGATGGTGTATTTGGCGAGATCATAGACCTCAGCCAGACGCTGGATCTGCGCTTTGCGTTTCTGCTCACCTTCGGAGTCGTGCTTGAGAGTAATATTGAGCGTGGGTGTTTTGGCGAAGGCGCAGAGTGATATCAACAGGATGATTACAGCTGTTCGCTTCATTGCCCGAAACCTCCCGTAGAGAGCGATTGTGTATATGGAATTTGACGCGTAGCGCTATGATTATCTTCGAGAATCTTTTTAATACAAGCGCACTCACAGTTAACATCAATTTAACTTGAAGTTCACCTCTGTGTAATCGTTCTCCTGTAGCTTCTTTCCTTACGCATCTGTTTTAACGCTTCCCCGGTACTCGTCTATTCGAGTGCTTCAATGCTTAGACCAAAAAGTTCGATCGCCAGAACTAAGGAGAACAATATGCTTGGTGAAAGGTCGCTAACTCGAATTGTACTCACCCCACTTGCCGTTGCTGTGGTGCTCATATTCACAGCAACGGCTTTCGGCCAGGCGGACACCGGGAAGATCTCCGGCACTGTTAAGGACCAAAATGGGGGCCTCGTACCGGGCGCCAATGTGTCGATAGTCAACGAGCGCACCGGCGTTGAACGTAACGCTAAAGCCAACGACGACGGCTTCTTTTCGGTGCCCGCATTGCAGGCCTCGAGCTATCGAATAATTGCCGAGAGTGCCGGATTGTCGGCCAAGATCGAGCATGTAAATCTGAGTGTCGGCCAGGAAGTGACCGTCAATGTTGCCATGACGACCACGGGTGTCACGGAAACAGTCAACGTGGTGAGCGGCGAAGAGACACTTACCAATACGGGCTCAGCATCGATGGGGGCCAACGTAATTCCGCGCGAGATCGCGGGCTTGCCGATAAACAGCAGACAATTGTCGCAGCTTTATCTGCAGGCTCCCGGGTCAGTCAACAGTGGCTCAGGAACCTTCGGAGACATTCGTTTCTCAGGACGCGCTACGG
>JBKPEE010000148.1:0-11227 GCA_046728235.1 Acidobacteriota bacterium
GGTGTAGAATTCGCGAGGGAGCTTCATACGAGTCAGAACCGCCTGCGGTAGCGGGCGGGCCAGTCAGAACTGGCCGCGGAAGCGGCCGGGCCAAAATGACTTGCGCAAAAACGAGCCCGCCCGCTACCGCAGGCGGTTCTGACTTCTCTTCACCACATGCGCCACAGCATCACCGCGGTAATCACAAACCCAATCACCACCACCGCACGGCGAATGAACTTGCGGCCGACGCGACGGGCGGTGCGGGCGCCGATATAACCGCCGGTGGTTGCGGCCGCCGCCATCAGCAGAGCTCGCGGCCACGAAACCATGTGGGCGATTGAAAAACTGAAGACGGCAATACCGTTGATGCAGATCCCGAGAAAATTCTTGATCCCATTCGCCCGGTGAATATCATGAAGTCCGAGCAATCCCATCGCTGCCAGCATCAGGATTCCGTTTCCCGCGCCGAAGTATCCGCCGTACATCGCGGAGAAAAACTGAATGATGATCACGACGGTCCAGCCGGTCCGGGTCGACTCGTTCTCGGCTGAGGGCAAACGCAACCAGCGATTCACCGGTCCCTGCACCATAAACAGAATCGTGGCGAAAAAGATCAGCACCGGCACCAGCCGCGCAAACACTGGTGAAGGTGTCACGATGAGCAACCATGCTCCGACGCCACCGCCTACTAAACTGATCGCGCCCAGCCGCATCAGAAAGATGGCGCTGTCATTCATCTCGCGGCGATAACCGAACAACCCGCCAAACAATCCCGGCCACAGCGCTACGGTACAGGTGGCATTGGCCACCTTGGGATCCAGGCCCAGCCAGATCATCATCGGAAAGACCAGCAACATGCCGCCGCCGGCAATCGAGTTCACCACGCCCGCGAAGAATGCTGCGGTAAACATGAGCGCGCCGTGCAGAAGCATGCCGGAGCAGGATAAGCGGCAAAGCGCCAGGCGGCAAAGAGCTGTAGTCAGAACCGCCTGCGGTAGCGGGCGGGCCGTTCCGTTTTCAATGAGACTTGAGCGATTGTGTGGGCCCGCCCGCTACCGCAGGCGGTTCTGACCCCTTGCGCTTTGCCCTTTGCCCTTCGCTGCCCGATAATGCGCTCACGCGTTAATCAGCAAAAATTTTTCAGGGGGAACGAAATGGCAGACGTATCTATTCGTCCGAAACCAAATGGTCCATATCTGATCGAAGGCCCGGTAGATGTTTACGATACCGCGGGCAATAAGATTCCGACTGACGATCGGCCGCGCATTGCTTTGTGCCGGTGTGGGGCTTCGTCCAACAAACCGTTCTGTGACGGCACCCACAGCAAGATCGGCTTTCAGGCGGCGGAGACAGTCAATCCCGAAAGCGCGGAATGAGCCATTGGATTAATCACAGATCCTTGAGAACTAAGTTCGTGTGCTTTCGTGTGATTTCGCGGATCTTCTTCGTATCTTTCCGCGAACTCACACGAGCAGAACGGATTGAGAAATGCGGCGGCGTTCTCGAATTCCTTTAGCGCTTCTCGCGCTCCTGCTCGGCAGCACCTGTCTCACACCTCCCACGACGGCCGCGCGCGCCCATACCATCCGCGTAATGACCTACAACATTCACGTGGGTGTTGGTATGGACAAGAAACTCGACCTGCCGCGCATCGCCGGCGTAATCAAACACGAGCACGCGGACCTGGTGGGATTGCAGGAGGTTGATCGCGGCGTAGAGCGAACACAACGCATCGACGAGATTGTGGAACTGGCAAACCTCACCGGGATGGATTACGCGTTCGCGTTCAACTTGAAGTACCAGGGGGGCCAGTATGGAGTTGCAATTCTGTCACGTTTTCCCATTCGGGCCACCGACCACCGCCTTTACAAGAATACCCGGGAAGCAGAGCGCCGTGGTTTTATTCGCGCCGAAGTGAGCGTCGACGGACGCGTCGTGAGCTTTGTGACTACTCATCTGGATTATCAATATGAAGACGGCCGCGTGTTCGAAGCTCAGCAGTTGTTGACAGGGTTGAAAGGTGTGGATGGTCCGCTGATTGTCGTGGGGGACTTCAATGACGTTCCTGACGGCGGGGCTTACAAATTAATGCGTGAGCAGTTTGCCGATGCGTGGGTGGAAAATCACCGGGACGATTCCGGTTATAGTTATCCGGCAGATAAACCGGCGAAGCGAATCGACTACATACTGTTTCGACGAAACGATCCTATAAGGACCAGACGAGCATGGATTGTGGAAACCCTCGCCTCCGATCATGTACCGGTGGTAGCCGATCTTGAGCTTGGAAGTCGTTAGCAGTTTGGAATAGCAATTCTAATCGCCATCCTCTGTGCCGCGTTTATTTATGTCACGACTAGAAACTTCCTGAGGCGAAGAAAAGCGAAGCTGTCCAAGCGGGAATGAGCTGTGGCAATCCTCGAAAATCGACTATGAAGATCATGCCTTCTGAAACGGCCATTCTCCCCGAGCACGTGCGCGAATGAAATAGATTATTAGACCCGCAAACACCAGCACAGCGGCGTAGCGAATCTCTTTCAAAAAGTTCTTGCGCGAGACGAGCACGTAGATGAAGCCGGCGAGGGCGAGCAGCGCCGGCAGCGGGTAAAGCCACATGCGAAACGGGCGTGGCAAGTCCGGCTGCTGCACGCGCAAGACGATCACGCCGGCGATCTGCGCCAGGAATTGTACGAGAATCCGAATCACCACCAGCGCCGCAATCACATCCGCCAGGCGGAAAAAACAGAACAGCGTGGCAATTCCGGCCATGACCAGCAGCGAAACATAAGGAAAGCGATGGCGCGGGTGTACCTTCGCGAAAATGCGGAAGTAGTTGCCGTCACGCGCGGCGGCAAAAGGCACGCGCGAGTATCCGAGCAGCAGCGAAAAGACCGACGCGAAAGCAGTCCACATGATTAGCACCGCCGCCACGACACCTGCCTTCGACCCATAGAGTCTTTCCATAAAGGAAGAGATGACATAGCGCTGCGCCGGCGTATTGGCGGTGCCCGCAAACTCGCGCCAGGGGATGACGCCCAGAATCGAGATGTTCATCACGATGTAGATAATCGCGACGAACAGGATCGAAAGCAGCACCGCGCGCGGAATTGTGCGCCCGGGATCTTTAACCTCACCACCGAAGAAGCAGACGTTGTAGTAACCCCAGTAATCGTAAACCGCGACCAGCAGCGCTGCGCCCAGACCGGTAAAAAATTCCGGCCGCAGGGTGAAGGCCCCGGCGGGAAAATCGAATGCTAGTTTCCGATCAAAGTGGGTAACCCCGGCCGTAATCACCCAAAGAATCGTCAGCATCACGCCAACCCAGAGAAACTTTGACAACCGTTCAATCAAAGTAATCCGGCGGTAGAGCAGGACTACGGCCAGGACCAGCGCGGCAATCGCCACGAGCGCTACTGGAATCGCGTTAATCTCGACGTTGCCCAAAACCGGAACCGTAACTTTTGTTTCCTGGCCGAGCTGCGGAAAAATGTATGTCGCGTACTGGGCCAGCCCGATGGTGCCTGAGGCAATCGAAAGTGGCGCGCTGAAGGTAAGCTGCCAGATGAAGAGAAACGACATCAGGTGGCCCAACTTTCGCGGGCCGTAGATCTGCGCCAGATAACGATATGAGCCGCCCGAACCGGGCAGCGCCGCTCCGAGTTCGGCCCAGACCATTCCGTCACACATGGCGAGCACTGCGCCTAAGATCCAGCCGAGCATCGCCTGTGGCCCACCCATCGCGGCGATGATCAGAGGAATAGTGATGAACGGACCGACGCCGATCATGTCGATCATGTTCAGCGTGGTCGCGCCCCACAGACCGACGCCGCGGATGAGCGGCTCTTCAGCATCGTTCGGGCCCGTCGCTGCCGGTGGCTCTGTTTGTGTAGACATTGGCAGAGTGTTTACGTGAAAAAGGATGGCTTGTCGAGTTCTTGCTTCGCTCCCTGGGAGCGCGATGTTTATAGAACTTCAGCTTAATGTAGAGTTCAGATCTTTAGGAGCGACATCATTTCGCTCCTAAAGGAGCTTCGTGTTCTAATTATATCTTTCGAGCTATAAACATTTCGGTCCTACGGACCGGTTTGGAAGTCTTCGGATATGCGAATCTTCAAAAACCGACTCGGTACTCGCTTTTCTTACCTGTCCCTCGCGGCAATCGCATTCTCGGTTCTTACTTTTCCGCTCCCAATTCAATCAGCGAATGAAGAGCAGGATCCAACAGTAACTTCGAAACAAATCGAGTCGCTGCCTCAATCGACGGCTCCCCAAGGGTCGGTCGATCGTATCGCCCTCGACCAGGCGATGCTCGATCTGGCGAGCCCCTGGACGGTGATGTGCGTGGCCGCGCACCCGGATGATGAAGATGGCACCTCTCTGATCGTGATGCGGCACAAGACCGGCGCGCATACCGTCAGCCTGTTTTCTACCTTCGGCGAAGGCGGCCAGAACGCGATCGGTCCCGAACTTTATGAAGAGATGGGCGCGATTCGCGCGCGCGAAACGATGGCGGCGGCCGAGATCCAGGGATCAGAGCCGCACTTCCTCGGCCTGAAAGATTTTGGCTTTTCGAAAACGCGGGACGAAGCATTCCGGTTCTGGGGGCACGAGGAAGCTCTGCGACGGATGGTCTTGGAAATTCGCAAGCTTCGGCCTGACATAATCATCACGAATCATTCGACCACCAGTAACGATCACGGGCAGCACCAGGCCACCGCCCTCATGGTCGTCGAAGCCTTTGACGCCGCTGCCGATCCCAACAAGTTTCCCGAGCAGTTGAAAGACGGTGTGACGACCTGGCAGGTGCGACGGCTGTTTGTCCGTGTTCGCGGCAATCAAGCTCCCGCAGCCGATGAACAGATTGTCACCATCGATCCAAACGAGCGCGACTCAATTCGCGGAGTCGCTTTCGGGGAAGAAGCTCTGCGCGCCCTGCAACAGCACGCAACGCAAGGTCCCTGGCCTAAGAGCTTCGCCGAATACGCCTCACGCTTCCGTGCGTTTACGGGACAAACGGGGGCTGCAGGCCAGCTGCCGCTAATTCGTTATCGACTCATTCGTTCAGCAAAAGACGCCGAAGGTTTGACTCCGGACGCACAAAGCTTCGGTGCCGGTTTGGTGATTCCGCGTGAACTGCAGCCACGATTAGTGCCGTGGAATCCAGACGACGCCTGGATTCCTCTCAACGAGCGAGATCAGGTCCTCCCGCGGCTGCTGGTGCTGGCAAAGGCTTTCCATCAGAAAAACAGTTTGCGGGACATCAGCACGATGCCGATGGTTGCTGCCCTGAACAAAAAACTCGATGCAGCGATTGCGGCCGCGGCCGGAATGACAGTCACAGTTGCTCCCGAGGCTAAGACGCTTGTGCCGGGGACCACTGCGAATTTCGACATCACTGTATCTAACCACGGAAGCGAAAAGATGAATTTGGCCGCCGTGGATCTCCAGGGAATGGGAACCAGCTCCGAACGACCGGCGCCAACCTCTACCGTTTTGCCCGGACAATCCGTCAAGATAGTTCGAGCCTTCACCGTGCCTGACAACGCGAGCCTCACAGTTCCACATGACCAACACTTGTACGACGGTAAGACCTTTGGAGAAAAGTTTACGGCCACTGTAGCCGTAGTGACTGGAGGGCAAACCTTTCAGGTGCCCGCCTCGGTGGCGGTTGACGTGACGCCGAAAATTGAAATCACCAGAGTAAGGCCATCGTTGATTGTCGTGACCCCGCAAAACGAAACCAGCCAACCCAGTCTTACGATCCAGCTTTCCAATCACGACAACGGCAACGCGCGTACCTCTGTTGCTGTGACTGTCGAGAGTGCGAAAGGAGAGCGCATTAAAAGTAATGAGACGCCGGCAACTATCGGCGCCGAGGAATCACGGGAAATCGAAATCAATTTGCCGAAATTTCAAACTGCACTGGTAAGATCCACGGGATCGGCCTCATTGGCTTCGGCCGCGGGTATACCGCGTGGAAACCCAACCGCTAATTCCAGCGCCAAGCTCATCTTGCGGACCAGCGACAAATCGTCCAACGAGGTCTCAATTCCACTCGTTTATGCCGATGCGCATGTCGCGTTAAATCTTCGCGTGGGTTATATCCGTGGTTTCGATTTCAGTTTGCCGAATGCGCTCAATGCGCTCGGCGTGGAATCAAAAGAGTTGAGTGTCGATGACGTGAAGACTGCCGACTTATCGAATTACACTTCAGTTATCGTCGACAATCGCGTCTATGAATCAAAGCCGGAACTGATCACCGTGAATCAGAAGCTACTTGATTATGCTCGGGCCGGCGGAACGCTGATTGTTTTCTACCACAAGTCTGATGAGTGGAATCCCGATCCTCGCCGGAACCGGCCGCAGCTTGCGCCTTACAAGTTAATCCTCGGCGGTGAACGCATTACTGATGAGAATGCGCCGATAACTTTCCTCGAACCGGATCATCCGCTGCTTAATATTCCCAACAAGATGGGCCAGGATGATTTCAAATTCTGGATCCAGGAGCGCGGGCTTTACTATCCACGCGACTGGGATGCGCAGTTTCACGCGCTGCTGCAATCAAACGATCCGGGCGAGAACCCGTTGAAGGGCGGTTTGCTGGTGTCCGATTACGGCAAAGGCCATTACATCTATACGAGTATGGTCTGGTATCGCGAGTTGCGCGGCGGCATTCCGGGCGCCTATCGGATGCTGGCGAATATGATCAGCTATGGACGGACGGGGAAATTAGCCGCAGATTAACGCGGATAGAGAAGGCTTTGCCTCAAAGGTCAGATCTAGCTCTCGGGTCAGAAGTGTTCCGTTCGTGTTGCTTCGTGTGATTTCGTGGATCGTCCTTGTTTCCCAAAACGAACAGAAACGATCCACGAAAATCACACGAACTACACGAAACTCATTACGACGTTTAATCGACTTTTGGGGCAAAGCCGATTGAGAAATCCAAAATTGCCGAATTCGCGCTTATCCGCGTTCATCCGCGGCTGAGTTCCTTCTCCAGCTTCTCTTTCACCCGGACCAGGAAGTCCTCGATCGCTTCGTTAATGCGGCGCTGCAAAGCGTTGCTCAAACGCGCCTCACCCATCATGCCCACACCGGGATGAAGCTCCCAGGCGCGCCGGCGCCGCAACTCGACTTGGTGCGTTACATCAACCACCGTCGTCTTGTTGCTCTCTTTGAACTTCAAGGAATAGCGCAGCAGGTTTTCGCGCTCGTTTGGCACCGGTGACCATTCAATCAGTTCTGCGTGCGGCGAGGTTTCGCGCACGGGAAAAGAGAACCGGACGTGGCCAACGGGCGTTTCGGTGGCGATCGTCCAGCGAGCAATGCCGCCGGTTTCGTGCCGGATAGCCTCGACACCCGCCAGCATCTCGGTAAAGTTCTTCAGGTTCGAGAAGAAATTCCTGACTGCCCGCAAAGGGGCATTAACTTCGATTTTGCCTTTAAATGATGAACGAACGCGAAACATAAACAGAGATCACAGATCAGAAATCAGGAGCCACAAAAACCCTCGATCGTATTTATGCCAGTGTGGGCGAACTGCCGCTGTCTTCGAACCAGCAGCGCGTGCACCAGCGATGCCGTTTCTGGCGTTCTGCGAGCGAATAATCGGCCGTGGCCGGCAGCCGCTTTACCATTTCGCGGTCTTCATCGCTCAGCTCGCTCCACGAGCGCAGCCGGCCTTCACAACGCGGACATCGATCATGAGAATTCATAAGTTACGCTACAGTCATTATGCCGTCATACGCCTGTCGGATTTGTTTCATTCCGCTGATCAAGTCATGCTCCAAATCATGCGGCGCCCGGTAGCCCAATCGCCGTGCGATATCGCCGAAAGCCGCAGAGTCGCGCTGCGGCAGGCTCGCGGAGCGGCCCATGATAAGTCGTAACTGGTGGTCCACAGCCCGTAACAAACGGTAGCCCGCAAACATTCGCTGAAAGTTCGGCTCAGCAATCGATCCGGCCGCCCGCAAACGCTCCAACATGCCTGGCGTCGTCCGGTCGTCTCCATCATCGGGCACGTTGTCGCGCAACTGCAAGTAGCGCACTGCGAAATAAACGTCGAGCATTCCGCCCTGCCCATGCTTGATGTTTATGCCGGCCTGGCGGCGGGGCGCTTTTGCCTTTTGCAGGCGATCGCGGACTCGACGCGCTTCGTTGACCAGATGATGCGCGTCGACCTGTCGCGCCAACTCGTGGATGCGGCGGCGCGCGGCAGTCTCGACCTCACGCGCGAACGTCAGATCACCTGCGACGGCGCGCGACTTAACATAGGCCAGCCACTCCCAGATTCCGGCTCGTCTTTGAATATATTCGATGAACGAAGCCGAACTGACGGCGAGCGGTCCTTTCTGCCCGTCGGGCCGCAAGCGCAAATCCACGCGGTAAAGAGCGCCTTCGCGAGTAATACTCGACAGCGCGGTGACGAAGTATTCAGTCAGCCGCGCGTACGTTTCTTCCTGCGTCAGCGCCGGGACGAGTAAGGCGGACATGGGTTCATAAACGATCACCAGGTCGAGATCGGAACCGTAATCCATTCCGCCGCTGCCGAATCGGCCCAGGGCGAGAACGGCGACGCGTGGCTGTGCTGCCAACGGTCCATAGCGGCGTGCCAGTTCGCGTTGCGCGATAACGAGTGCGGCGTCGGCAGTACCCTTCGCTAAATCCGTCAACCGGCGATTCACCTGAAAGAGATCGATCGAGCCGGCGATCTCCTGAGCGCCGATCTCAATGAGCAAGCGGGACCATTGCAGTCTGAGCGCCGTCAACTCATCTCCGAAGCTGCTCCTTTCGGCCACGGCATCGGTAAGCTCCCTTTCGTGATCGCGCGGACACACGGCTGCAAACTTGACTGGCAACGCCTGAATCAATGAGGGGCGGCTGGCAATCATTTCCGCGAAATATTCCGACGCGTCGCACAAATGAATCAGTGTTGTGAGTTGGGCTCTATTAACCGGAGTCGCAGCTTCTTCCTTTTCAAAGGCAGCCGCAATTCGATTCACGAATGAGGTCGCGCGAGCCGAATTGGCGCAGGCCCGTAGCTCTTGCTCTACCAGACCTGCGAGGTTCGCCTTGGCCGTTCCCGCTTGCTCTCCGGCTTCTGGTTCATGAACCAGAGCTCTGGCAGCGGCCGCGGAAACTTTTTTGATTCGCTCTTCCAGCGGGTCTTCAGTCACCGCCGGTCGTGGCGCGGGGACTTGTCTGGCTGTGTTCCCGGCGAACACGCGATCAAACGCCGCGCGGACGTTGGCTGTATGCGCTGCCAGACTGGCCTCAAATTCCGCGAGCGCGCCGGCGCCGGAAAAATTCGTTCGCCTGGCAACGAGTTCACGGCGTGAGGGGTCAAGGGGCACCGCGTGAGTTTGCAGTCCGTGCTCCATCTGCAAACGATGTTCGAGCGCTCGCAGAAAGTGATAAGCATCCGACAACTGCGAATGCTCGCGCTCGCTGATCAGATTACGCTCGGCCAGACGCCCCAGCGTCACCAGCGTGTGTGAGGTGCGCAGCCACGGATCGTCGCCCCCAAACGCGAGTTGCAACGCCTGAGTAATGAATTCGATTTCGCGGATTCCGCCGCGTCCCAGCTTTACATTGAAGCCTTTCTCTTCCCGTTCGCGCTGCCGGTCGATCTTATTTTTGGCCAGGCGCACATTGGCGAGGGCGTCGCCGACACTTATGTCGGATCGATACACGCGATCTTCGATTAGCGCCACGAAACGCGCGAAAAGCTTGTTTGAGCCGGCCGCTGATCGCGCCCGAATCAGTGCCTGCAACTCCCAGTCTTCGGCCGTGTCTTTGTAGTAATTGACCGCCTCAGCGATCGAGCAGGCCAGCGCTCCCTGCCGTCCGTGCGGTCTCAGTCGCGCATCGATGCGATACGAGGCGCCTTCGCCCGTCGGCGCATCAACCAATCGCAACAGCCGTTCTGCCAGCTTTACGAAATACTCGCGGTTGGTGATTTGACCTCGCGAGCCTCCCGCTGAGGTCGTACCGTCATCTGAAAACAGAAAACTCAGATCGATGTCTGAAGCGTAATTTAGTTCGCTCGATCCTAATTTACCCAGGGCCATCACGCAGAAATCCGCGCCGGAAATTCGGCCGTGGACATCTACGGTTTGGGGCGAACCATAACAATTGTCGAGTTCCTGGCGGCATATCTTCAGCGCGTGTTCCAGCACCGCATCAGCCAGACTCGACAACTCGTCAGTGGTTTCGACAATCGTGCGGGTGCGCCTGATGTCGTGCAGGTAAGTGCGCAGCAGCTCGCGCCGCCGGAATCGCGCCAGCATCACGTGCGGGTTGATTTGGGAATTGATAAGCGCAAAGCGCCCCAGCGACTCGCCCAATTCTTCTCGCGTGCGAACTCGAGTGATTGCGCGCTCGCGCTGCAGCCAGGTCACATAATCCGGATTGTTTTCCAGCGTGGTGGCCAGCAACGGGCTCCACGCCGCCAGGGTCAGCACGTCCGACAGCAAACCCGGGTCACGTTGAAATACGCGCTCGAGAGATTGATGCTCTGCGATCAACTTCTCGAAAAGAAGTTGCGCCGCCCGCGGCTCTGGTAATTGAGGCAAAACCCGGGCAACTGTCTCGCTGATCGTCGTCACGCGGATATATTACAGCCGCTCGACCGCAGCGGTGCAGTAGGCAGGCTGGTAATGACTTGTAAGTCATGTTGCTCTCGGCAAGAACGGTGTAAGATTAGACGTAATCACTCTGACCTACTATCCCGTGTGACGGCTCTTATGACGTCAGAACAGTGGCAACAACTCGACAGGCTATTTCACTCCGTATTGGAGCGCGAGCCGGCTGAACGCGCCGCATTTCTTGACGAAGCCTGCGCGGGTAACGAGTCCTTGCGTCAACAGGTCCTCGCGCTGCTTACGGCTCACGACCAGGCGGACAGCTTTATTGAAAGACCAGCTTTTGAAGTCGAGGCGCAGTCCGTCGCGGATGATCAAGATAAGTCGGCCGTGGGACAAACTATGGGCCACTACCAGATCATCTCGACACTTGGCGTAGGCGGCATGGGAGAGGTCTACCTGGCAAAGGACACTCGGCTGGGACGCATGATCGCACTCAAGCTGTTGCCAGTTGCCTTTACCCGAGATACGGACCGCTTACGCCGCTTTCAGCAAGAGGCGCGCGCAGCCTCAGCGCTGAATCATCCGAACATTGTCTCTATCTACGAGGTCGGACAGATCGACGACCGACACTTCATCGCCAGCGAGTATGTTGACGGCGAAAC
>JBKPEE010000149.1:0-20773 GCA_046728235.1 Acidobacteriota bacterium
GGGAAACGATTTTGTTGCCTTTGATCGCCACCAGCCATTTATAAACGTCATCGAGCGTCGTCAACATTCCGCCGTTGCCTATCAAATCCCAAAGTGGTCTTTGATTCTCCCACTGCGTTTCCCACGGATATCCATAATCCCTGTCGCCGTCATTATAACCGCGAGCTACGCGCTTCAAATTTCGTGGAATGTAATAACCGGTTTCGGTCATTCCTGCCGGTTTGAAAAGATGTTCACGCACATATTGTTCGTAAGGCTCGCCGGAAACGTTCTCGATGATGACCGCCAACAAACTGAATCCTGTATTCGAATAAGTGCGGCCTTCGCCCGGTTTGAACGCCAGCGGATGTTCTAAGACCCCGTTGATATACTTCTCGCGGTCTCTCATGATCGCTCGGTCAGCCGGAGTGGCCTGATCGTAAAAATAATCAAAGTCAAGACCTGAAGTATGCGTTAGCAGTTGATGAACCGTGATTTCCTGTTTGTCGGGCGGTACATTCTTGATGTATTTCGACATCAAATCAGACGTGTTCAATTTGCCCTGTTCCTCAAGCTGTATAATGGCGGTGGCCGTAAAAGACTTGACTCCCGAGCCGATGTCGAAAATCGTATCGGGGCCAATTGGTATTCGTCGTTTCACATCAGCCCAACCGTAGCCTTTCCGTAAAAACATTTTTCCATCTTTTACAGCAAGAACTGAACCGGAAAAACCAAGTCCGGTGGCTTTCTGGAAATAGTCTTCAAGTGCTCCCGACAAACTCTTCGCCGAAAGATTCTGAGTTGCTGGCACAGAGCCGGAGAGGACTGTTTGTGCCGGCGCACTTGTGAGTAAGCAGAAAGATATGAAGATCAATGTTGACGTTCTAAGCTTCATAACTCCTTTTTTCATAAGCTGGCTTCATCAGACCAGCCGCGTTTACCCAATACTTACTTGATAAAGATGGCCTGCCTTATAATTATTCAACTTTTGCGTTTGAAACCGGTAAGGATCAGTTGCGCAGGAACGCGCGAGCCATCCTCGATGCCTGTTGGCCGAAGGTTTCTTAAGATCCAAATCGCTGTCAGTATTCGCCTGATGAGATGAAGGCCTTGGCCATTTCAGCCGCGATATAGTCGCCGTTGAACTGATTGAGCTTGTTCAGCTAGAACTCGTAGCCTTGTCTAAAGGTATCCTAAATTATCTACCACGGAATACTCCTCAGTGAGTTTGCGAAAGTGGTAGCCCATGGCTGCAAGCGCGATCCCCTGGCGGAGCTTGTCACGGTGGTCCGCGAGCACACACCTCATGTAGCGCCAGAAGTCCGAGCGCGCCCGATCACGTACACCCAGACACAGGGCAATGCGAAAAAGCGCTGCGATATCATTCATCGAAAGTTTCCCCCATAACTTCGGAGCGCCTTCCCGTTTCAAATGAGCCAGACCGTCGAGCGTGCGTTGGTAGTATTCCGCTGGTTGATAGATCGTGCGCAGAATCGACTTGTAGCCTTCGACGACGCGCGTCATGTCCATTTTGGGGATAAAGTTCAACGTACAATCGATGATGTCGCCCGTCGCATCATTTCTCCGTAGCCGCCCTTCTCGTTCAAGCCTGCGCCAGAGTTGCGTGCCAGGCAAGGCCGTTAACAGGCTGACCATTGAACAGGAGATACCGCTCTCGCGAATGAAATCAATCTGCAAGTCAAAAATGTTTTCCGGGTCGTGATCGAAGCCCACAATGAAACCGGCCATCACCTCCATCCCATAGCTTTGAATTTTCCGGATCGATTCGATCAGGTCGCGCCGGGTGTTCTGTCCTTTCTGGGTCTCTTTCAGGCTTTCGACAACGGGCGTCTCGATGCCTACGAAAACCTGGTAGAAGCCGGCACGCCGCATTGCCTGCAACAACTCTTCATCATCAGCAAGATTAACGCTCGCTTCAGTAACAAACCCGAATGGGTAAGCGTGTTGCTCAGACCACTCAGCGAGCTTGGGCAGCAGTTGCCGAACGTTTTTCTTATTGCCGATGAAATTGTCGTCCACGATAAAGACATTCTCGCGCCAACCGGTCCGCCGCAGCGCATCCAACTCACCCAACATCTGGGCGTTGCTCTTGGTTCGCGGCACGCGACCATAGATCTCGATTATGTCGCAGAACTCACAATTAAATGGGCAACCGCGAGAGTACTGTAACGCCATGGCGTTATAGAGTTTTAGATCCAGCAGGTGAAAATCGGGAATGGGCGCCGCCGCAAGGGCAGGTCGCTCGATCGCATTATTGATGCGTTTGGCTTCGCCACGCTCGAGGTCGCGCACGAACTCGGGAAGAGTCGCCTCCGCCTCACCAATGAAGACGTAATCAGCATCCGGGAGATCATCCGGGCTAATCGATGCATGGGGTCCACCGACAACCACACGCTTTCCCTTAGCCTTGCTCTGTTGAATAACTTCCCCAAGCGAGTCTTTCTGAATGTGCATCGCGCTTGCGAAAACGATATCGGCCCATTCCAGGTCCGCGCCGGTAAGGGGCCGCACGTTCATATCGACGAGTCGCTTTTCCCACGATGCCGGCAGCATCGCCGAAATGGTTATCAGTCCCAAAGGCGGCATGAGTGAACGCTTGCCTTGAAGGGAAAGGGCGTGACGAAAACCCCAGTAAGTATCGGGAAACCACGGGTAGACCAGCAACACTCTCATGGCAGTTCTCCTAAGCTTCTCGGCCGAAGAAAGCAGCGAGGGTTTCGGGCTGTAAACTATTCTATTCTCGGGGTTACGGTGTAGATTTTAGCTGTCTCTCGTTTGAACTGCAATGTGGGCCGTGGTGTTAATGCCTCGCCGCAGCACTCGAATTCCTCTTCATGTTTTTGTTCGTGTTAGTTCGTGTGATTTCGTGGATCGTCCGTTACGCCGCCAAAAAGAACGATCCACGAAATCACACGAACCATCACGAAACGCAGCAACGTGCAGATCAGACGTAAAACTCGAGTTTTGACACACTCTCTTCAAGGCCGGGCTAAATTCAATTCGCCGCTACGCGGCGACAAAGCAGTCTAGCCTTTAAGCTTTCAGCATTGCGGCAAAGCCCCGCGCCTCCAGAAAACGTTCATTGAGCTTGCTCACTGCCTTGCGAATTCCGGGAAGTAACATCCGGCTCCTGGGCAGCAAATTAGGAAGCTCGCAATCCCACGCGTCGCACGAGGCGAGCGAATCTGGCGTCGCCGCGCAAACTTTGCCATCTCGGATCGACGGTGATGTAAATCATCCCGCCGTCGCGTATTTCATAAGCTCGGTCCAACCACTCAAAGCATTTTTCTTTCTCATCGAGGCCCTTATAAACAAGCGCCATATCGTAAGATGACACGTACTGGCGCTCGGACATTTCAGTCAATTGCCGCAGCAAGTCTTGCGCCTCAATGGTTGCGCCCGAAACGGCGTAACAATGGGCCAACGAAGCGAGACTCTCCGGGCTGTTCTGAGAAAGCTCCCTGGCCCTGGCAAACTCCGCGAATGCAGCATCGTACATCGCTCGATGTTCGTAAACACGCGCCAGTTCCATGTGTGCTGGTCGAAAGTGAGCGTCCATCTCGATGGTCTTGTGGTATTGCTCGACGGAATTGTCCAGGCGTCCGGCGAAGTAGAGCAACTCACCCGCACTGGCATTCACTGGAAGCGCCAGCGGATCGAGTTGCAGCGCGCGCTCAATGGCCGCTATGGAATCGTCGAACTGCCCGGTAAAGGCATAGTAGTAGGCTTGCCAAAGGAACGCTTGCGCGTTGTTCGGATTCAACTCGAGCGCGTGGCGTAATTCCCTTCCCGCTCGGGGCCAGTCAAACAGATGCATGCTGACATGGCCCAGTGTACCGTGGGCTTCGGCAAGATCGGCGTCCAACTCCAGGGCGCGCAACGCGGATGCGCGGCCTTGCATGAACGCCTGTTTCGGCGGCAGCGCCAGAAGGCGAACGTCACCCAGCAGTATCTGACAATCCGCGAGACCTGCATACGCCAACGCAAAGTCGGGATCAACTTCGAGCGCTTGCTTAAAACATTCAATGCCGCGATATGAATCTTCCGGCGTGCGCTTGTTCCAGAAGAAATGACCCTTGAGATAAAGCTCGTAGGCTCGAGTATTCTTAGTGTGCCGCTTCATGAGGCGCTTTTTCTGCGCGCCTGAAACCTTAAGCCGGAGCGCTGCGGAGATTTGTCGGGAGATTTCTTCCTGTAACTCAAAGATGTCGGCCATCGCTCGTTGGTACTGCTCGCCCCAGAGTTGTGATCCATCGTCCACGTCAACCAGTTCCGTGCCAATGATGAGACGTTCACCGATTTGCCGAACTCTCCCGGTCAACACCGCCTGCACTTCCAGCTCATGGCCGGCCTGTTGCGGATCTACTTCGCGACCCTTGTAGCGAAACACCGTGCTGCGCGCCAACACTCTCAGCTTAGGCAGTTGTGAAAGGCTGTTGATGATGTTCTCGGTGAGGCCATCGCTGAGATAATCCATGTTTGGATCGGCGCTGGTATTCGTGAATGGCAGGATAGCCAGCGACTTGATTCCCCTGCGAGAAACTGGCTTCTGCGACGACAACTTAGGAACCGACTCGGTGGAATGTACGGCCGGAAAACGTTCAGCCGGCGCCAGACCGACACGGCGCAGCAGATCTCGAAAACGCGCATCGTCGCTGAGGAGGTCCAGCGCCGGTTCTACTCTCAGCTCTATGAAATCCGGATTGCGCTCCTGGAAACCTTTTTCAAGCCAATGAAGCGTCTGCTCCTTGTCTCCCAAAGACGCATAGATTTTCGCTACGTAATACGGTGAGACGTATCGCTCTTTTGAGCGCTGATTTAATTCGTCGAGTACCTTTTGCATCTCCTCGCGCATCCCGGCCCCAGCGTAAGCCTGTGCCAGCCCGGCTAATGTTTCTGTGCTCCCTCCAGAGAGGGCCACGGATTGCTGCGCCTCATCGATGGCCTCTCGATGAGATCCTTTTAGCGAATAAATGTGACTGAGCCGGTAGTGCGATAAGAAGTGGTTTGGATCTAACTCAAGCGCTTTTCGAAATTGTTCAATCGCCTGGTCGTACCTGCGCGCAAATAAGAGTGTGAAGCCCAGGGTCGCCGTGATGACGGGCGAGATTGGGTCCGTCTCCTGTCCCTGTTTGATTATGGCGATAGACTCATCCGCCCTGCCCATCGCCATCAGATACTCTGAGTACCAGTGATAAGCAATCGCATGTCCGGGATTGAGTTCGAGGGCGCGCTTGAATTCTTCTTCGAGGCCGGCCCAATCCCAGTCATGAAGTCTGGCATGGGCCAGCGAGGCGTAAGCTTCGCCGAGCGAATCATCTATCTCAAGGGCCTTCAGCGCTGCGGCCTTCGCCTTCAGAAGTCCCTCTCTCGGAGCTATGATTCCTCGCAATGCGAGCAGCGCATACGAGTCTGAGAGTCCATCGTAGGCGGCGGCGTAAGAAGGATCCTCAGCAATCGCCTGGTTGAAGTATTCAATGCTTTTCCGCAGCGCCTCTTCCGTCCGTTTGTACCAGAAGTATCGACCCCGGAGATATAGTTGGTAGGCTTCTGCGTTCGCCGTATACCGCTTGCCAAGACGTTTCTTCTCCTCACCAGTCAGCTGCAGACGCAGTCTCTCGGAAATTTCTTTGGCAATCTCTTCTTGTACGTCGAAAATGGCTGAAAGCTTCCGGTTGTAGTGCTCGCCCCAGAGCTGTTCGTCGTTCATGACATCGATCAGTTCGGCAGCAATCATCAACTCGTCGCCAAGCTGTCGAACTCTCCCGGTGAGCACTGCGCGGACACCCAGCTGCCGGCCGACTTCCTGCGGATCAACTTCGCGGCCCTTATAGCGGAAGACTGTGCTGCGCGCTACCACTCGGAGCTTAGGCATCTGCGAGAGAGTATTGATGATGCTTTCGGTAATGCCATCGCTGAAATACTCCATATCGGGCTCAGCACTGCCGTTTTCCAAGGGCAAGATCGCCAGTGAATCGATTACTTTGTTCCGACGGCTGGCTTCGGGCAGCGGCTGATGAGCGTGCCTTATTGCGCCGGTTTCACCATCTGGCACGACGGCGAACAAACGCCATTCTCCCTCGACGCCTTTCAGGGGATGAGCTCCTCGCTCTTCAAACCGAATGCCCGATCCTGCTACCAAGTCTTTCACCGTGCTCGAAACCAGCACTTCACCGGCTCGCGCTCTGGCGGCAATCTGCGCGCTCATCTCCACAGCAATGCCGGCGAGCTGCTCTTTGATAGTGTCGCATTCGCCTGTGTGCAAGCCTGCTTTGATCTCTATTTCCAATCGGCGCGCAGAGTCTCTGATCGAGCACGCTGCCCGAATCGCGCGCGCGGGTCCATCAAAGCCGGCCACGACTGTATGCTCACTGGTTTCAACCTCACGGCCTCTGAACCGCTCGAGCTCTCTCGTAATCAGCGACAGAAACGAGTCTCGAAACTCATGCTCTCGCAGCTTAGCCGGGCCAGTTGAGCCGATAACGTTTAGGCACAGCACTGTGGCCAGCACCCGATCGAATACCGGAACATGCCGAATGCCTTCGAGGAATTTTTCGATCTCATTAAGAATCGCATCCTGATTGCCGACAAATGGCAGGTGATCATCGCCGGGCAGCTCGACGTATTTCGCGCCGGGAATCTGCCGCGCCATATAGCGGGCTCCGCCCACGTTCGCGTCCAGGTCGCCGGTGCGATGAACGATCAGTGTCGGCACTCTAATTGTCGGCAGGATGTTGGTAATGTCGATCTGCGTGTTCATCCTGGCAAACGCCAGCGCGGCACCTGGACTGGCGCTGCGACGCAGATAAGTGGCCCACCAGTCTTTGAACCGCTCATCTCTCGCGCGGGTCGGCGCCATAGTCGCCGCGTCAACCACTCCACCCCAGCCTTGCTGGATCAAGTCAAAAAATTTCTGCCGTTCACCGGGAGTCGGAGCCCACGGATAAGCAGGATCCCAAATGCGCTTGGCGTATGACCCGTACATGACCAGCGCCGACGTGCGCTCTGGATAGGTCGCGGCGAACAGCGCCGCCATCGGTCCTCCTTCCGACACGCCAAGCAGCGACGCGCGCTCTGAACCAACGGCATCCATCACTGCGCGCACGTCATCCATTCGCTGCTCGAGGGTTGGCAAAGCAGACTCGTGAACCCGGTCCGACAGCCCAGTGCCGCGTTTGTCAAAAAGAATTAACCGGGAAAAAGACGCCAGACGATTAAGAAACCGGGCATACGAAGGCTCTTCCCAGAAATAATCCAGGTTGGTCACCCATCCCATCACGTAGACAAGATCTACGGGCCCGCTGCCAACGACCTGGTAGGCAATATTCACGTCGCCACTTTTGGCGTAACGGGTCTCGGGCCGCGCGTTCGCGGAAGCCGCTGCGCCGCCGCGCGAACCGGACGAGAACAGACTTCTATTCCTCGTCTCGAACTCCAATTCCTGTTTCACGGACTTTAGATCAGTCAGCAAGTCTGTGGCTGTCTGGTAACGCTCCTCTTTATCTTTGCGCAATGCGTGATGCACTATGCGCTGCAGTTCTTCGGGCGCCTCCGGCGCGGATTGACTGAGTGGAGACGGCTCGAGCATCAGTATTGACGCCAGGACATCCGTCATCGTTTGCCCGCCGAACGGTACGCGGCCGGTCAACATTTCGTAAAGCACCACGCCGAGGCTGAAGATGTCCGTGCGCGCGTCCATCTTCTGTGCCCGCGCCTGTTCCGGAGACATGTAATGCGCGGTGCCGATCACGGTTCCTTGTTTCGTATTGAGCAGCGTCACGGCCTCTGACTCGCTCGTCTTTGGTTCGGTCAGCTTCGCGACTCCGAAGTCGACAACTCTTACGAAGCCATCGTGACGCAACATGATGTTTTCAGGCTTGATGTCGCGATGCACAATCCCGGCGTGATGCGCGGCCGTGAGCGCCGAAGCCACTTGCATGGCGACGTCGAGCACTTCACTAATCTCCATTTGCGATTTCACCATGCGCTGGCGCAGGGTCTCGCCCTCGATGAACTCAGTGGCGATAAAGTGACGTGAATCGATCTCTCCAATCTCGAAGATGGTCAGGATATTCGGGTGATTCAGCGCCGAGGCAGCCCGGGCTTCCTGCTGAAAACGTCGCACGCGCTCGTGGTCCCGGGTGAAACCGGCCGGCAGTATTTTGAGCGCCACTTTCCGGCCCAACCGCTCATCTTCAGCCAGGTACACGTCGCCCATGCCGCCGGCTCCGAGGTGCTCGAGAATCTTGTATGGTCCAAAAGACCGGCCAATAAATGACGCGGCTCGCGCATTTGTCAGCGACTCAGCCATTAATTCGAAGGCCGGATCTTCCATGAAGTCTCCAGCTTGCTCATGAGAATGGATAAAAGTGTCAACATCTCTCTGTAATCGGTCATCGCCGGCGCAGGCTGTGGCCAGAAAGGTGGCGCGTTCCTCAGGTTCACGCTCAAGCGCGGCTTGCAAGAGAACCTTAATCTGCTGCCAACGTTCAGCGTTCATGCGGCGCTTACCTTTTGTTCAATTCGTGGTAGAGCCAGGCTTTGGCCGTACTCCACTCACGCTTGATCGTCGCCGGCGAGAGTGACAGCACCTCGGCGGTCTCTTCGATCGTCAGTCCGGCAAAAAATCTCATTTCAACGATCCGGCTTTGCCGCGGATCGATCCTGGTCAGTTGTTCCAGCGCGTCATCAAGGGCAACGACCTCTGCGGCTCGCTCTTGAGAGATAACCATTGCCTCATCGAGCGGAATCTTGTGAGCGCCGCCGCCGCGCTTGGCGTAAGCGTGGCTGCGGGCATGATCGACCAGGATGCTGCGCATCAGATGGGCCGCAATGGCAAAGAAGTGAGCGCGGTTTTGCCAGTGAACGCGCTGGCGATTGACCAGCCTCACATATGCTTCGTCTACCAGCGCCGTCGTCTGCAACGTGTGGCCTGGACGCTCGCGGCTCATGTAATGATGGGCCAGCCGGCGCAACTCGTCATAAATCAGCGGCATTAACTTATCGAGGGCCGCCTTGTCGCCGTTGCTCCACTCGATGAGCAGTTGCGTGACTTCGTGTGAGTTTTGGGCCACCCCGAACCTCAGAAATCAAATCAGGAGTCCCGGGATTCTACCATCATTTCACAGCCTGTACCTTTGCTTAGCCGTAGCTTTGCCTCAAAAGTCGGATCCGCTTTCATTCACACCGGGCTTTAGCCCGGTGAGTCGGTCTGAAAAACCTAAGGAACCGTTTTAACGGTTTCGCTACTGCGGGCCTCAACGATCCTCTAGCGCAGAAATAGTCACCGAACTCGCTGAGATGCAAACCGTTGAAACGGTTATTCGCCCGAAGCCGCAGGCGCAGTTCACCGGGCTAAAGCCGCGGTCTGAATAAGAAACGCAGCGGACTTTTGAGGCAAAGCCCTAGCCGGAAAATTCTGATGGCGTGAGCCAGTTTGGGAAGACATCTCGCTTACGAGGATGAGGCAGCATACGGAACGTTGCCGGGAGGAATGAGCGCCGGTTTCAAGGAGCCGGCAGGGTAGAAGGATGCCTTCAGGTTTTCGATGACAGTCAGACTTCAATGCAAGCGTTACTGGTTATTTGCGGAAGGAAAACGAAGAGATGGTTCGAATAATTTTCAATCGCGGTCAATTGAGGAAGTTCGGGGCGCTTTTCATTGGTGCAGTTTTCGTAGTCGTGGGCGCAATTACTGTGTGTCAAGTCAGAGCGCGCGTTTCGACAAATCGATTCCAGGACGGCGCAAACGAGAAGCGGGAGGAGCGTGAGAAATTCATCTTTGTCTGGGCGGGAGATCAGGCGCGCACGAATCCGGACTTCCTGGCTGTCGTGAACTTTGATGAAGACTCTTCGGATTACGGCAAAGTCATCACGACCGTTCCGCTTCCCGGGCCTGGCGCCACCGGCAATGAACCGCATCACGTGGGAATCTCGCGAGATGGTCGCGTGCTGGCCTGCGGCGGTCTGTTGAGCGTTCTGCGCGGGCAGAAAGAAATCTTCTTCTTCGACGTTTCAAATCCGAAAGCGCCCAGGTTCATCTCGTCGGCTGATCCACCTCAGTCAGCCATCACCGACGAGTTCTACCCGCTGGCTGAGGGAGGATTTCTGGTCACGATGATGGGTGGTGCCGAGGGCCATGCGCCAGGCAGAGTCGCTGAATTTACCAAAGACCTGCAGTTGGTTACGGAATATCCCTCGGAGCCACCGATGGATGGGTTCAATCCGCATGGTATCTCGGTTCGCCCGGAGTTGAACCTAATGGTAACCAGCGATTTCATTTGTCCCTCCACCACGCTGCACGTGATGCCGGGCGGTCTGGAACTGCGCGGCAGTGTGAGAGTTTGGGATTTCAAGAATCGAAAGATTCTGCGGACGGTGACCATTCCGAACCCGGCAGGAACGATTGATGTGAAGTTGATTCCGCAGGATGAAAAAGGCCGGGCCTTTACCGCCGGCATGACCGACGATCAGCTTTACCTGATCGATACGCAAAAAGGGACCGCGACTCCGGTGTTTGATTTCTCGACCATTGCCAAAGGCGGATGGCCCCAGCTCATGCGCATGACCCAAGACGGCAAACGCTTATTCATCTCGATGAACATGGCGGGCAAGGTGGTGATGTTCGATACTTCGAACCCGCAACAGCCAAAGGTTCTGGATGTTCTCGACCTGGCCGCCAATTCCGGCCCCCACTACATCGCGCTTACGGGCGATGAGAGACGCCTGGTAATTTCAGATTACTTTCTCAATGAAGACGGTGCGGGA
Organism: Acidobacteriota bacterium; assembly: GCA_046728235.1. Classification (GTDB taxonomy): domain Bacteria; phylum Acidobacteriota; class Blastocatellia; order Pyrinomonadales; family Pyrinomonadaceae; genus UBA11740. The sequence continues at coordinate 10,767 of JBKPEE010000149.1, forward strand.
AAGGTCCACGCCGAAGGCGATCATCTGGTTCACGTCGCCAAGGTAACCAACCGAAATCTCGTGCTCGACCGTCGCTTCCAACTGAATTTCAATAAGGAGTTTTCGACCGGACCAGCACGGCCGCACGGAATAGCTTTCAAATAGAAATCAAAGCTTTGTCTGCGCTCGCAATGATCGTGTGGGAACCAGGTCTGTCCCGCTCGATGATCGGAGGAGTGTGGCTCCAAAAAGTCGACCGGTATCTGAAACGCGTCGCTCGATGCCGGGAGCGCGGACGTCCTCGTCCGCACAGTCTGCGAGCACGCTGCAATATTTTTTGAAAATCGATGCCCTGGCCCGATTCGCGCTTCGCGCTCAGGGCGGACGGGGACGTCCGCGCTCCCAGCCTCTGGCCGCGTTTCAGATTCTTAGGGCCACGCTAGTCGGAGCATTTTCCGCAAACAACTCAGCGGCGGGACGGCAAACTTAGTGTTGGAGACCGTCGCATTGCCGTTTATTGCGACGGTGAGGCTAAGCGCTAGCCTATCGTCATCCTCATCCGGGTGGTGGCGGTCTCGCTCAGCATTGGATCGAACGCGTGGTTGAGGCGTCCTTCGAGAAGGCTATCCGCGATAGATTGTCCAGGATCAAGTAGCAGGCGGCTCTGCTCATTAAGCTGCCATCGGATTAATTTCCTGCTCAGCACGCCAGGCCTTCCAATATTCGTGAAACCTGCTTTCGAAAGCGCCAGCTTTTTCTGCGTAGATACGCTCGCCGAGAAAACGCGCTTCTGTTTGCAGCTCCGCGCGCCGCTTATCAATCAAGGCCAATAGGGCTTCATCAGCGTGTGGCGCCTCAGATTCCTTTGCAGTTTCGAGCACGCGCTTCCGCAACATCGCCAGATCGTGATCGTCACTGAGGAAATCAACTAATCCTTCAACTTGCTTCGCGAACCGCTTTAATTCTTTGGGCCACAACTTGCGCAACAATTCGAGGTGGTACCAAAAGTACTTCACGTCTTTTCGCCACTCGTGAAAAGCGCGCGCCGACTGTTCATCATAGGCCTGATTAAAACCGTCGCGCCCGCGTGAGTAGATCTGCGCCAGCCCCGGGCCAATAACTGAGAAGTCGTCGTCCTTAATCGACCATTTCTTTACGCGTTTGCGCGCCGCGATTATCTTCTTGCGGACTTCAATCAATGCTTTCTTCTTCTCTGCCTGACGCTTCTTCGTCGCGCGCGTGAGATACCTGCTGAATGATGCAAACGCGTTCTCAGTCAGCTCTGCAGCGAAGCGCTCTTCTAATTTACTTAGGATCTCCGTGAGCGCGGCCGTATCCCGAACCCTGGACAAGCGACGATTCAAGTCGCGATAGATCGTGTTCTCGCGCTTGTATTCTTTGTCGCCCAGTTCATCGCGCACCAGTCGAATCAATCCGCGTAGCTTCTTGAAGCACACGCGAACGTCGTGAACGGCATCGTCGAGCCTGGTCTTGGCTTTGGTGTGTTCCAGCGCTTTATCTAACTGTTCAAGCGCGATTCTCTCGACAGCTTCCGCGGCGCACTCTTTCCCTTCGAAGCGATAGCTCATGACATACTTCCACTCATTAGGGGATGTAATAACGAAAGGGGGGCGACGGGGGAATCAAGCCGGTTGAGATCTAGTGCGCAAAAACTGCTGAATCGAATTCGGCCTGCGCGTCCCGTCTCTTTTCATTCTCGCCGCACTTAACGCGCACGTAGGTGCCGTCGGCGCGCAGCTCTCGGGCGTTGACGTTATCATCAAGATAAGCATCGATCACGGCTTTCAAATGATCTCTCAGTCTCGGCTCTTTGACGGGAAAAATTAATTCTACTCTGCGATTCAGATTGCGGTACATCCAGTCGGCGCTGCCGAGATAAATTTCTTCCTTCCCATTGTTGCCAAAGTAAAAAATGCGGCTGTGTTCCAGAAAGCGGCCGACGATGCTGCGCACCCGAATATTGCTCGAAACATCAGCGAGACCCGGCCTGAGCATGCAGATGCCCCGGACAATCAGATCGATCGAAACGCCGGCTTGAGAGGCGTTGTAGAGGGCCCGCACGATAGCCACATCAGTCAGACTGTTTACCTTCGCGACGATCTTTGCCGGCCGTCCAGCTCTGGCTTGAGTAGTTTCGCGCTTGATTAGCCTGATGATTCGCTTTCGCAAATTCAGCGGCGCGACCATCAGGCAATCATATTCATTGAACTCAGAAAAACCCGTGAGCGAGTTGAATAGATTCGTAGCATCCTGCGCGATCGCTTCATCGGTAGTGAAGATGCCAATGTCCGTGTAGATTCGCGACGTAGTGGGATTATAGTTTCCCGTCGCCAGATGCACGTATTGTTGTAAGACCTTGCCTTCACGCCGCACGACCAGCGCCAGCTTGCAGTGTGTTTTCAGTCCAACCATCCCGTAAACGACGTGCACACCGGCCTGTTCCAGACGGCGGGCCCATTCGATGTTGCTCTCTTCGTCGAACCGCGCCTTCAGCTCAACCAGCGCCGCGACCTGCTTGCCCCGTTCCGCCGCATCAATCAGCGCTTTGACAATCGGAGAATTCCTGCCCGTGCGATACAAGCAAATCTTTATCGCGACCACATCAGGATCAATAGCGGCGCCGCTAATAAAATTCGTGACGGCATTGTAAGAGGTGTAGGGATGATGCAGCAGGACGTCCTGGCTTTTGATTGCGTCAAAAACGTTCTTGTTGTCGCGTAGCGCCGGCGGAGTGGTTAGTTGCAGCGGACGATCTTTGAGCTCAGGCCGATCGAGATCGTACAACTGCATTAGATCTGGAATGTTGAAAGGACCGTCAACCGGGTAGACATCTTCTTTCGCGAGTTCCAAAGCCTCAGTCAAATAAGAAACCATTTCGGCGGGCATTCCGGCCGCAACTTCCAATCGCACCGCATTACCAAACCGCAGTTGACGCACATGTTGTTGCATCGTGCGAAGCAAATCGCTGGCTTCGTCTTCCTTGATATCGTGATCAGCATCGCGAGTCACCCGGAACAAGTAACAGTGACTGGTTTTCATGTGCGGAAACAACGCGCCAATGTTCGCCGCGATCAAGCTTCCGAGATACGTAAAGCTCGTTCCCTTCTCATCAATAGGAATTAGTCTGGGTACTATGGGGGGCAACTTAACCCGCGCGAATCGTGGGCCCTTGACCACGCCGGGCGTGTCGGCAGCTTTCTTTCGCGGGCTGGCCACCATCAAGCCTAAATTCAAGCTAAGGTTGGAGACATAGGGAAACGGGTGACCGGGATCAACTGCCTGCGGGGTTAGTATCGGAAAGACATTTTCCAGAAAATAGTCGTTGACCGCTTTTTTCTCGCGCTTACTTAATTCGTCATACGCTCGAATCACAATGCCTTCGCCCGCTAATTTCGGTAAGACATCAGACTTGAGACAGCGCATCTGCGTTTCAAGCGTCGGTCTTAGACGCACACTAATTTCTTTCAATTGTTCCGCCGCAGTCATTCCATCAGGCGAAAGTTCAGTGACGCCGGCCGCGACCGCTTCCTGAAGGCCGGAAACCCGGATCATGAAAAACTCGTCGAGGTTCGAAGAGAAGATGGCCAGAAACTTCAGGCGCTCAAACAAAGGGTGCCGATGATCGAGAGCCTCTTCCAGCACACGGCGATTAAACTCGAGCCAGCTTAGTTCGCGATTAATCAGTAGCTCGCGTTGTTTCCTCAGATTGCGCGGCAGCGTACGTGCCTTACCGTTTGTGCGGCTTTCCTTCTGCTTTGCTTTAGCGGCTGCGGTATTCAAGACGTTCTACGCCTTCCCCAGATCGATTTCCCTTCGATGCTTTAAGGAATGGTGTCTCCGGCGTCAGGTACAGTCAAGGCGGCCGTATAGATTCCGCAAGGTCGGACTGACAATACCTCTCTTTTCCGGCGAAACCGAATCAACGGTCGAACGCCGACTCGGCTTGAGGAATTAACGCCTTCTTCACCCGGAGTTAACGCGGACCTAACATCCCCTTTGTTAGAGTTCGGCGTTTCAAACATGAGAGAGCCACTTGCGCATCTGCTCAGCAGTGACATTTCCTCCGCTGAGAATCGTTCCGATCAATCGCCCCTGGAAGCGTTCGCGGTAAGTTAGCAACGCCGCCAGACCGGCGGCGCCGGAGGGTTCAAGCACGATACCAATCGTCTCGTGCGCTTGTCGCATCGCAGTTACGAGCGTCTGATCGTCCACGAGAAGAATGTCGTCCACGAGGCCAATGAGATCAGCAAGGGCATCCCGCAACGGACTCCGCACCGCAAGTCCATCCGCAATTGTTTCAGCTCGATCGAGTTGCTGAACGTGGCCCGCGCGCCAGGAGCGCTCCATGGCCGGTGCGCCGCTGGCGCATACCCCAATCATCCGGGTGGCGGGCTGGTGCGCTTTCACCCATCGCGCCACTCCAGCCAGCAACGATCCGTCACCAAGCGGAACGAGGATCGCGTCAAATGGCTCTGGCCAACGCAGCATCTCCAAACCGATCGTCCCGGCGCCCTCTCCCAAAGCCGGCTCACGGCCATCCTCAATCAACCGTGCGCCGATCTCCTTTGCAAACGCCTTTGCGGCCTGATGAGCTTCATCAAAATCCTTGCCGGTGAGCCGGACATCGGCGCCCAGCGCACGCATGCGCTCAACTTTCAACGGGTTGGCGCTCGTGGCGCAAAAGATGGTGAGCGACAATCCGCGCTTCCGGGCAGCGTAAGCCATGCCCTGCCCGAAGTTGCCGGCCGTCGTACAGACGAGGTGAGGACCTCCGTCCAGCGATGACACCAGATATTCCGCGCCACGCCCTTTGAAGGAGCGGATTGGGTTCAAAGTCTCGACCTTGACGACCAAACGACAGTCGAGCATTGGCTCCAGCGATTCGACCCGAAACTGTGGAGAGTTCAGAAAAACCGGATCAATGACGCCGGCGGCCTGTACGATACGGTCAAGAGACAATCGATGAGTCGTGGTCACGTGCACTGCTCTTCGCGAATGTTTGCGACCAAGAATATCTCTCGACTTGCCTGAAAACAATCCCACGTATCGCGCGATTTACGCAGCTGCCTCCGCAGTCCGTTCGACGATCGGCCGCACCTCGATCGTGCCTTCACGCGCTGAAGGAATTCGCGCGGCGATCGCCAGCGCTTCATCAAGGTTCTTTGCCTCAACCAGGAAGTAACCGCCGAGTTGCTCATGTGTTTCCGCAAAAGGTCCATCTGTGATTAGCGGCTTGCCCTCCCGCACGCGCACGCTGCTGGCCGTAGCAATCGGATGTAACTGCGAGCCTCCCAGGAAATTACCGCTCGCGGTGAGTTCCTGCCTTAGCTGACCGTACTCCTGGTATATCTTTTGGGTTTCCGCCTCGGTGTGAGCCGTCCACTGCTTCTCGTTCTGGTAAATCAGCATTAGGTATTTCATCTGTCTTCTCCTCTGCCTGGTTTCTGATTTCGAATTTCGTCTTCACCCTTACGACGCGCGAAAATTGCGAAGTCGACACCCATTGAAAAAACTTTCCTTCAAGCATTATCCCGTAACTTCGGACTCGTTTTGCAGTTAAATAATTAAGGAGCTTTGCCCTAAAAGTCTGTCGGGTATAGAAACGAGCGCCAGATGCTGGGACCGCGGACGTCGCCGTCCGCCTTGAGCGCGAAGCGCGAATAGGGCTTTGTTTTCAACAATTCCGGAGCGTGCGTCGCAGAGTGTGCGGACGAGGACTGAGGAAGCTAGGCGCAGGCGGCAAAGGTCATCGCCTCAAACCCGGTAGGCGAGGCAAAATAGAGTTCCGCGCCGGAGATGATCTCGAAAACCGCATTCAAGCGGGTCACTTCCAAAACCCAGCCGACGAATTTTGAAACGTTCATGAGTTTGAGCTCGATGCCTTTGGCTTGAGTTTGCTCGCGTAATTCCAGCATCGCACCTAAGCCGCCCGCATCGATCACAGTAACGCTGGTCAAATCGAGCACGACCGCGGTGGCGCCGGACTGAGACTTGACGGCTGCGTGAAGCGGTGCGAGTTCTCCTCTTACGACTCGTCCTCGCAAACAAAGGACAGCAACGCTTCCTATTTTCTTAACATGTACGTTCAGCATAGCGAACCTCCTATCGGGAGCCGTGGCGCGCTGGCATGATGTCAGTACCGGGAGCGGTAGCGACCGGGTGAGGCGTTTCCGCCCAATAATGATCGACCCCCGGTCGCTACCGCTCCCGGTACTGACCTCAATTTCGTCAGGCGCCCGCCGTCGCTCCTGCGGATTGAGCTGATTGCTGCATTAACTGCCTCATCGCCGCAATATGGCCAGGCGATCTCTCGTCTGACCACGCTTCAAAGCGCTGCGCGGCCTGCTCGAGATTCGCCAACAAGTGTGGGTCAGCGAACTTCTCGCGAAACGCCGGGACGACCGGCTTGAGCGCCTCCCACACACCAAAGAACTCACCGCTGGTCTCGAAGAACAGCTCTTCGTGCAACAGGCCGTAGTTCAGCAGCCGGCAGGCTTGTTCCCAATAGCCGATCACCATTCCCACAAAGTTTCCTTTTTCGGTCCCCATCGGAGCGATGCGCAATGCCTCTTCGAACGTTTGCGCCCGGTAATTCTGCTGAAACCAGTCGCGCGCCTCGCGCAGCCGCGCCTCGCGGCGTAAGTCATAGACCTGCAAATGCAATTGCGCCTGTTCATGCGTCGGTTTTGTTGCCATGATTTCTTTTCTCCTTATTTTTCGAATGCCTTCCTTTGATTGGGTCAGCGCCATTAATTCGCAGACCAGTTGTCGCTTCCCTCTACATGTTAGTCGAACGGGGCCTTACCAAATCGACAAAAGTGACCAAAGATTTTTCGGGTTCACTACAACTACCACATCGCCGTTACAGCGAAGTGAATTTCTTTCGCTTTTATCCAACTGTTTGCCCGTAGCCAAGCCATTTCTTGAGATAACTTACTTGCCCGGTGTGATAAGTTTCGTGAAAGGCGAAAAAGGCGACTTGTCCGCTCATTTTGCCATCGAAAGAAGGCGGGCCCGCTTCCGCTGTCTTCGATAATTCTTCCGCAGGCGGACTGGCCAACAAATTCAACAACTTCTCGGACACCGCTTGCCACGCGCTTCTGATTTCCTCGATCGACGGATATTCTTCGTCAGCAGTGCGTTGCGCGCCTCGTTTGAACAGCGGCGACCAGGAAGCTTCCCAATCGGCGCCCAGATATTTCAGCACGGCCGCCCGATGGACGACGAGATGCCCGGCTACCCACATTAAGTGGTTCGAATCATTGCCCGGCGCGCGAAACCAATGTTCGGCCGGAACCTCCTGCAAAGCCTTTCCCACCAGCTCAGTATTTGTGTTGAACATCCCTTCGATGTTTGCGAAATCGGTTTCCATGTGTATGTCTCCTCATTCCTTTTGGGTCTAACTCAGTACGACGGATGAAAGTTAACCGGATCGACATTCCGTTATGCGGCCTGTCCCCGTGTAGTCTCTGACCGCGCATGCCGTACGATCATTCGCACGACCGTTTCTTTGCCGGCAGCGCCGACAATTCTTTCAACCTCTTTGCCATGGTTGAAAAGAATCAAGGTTGGAATGCCCTTGATGCCATAGGTGGCGCTGATTGCTGGATTCTCGTCGACATTCAGCTTCCATACGGAAACCTCGTTTGCATACTCGTCAGCAATCGCGTCGATAGTGGGCGCCAGCATGCGGCATGGCCCGCACCACTCGGCCCAGAAATCGACCAGCACCGGTTTACTTGCTTGCAGTACTTCTCGTTCAAAAGAAATGTCCGTTACTTCCTCAATTTTCTCACTCATTTTCCTGGTGCTCCTTATCATTCAAACCCTAGTTGCCATCCCGACCGCGCGATTCCTCAGGTCTCACTTCGACCGACCGCTTCTCTGTGCCTCTGATTACTAACAGCGAAGAGTTCCGTCCGATGCGTTCTTCGGTGAGGAGCTTGTGCAAATCATCGATTCCCCCTATCGGATGATTGTCAAGACCGACAATGATGTCGCCTTCGCGTAATCCGCCTTTTCGCGCAGGGCTGTTGTTCTCGAAGGAGACAACCAGAATTCCACTTTCGACGGCGAGATTGTAAAAGCGCACGATGCGTCGCGGCAGCGGCACGTTCTGTCCCGCGAGGCCGATGTAGCTGCGACTGACTCTCCCATCGCGAATCAAACGGCTGGCGACAAACTTCGCGGTGTCGATCGACGTCGCGAAGCAGATTCCCTGCGCCGGCAAAATCATCGCCGTGTTGACGCCAATTACTTCTCCGCGAGAATTGACCAGCGGCCCACCCGAATTTCCGGGATTAAGCGCCGCGTCAGTCTGAATCACGGCATCCATCAAACGGCCCGACTGAGCGCGCAGAGATCGACCGAGCGCGCTCACGACTCCGGCAGTTACGCTGTATTGAAATCCGTATGGGTTGCCTATCGCGATGACCAGTTGTCCCACGCGAGTGTTTTGCGCGTCGCCCAGCTGCGCCGGAACGAGATTGGGCGCGTTGATCCTGATGACGGCCAGATCAGTATCTGGATCGTCGCCGATTAAGTCCGCCTGATATTTGTGGCCATCGTTGAGCGTCACTTCAATTTTCTTGGCCGCATGCACGACGTGGCTATTCGTAAGAATGAACCCGTCCGGCGTGAAGATGAACCCCGATCCGCTGCCGCGACGATCCGGCGGCGAGCGCCGGTTTGGCCGTCGACCAGTCAATGGTTGTTCGACCTCGATATAAACGACCGAGGGGCTAACCCGTTCCGCAGCCGCGATAACCGTGCGTGAATACGCATCCATCAGTTCGTTATCGGTAACTGCTGGCGGCAGTTTGTTAGCTCCTCCGTCAATGTCGACTGTTTCGTCCCTGAGCAATTCCATTTCAGCTTGCATTTTCTTGGTCCCCATTTCTCAATAGCTAATTCACTAATCCCTGGTGGCGTTCTGGACTGTTCATTCCAGAATCACTCAAAAAATTTTAGTCGAGTACCGAGAGCGTAACTTTCACAATATCGTTCAGGGTCTCCCGGTCTGGTCTTGCCTTGGCCATCAACAACAAACCTTGCAGGCTGCTGAAAAGAAATCGGGCGACGGCGCGCGGATCGCGCACGGCGATAAACTCTCCCTGCTTCTTTCCTCGGATCAACGCGCGTTGAAAGGCCTTTTCCGCAGCTGTCACGCTACTGCAAGTTCGTTCCGCGGTGTCTCGGCATCGGCCGGCCATTTCCGACATGGCATTGCCGACAAAACATCCGCGACGTCCTTCTGCCGATAACGCTCTTTGCACCACCATCTCGAATAACTTTCGGATGTTCTTTTTCACAGGACCTGGCTGCGCCAGGAGCTCGAATACGCTTCTACGTTGGATTTCTCGATAGCGATCGAGTGCTTGCAAGAACAACGAATGTTTGTCGCCAAAAGTGTCATAGATACTCTGGCGGTTGATCCGCATGTGCGCCACCAAATCCTGAAGCGAAGCACCTTCATAACCGCGCGTCCAGAAGACCTCCATCGCTCTATGGAGGACTTCGTCGCGGTCGAACTCTTTCTGGCGCGCCATCTGATTCGTCTCGGGAACTCTTTATACTCTTTCTGGAACGAACAGTCAAGAATGCTCCCGGGCCGTGATTTTCATTCTACAAGCATTGTGAACTCTCACGACGCGGCTTGGCCCGCCTTAGCTCGCCATTCAGCCTTGCGTTCTTTACTTGCACTTGCCAACGCGCGACGAACCCCTTCGCTATCGAAATCGGCCGCATATACCGGCGTGCCTGGTTGTTGCCGCCATGATTCGTCGAGCCCGCCTGCATCGACGCCGTCAAACCCGAGTTCATCGATCAGCTTTAGCACGACGGACTTGGCCCGATCGATTCGATCCGCCGACATGACTGAGAGCTAGACCGAAAGCGGCGCCACCAATCAACCATAGAAGCGACCGTGCGCTAATGCCGATGAGCTTTGTTGCGAGTTTCATTGTTGCTATTGCGATGCTTGCAGGTTCCATGATGGGCTCCTATCC
>JBKPEE010000150.1:0-11010 GCA_046728235.1 Acidobacteriota bacterium
CTATCTTACCTGCCCACTGCCCATGGCGGATCTGCGGGAATACTTTCGAACCGCGCTAATGATAACGACGCCCGATGGCACAGAAATGATCTCGCGCTTTTATGATCCACGTTTCTTCCGCACATTCCTGGAAAGTTGCACCGCGGCGGAAGCCGAAAGCTACTTTGGCCCGGTCACTGCGTACTTCATGGAGGACGAAAGACCGGAAATTCTTTTAGAGTTTACGAGAAGCAACACCGGTGTCGAAAAAAAAGGGCATCTTCTATCTCCGCTGAACTGAGGTCCCACATCGAGTCAGCCCGTTTCGCTCAAGCTGTCCCGACCTACATCACCGCAGAAGGACCGGCGCTGAACCTAATCTTGTTGCAATACAACTTGAAGTCGACGGGCATCGCGATGTTGGGGTTGACGTTCTTTTCCCACTCCATTTCATAAGGTCCCAAACCAAGAAGTTCCAGTCTAAAATAAGCTTTAGTCGCATTTGGAGCGAAAAACTGAAGCACGCCTTTCTTTTCGTCAGAGGGGCTGTTCTTTCCCTCCTCCACAAACGCTTGAATCCAATTATAGAACCCGGTCGCGTGGTTGCTGGTGAGAGTTACGACTAAGTCAGAATACTCTTCTGGCCCTTCGTTCTTAGTGTCGCTGGTGGGGTCGAATCTTACCTTTCGCCCGAGCCTCACTGGCCCAATGCGTCTTACGTGCCCACAGTCATTCTCCAAACCGTCAATACTAAGTCGGAAGTCGTGGATGTACCACCCCTTCGGTAACGCGGAAACGTAAACTCCGGGGTTTTGACTCAGGTCGGTGGTGACCGACCGGGTCCGCTCAGGGCTGATCACAATCGTCAGGTGAGCAGCATCCTTGGAAGCAGCATCACACTGCGGGAACTCGACCGAACTGATCAGCGCATTGTTGAATTCAAGACGCCACAAGGGTTTGTGATTGGCTTGCAGGGAGACTACAGCCCCGCTCTTGCGCTTTGAAGAGCCGCCAAAACTATCGCCGATCCAATCATAGAAGGCCTGGGCCATTCCGGTGCCGCAGGTTAGCGTCATGTCTTCATACTTGATTCCCCCGATGTGCTTATGTCCTGGTGATAACGGACCGCCCTTCGCCTGAATGACATCGGCATGGACACCTCCGCCCGTCATTCCAAACAGCCTGCCGGCCGCTTTGCCGTCGAGTTCGAGTATGAAGTTCTGCAGCATATTGGGCAACAAGTTTCCTGCCATGATAGTTTCTCCTTAATAATTACGGCCCGGCCGGTTCCTGATTAGTTACCGGCTGATGGAAAATTATTTGTCCTTACGTTTCGGTTAACCAGCGACCACTCAATGCGCTGCCGGCGATCGACTGGAACATGCCGAGGCGAATCGTGTCAGAGTCTTTAATTGAAAGCAGCGGCATCAATCCACGATCAATTATCTTCTCAGCGGCGCGCAGCGTTAACAGTACTTCAGCACAGGGCTTGATTTCCGCTTCGCCGCCGCGCTTGTAGACATGCATTGGCAGGCCTTCAATCTCCAGATGATCACTTGGCCGAAATCCGGGTCCGTCCTCGCTGAAGCCCTGGGCCAGAAGCAGGACGACGGCGAAGACCGGATTTGCCCAGAGATAAGATTCATGCGACGGGGACTTGTCTTCGTCGCTCGCGATTTCTTCAAAGTCGAAGTTTTCCGTGGGTTCGGTGGCGCTTCCATACGGAAGGCGCAACAAAAATCGGGGCAATGCGAAACCAACGTAGGCTGCCGCAGACAAATTCGTAAGCCCCTTCCACCAGTCTTCGGCGGCCCTGTCTAAGGGTACTTGCCAATCATCCGGATCGGGAGTCGCGGCGAGAGACTTACAGCCGAGCAAGTCTGAGGTCACGCCGGCGATAAATGGCGCGCCGGCAGCTTTTGAGATCGCTGAAACGCTCTCGATCACTCGGTCGTCGCCCACGCTGAAATCGAATGTATAGTTGCCGCCAACCACCGACCAGGAGAGGCGCTCAGATCCGTCCGCCGCATCTTCAACCAATAGTTTGTAAAGTGCGGTTGAGCGAAAGTCATCATGCGTTCTCACGTCAGTCGTAAATTCCTCGTGGGAAATATCCAGCAGGTAGAGTTTAAGATCTGTTCCCGTTTCAAGCCGGCCAACGAGAAAGTCGAGGGCGCGCCATGCCGATTCGAGTGCCTGAAAATCCTTATGATGCAGGACGGAATTCATCAACGCTGAAATGCGAGCATCAACCGCACCGATCATTTGCTCCTGATCGTGCTCGATATTCGGCGTCAGATAGGGTTTAGCCGCCGCTTTCGCCAACCTGGAGATTTCCACTGAAGCCTCGGCCGCCGCTTCCTGCTGCTCTAAGGGTTTTGATAACGAACTATCCTGAGTGGCAGCCAGAATACGATCAAGAACACTGACGTGGTTAGGGTCGTTCCCGGCCGGTTCTTCTGCCGTCGAGGTGGGTTGAGCATCGGACGGCTGTGCTTCTTCCCAACTGCGCACGGTGCCGACCGCGGCAGAGAACGTCGCGGGGTTTTTCAACTCTGCCCGCGTACGCCGCAGTGGATCAAAAATCTCCAGGCGGTTGAAGAGACGATCTGGGTGAAAGTCTTCGAGTTGATTGAAATTGACTGCCAGTGACTGGTTGCCGTCGTCCGTGAGCGGGATATTCAGCCTGACGCCCAAGCGGGCAATCAGTTGATCCAGATTGTCGCGATCTACGAGGAGGGGACGCCACGTTTTCAATTCTTTGCTTGACGCATGAACCCGGCGATTGGCGCGGCCGCTCCAGTCCCCGATCAGCAGCACGCGAAAAGGAACATCTGCGCTCGTCCGGATTTCTTTCTCTTGAATCGTTGCGACGAGTTCGGCCTCGACACTTGCCAGGGATGTTTCCACCATTCTCTTGACTCACTCTGGAGAGAAGTGACGGCACCCGGGGGAGACTTTGGAAGACTGACGAGACGCTTCGGCTTGCAACTGAAGCGGGGATCAGGGCTTAGCCAGCTCGAGCAGTTGTTCCTTCAAATTATCACGAAGCCTGGGGATGTCTTCCAATCGAACTATCTCCTCAAAGGCGTCCATTCCGGAGACCTCACTGCTTTCCAGCAGCACGCCGTCCGGGGGCCGAACAGTGGAAATGGAGGATGATATGTACGTAATTGGAACCTCGCCAAACTCGGTCGAGTATTCCACGCTGAGCGGAAAATGCAATCCCTCGAGAATTCCCACCAGGCCTGGTTGTTTTGTAACGACACTGTTCATCATCAGATAGTGCAGCACAAACTGCTGCAAATCATCGGTGGTTCGGTTCCGGCTATACAGAACTTCCCGGAATCGCGACACACCGAAGCCCCGGTACGTCAACCCCCATTTCAGCGGCGAAGTAACAGTTATTGATTTGCTGCCGCCATCACTCGTGGCGACATGCGTATACTCTACTGGTGCCATTTCCAGTTGGGTGTTAATGACTTCGAGAGGGGTCTTGAGTTCTGACGGTAGTTGATATTGTTTCGACTGAGCTATCTTTTGATAGAGTTCCTGTAATTCACTGAACGCTCTTTCCCCTATGCTCGATGCTTCATAAGTTCCGCGCTCGGCATAGTTCCCCAGCACGCCGCGTGGATTGAACAGCGGCGCCAGCGTCGACAGGTATTCTTTCATCCGGCCGCGCAGGAGATCGGATATTGACCGCGTTGCTTTTCTTAAGGCCAGGAGGCGTTGAGTACTGTACTCTTCTTCCATTAAAGTTGCTCTCCACTTTTAGTATTGCGAAGAGGCAAAGCCGGATGCTAATGAATGGCGAGAAGCCTACAAGGGGCCGCACAGGTTGTCAATATTGATCCCGGATGGAGGCTGGGAGCGCGGACGTCCTCGTCCGCATCGCGAGCGAAGCTCGCGCTGGATCGTCGGTCGCATGCCGGAAGTTTCGCGCTGCGCGCTCATTGCGGACGGGGACGTCCGCGCTCCCAAGCGACGAGGATGACTGAAACTGAAGCAATACCCCCAGATGTGCTAACGAGTGTAAAGAGGTAAGACATGGATGAGATTCAGCCCACTGGGGCGTCGCTGAAAATTGGGACCAGCGCAGAATTTGAGCTCGTTTCGCGCGCGCTGAGCGAGGCTTCGTTTGATGAGCAAACCATCTGCAAGGCCTTCCGTCTCGGCGACATGTCGGATGTCGCGCGACTGCGCGTTGCGGACTTCGATCAGGTGGACATCTCTTCCCAGTTGGAAATCTTGTGTCGCCTGTTTTTGGTTCTGGGGCTCGTGCCACGCTCCGAAGTTGAAACGGCCTTTGACGAAACTACCATCAGCTCATTCCTTTCTCTCGGGCTGCTGAGCCTGGGAGAATTTGGCGACGATTTCTGTGCTCGCGTGCTGCTCTATCCCGTACACGGGTTAATCATCGCCTCAGATCGCGAAATCAATCCTGACGGCAGTCCCATCAGGGAAATGCCGGACCTGGTGTTTCCAGCCATCTATGAAGGAACGCTGCAATTCCTGCGACTCTTGCCGGAACTCTATGGCGATGCTCTCGACCTTTGCGCCGGGACCGGTATCGGTGCATTCGTGTTAAGCCGTGGGTGCCAACGCGCATTTTCAGTTGATATCAGCTCGCGCGCCACTGAATTTGCTCGTTTCAATCAGGCGCTGAACGGGCGTGAAAACGTCGAGGTGCTGCAAGGCGATTTATACAAACCCGTCGCGGGCCGCACCTTTGATTGCATTGTCGCCCACCCGCCATATGTGCCTTCGCTCACACTCGAGACCGTCTGGCGGGATGGAGGAGTCACGGGCGATCTCTTCGTCAGACGGATCGTCGAGGGCTTGCCGAAGTTCTTGCGGGCAAACGGCTACGCCATGATGCTCACTCAGGGCGTCGACACAAAGGCAGCAGTCTTTGAAGAGCGGGTCCGCCAGTGGCTGGGCGCACGGGCCGATGAATTTGACATTGTCTTTGCCAGCAAGACGGACCGCAGCCCCGAAAAGGTGCTGGAGTTGCTGTTCAAAAAGGGGCCCGATCCAGCGGCCGTCAATCTGGGCAAAGAGTTTAAGCGTGCCGGAGTTATCAACATGCCCTATGGCGCGCTTTTCGTGCGCCGCGCAGAGCGGTCGTCAGAGCGGAAGTCATGGATCATCCGGCCGAAACTGAGTTCCGAAACCAGCGGCGGCGATTTCCAGGCGACGTTTGCGCTCCATGATCGCGTTTCGTTACCGCAGTTCGCCGCTGATTTGGCTCGAGCCAAACCAAGACTTGCTCCGCATCTGGAAGTAACGGTTACGCATGTCGTGCATGAAGACTCTCTGGTACCTGCTGAATATATCTTTAGTACGAGGCGGCCGTTTGAAAAAAGAGCGCGATTCGATCCCTGGGCCATCCCGCTGTTCACGCGTTTTGATGGGTTACTAACGGTTGCAGAAATTTACGAAGCTGCCAGGGCAGAAGAAGAAATGCCCAGGGCTTTCGGGCTGGACGATTTTATTCTGCTGGTGACGCGCTCGATCGAGGCAGGATTCCTGATCTTGTCTGCAGACGAGTTGGGGCTGAGCGTGCCGTGGTCAGCTTTGTGACATCAGCAAAGCCAGGTCAGCCAACTTTTGCAGGTTCGCTTCCAAGTCTTCACTTAGGACACTTCGGATCGTTTGTAAGTCCTCAACGGGCGTGCCATCTTCTTTTAGTAGTGCGCCGCTTGATCTAACTGCGACGGTTAAATCCTCGAGCAGCGATTGGCGATTTCTTTTACCATCGAGTAACTTCAGTAATTCACGCCCGATGTAGTCTTCTATTTCAACATTAGCGTGCCGCAGGTTCGCGACGGTGAGGCCGCGTTCGACCTGTAATCGTGCGAGCGGACTCGCGACTGGACATTCGCTCACCTCCATAACATAGTCCGGACCCCGCGTATAAAATTCCAGGAGTCCCGTGCCGTAAATACGCACCAGGATCTCTGCTAAAGTCTCTGCGTCATCATCGTTTCCAGGGACGTTGGTCGCACCGGTGAGCTGGCGGGCTGCATTGAGCAAACCCGAAAAGGCCAACCGCTTGGGATAGATTCCGGCCAGATGGACCAGCGCGGCTTTGGCAAGCGGATAATCGGTTCCTACCTTTGCACCACGCGGCCCCACAAACTCGACGAATTTGCCTGACTTAAAATCAACCGGCGTGGCGACTGGTTGAGCGCGCGATGCTATAAACATCTTCCTGAGGGGCCGGGGGTCGGGCGCTGGATTAACGTCTATCTCTGCGTGGCACAATAAGGTCTGGCGAAAGCGGCGGCATTTAAGGAAATCCAGGTATTGTTCTTTGAGGATAATGTTCGTGGCCGCCATTTTTTCGAGCAGCTTTACCGTCTCGGATGGATAGTTATGAAACTGCAACTCGAAGAAGTCGGCTTCGCCGAGAAACTGCAAACCATGCCTCACAGCTTGATCGATGAATTGAAAGAAATACAGCGGCGTGTTAACCGTGGCGATGCGATCGTGATACAAAAGTGCCGGCCCAAATTTCAGGGTCTGCTTCAACTCATCCTGGACGAGGGCGTTATACGAGTCTGAACCGGTTTGTGAGTCCGCGAGGAACTTAAGAAATGCAAAAGACTGCTTTATTCGCTGCGCAGAATCTGCCGTCTCACGCAGGTGGAAGATCAACATGTTCCTAAGCATGTCTGCGATGTGGCCGCCGGGATAGGCGTTATAGCTGATAAACGCAACGCCCTGCGGTTTTAAGTGCGATTTGCAGATCGAAAGGATCTTTTCTTTAACGTTATCGGGTACCCAGGCGTAAAGACCGTGCGCAATGATGTAGTCAAAATCCCCCAAATCCACGGGCAGATCAAGCACATCGAGCTGCTTAATGAAGATGTTCTTCAACTCGAGGCTCTTCAGTATTTGGTTTGCTGCTTTGACGGGACGGGCCGCTCGATCAATCCCTACGAACTCGCTGTCGCGCAGCGACATAGCCATCGGTATCAGGTTACTGCCATCGCCACATCCCAGCTCCAGCACGCGGCAGCGATCCACCGGTGCGGGTTGCATTCCCAGGAGGGTCGCAACGACCGCCAGTCTATCGGGATGAGTTTGTTCGTGGGTGTAACTTGGGTAAGGAACTTCGTTGTACTGATTGCCACCAGAGCTTGCCATAGGGGCTCCTGTTCGGTATCTCAACGGGAGATGTTCCGGCTAACGCCACACTTCTTTTGCCCTCAATCCGACCAGGGTGGCCATGAAAAAGACCAAGAGCATAGCGGCGAGTATAGTCGCATCCCGGATTTTCCCGCCCCACGGATGCTTGAAATTGACATAGCCACTCAGGTTTTCGTCAATTTCGTGGGTTTCGGGAATCGAAGGCGTCGGTGCGACCTGCAGATCTCCGGGTCCTCCAGCAGGATTTCCGGTCGCGGCCCGCGAAGGTCTCGCCGCTTGATCACGTTGATTCAAAGCGTCGGTCATCTGTCGATTGTAATCGGACATTTGTTCACGCGAGCGGCTGATGTTCTCTTCATTCACCTCCTTTAGGTGATGATAGAGACCCTTCCCTTTGTTCGGCCCGTCAGGATCTGAGCCCTCTTCCTTCAACGTGTCGAGAGATGAGAGCCGCTTAATTTCGTCGAACGCCCAGGTCGCGGGCATAGTCGCGCCAATTACCCTTGAAACGCCGGTGGGCACGGTCACCAGGCCGGCGAACAAAATTTGCGGAATTAAGATCAAGGGAACCAGGCTGGTCGCCACTTCGGATGTCCCGACCAACGCCGACACAAAAAGACCAAGCGCCACGCCAACTGATCCGGTGAGGGCCATCACCAGTAACTGAGGCACGCCAAAAAAAGTACCGGGAACGGACATCAGTCCCGCATAATGCAGGATCTTCACGGTACCAAAAAGCAGGGTCGTCTGCAGGGCCACGATTAAGGACAACAGGAATAATTTAGATACGACATAAGGAACCAGGCGGAGATTTATCATGCGCTCGCGTTCAAAGATGGGTCGCTCTTTAACTAACTCGCGGGCAGCCACTGAAGTGCCGAACCAGATTGAGACAAGCGCCAAAATGAAAAAGGCAAAATCTCTCGGGTCGTTCTTTCCGACCACCAGGAAGATCAGCAGACCGATGACGGGTGCTTGTCCCAGCAGAATCGTCAGGTTCCATTTGTCACTTGCCAAAACCTCCGCATAACGCCGCACCAGCGTTAAGCATTGCCGTAACGTATCGAACATTCCCCGACCGCGACTTTTCTGCGGTGGGCTTTGCATTTCATCCTGCACGTGGCTGAGAGGTTGTTGAATATAACGGCGATAACCTTCGGTAGCCACGAAACGATTTCGCCACTCTTCAGCCGCTTCATCGGCGATTTTCTCCCGAGCCTGTTCATAAGCGCGCTGCTCTGGTTTCGTGGCTTTTGCCGGCAACTGCTTCAGTGCTGAGACCTTCGATTCAAACGACGACTCGAGCTTGTTGTAGAGATCGATGAAACTGGTCGCCCCGAGAAACTTCAACGCTTCGTCGGGCGTGCCGTAGAAGATCAACTTGCCCCGCAACAACAGGGCGATGCGATCGAAGAGCCGCACATTCTCCATCGCGTGAGTGGTGAGGATCACCGTGTGACCCGACTCAGCAATCTGGCGAAAGAGCTTCATGATTCGCTCTTCTGCCGCCGGATCCAAACCTGAGGTAGGCTCGTCCAGAAAAATAATCGACGGCTTGGTAAGCAATTCCACGGCGATCGAAACGCGTTTACGCTGCCCTCCCGAAAGCTGCGAGACGCGTACATCTCGCCGGTCTGACAAGCCGGTTACATCGATCACTTCATTGATGATTTGATCCAGTTCATGAGCCCCAACATCGCGGGAAAGGCGCAGGCGCGCCACGTAATAAATGGTGCGATAAACCGTGAGCTCGCGGTGGATGATATCGTCCTGAGGAACATACCCGATCGATTGCTTTAGCGAGTCGAGGTGCTGGTAAAGATCAAGATTGTTGATAAGGATCCGGCCGCTGGTTGTGCGCCGCATTCCATTGAGCGCTTTAAATAATAGGGACTTCCCTGCTCCCGACGGGCCAAGCACGCCGACAAACTCATTTGGTTCAATTGCCAGGCTGACTTCATCAAGTAACTTTCGCGCCGGATGGCCCCGGCCATCAGGGACTATTTCAGTGACCGCAATGGCGTCAATTCGAGTCGTTGATCTGGTATCGAAAACGGAAATCCCCTTGACCATATCTCCCTGCAAGACAAATGGCCCAATCTGCACCACATCCTCACTCTGGAGGAGATAGCGACCACGTACTCGACCACCGTTGACATAGACTCCATTGGTCGAACGAGTATCTTCGACCAGTACTCCCCGAGGCGTATTGTAGAGACGCGCGTGTTTATTTGAGATTAGTAGTCCGTCGAGTTGTATGTCATTGTCAGGACTGCGACCGACGGTCAGGACTTGTCCGATATCGAACTTGCGCTCAAGGACCAGCCGCGCGCTGCCGCTATCCGCAGGAGGAGCCGCATGCTCGGTTGGCGTGCGCGAAACAATTGTTCGTAACCCAATTTCACTACCGCCAGGACGAGTTGCCGGGGCGGCCTTCGATGCTTGAGAACCCGGCACATCAGGCGTCGTAGCTCTCGATTCACCTTGAGGACCTGGCGCGGTAATGAATCGTAATACTGGACCGCCCGGGGACAGCCGAATGCGATCGCCATGGTGAAGCGGAGTGAGCTGTTTTATGCGCTGGTTGTTAACCAGCGTGCCGTTGAAACTGTCCAGGTCAACAATTGCAAAGCCGCCATGGCTCTGTCTGATGATCATGGCATGACGCCGCGAGATGGTCGCCGCGCCCGCGAGAATCGGAATGTCGGCGACTGCATCGCGACCAATCAACGTGCGTTCGCCTTTCAGCAAAAACTGGCGGCCAATTTGCTCGGTCGCACCTCCCTCACAAACCAGCATCGGCACCGCTGCCGGGAGTTGCAATCCTGGCTTGGGCGCCGGCGCATGCGGCGATTGGACGGGAACAGGTGGATGCGGCGGTGTTGGTTGCGACTGCGGTGATTGCGGTTGCAGCGGTGTTGTTTGCAGTGGCGCCGGCGGTGTTGGTTGAGCCGGTACTGGTTGCGCCGGCGGCGACTGCGCCCTTCCCCACAAAGCGGCCTGTTCCTTTGCCGCCTCCATATCGATCAGTGTTTGCGGAGCGTCCTGCGCCTCGGGCTCATCATCGATCAACTCCGCGTTAAGGACCGGTCCCTCAGGTCCCAACTGAATTACTGATCCGGACTGGATTTGGGTGGCGCTTGAGATTCGCTGGCCGTTCAAAAGCGTCCCATACTTTGATCCCGCATCGGACAAGAGCCAACGACCTTGGTCAAAATGGATTTCGGCGTGGCTGCGAGATACTGACGGCCAGCGGTCTCGAGCAAACACCAGGTTGTTTTTTAACGGATCGCGCCCGAGTCTTATCTTCGATGGCTTAAATTCGCGTCGGGTCGTCTTTTGGTCATCGTGAATTTCCGTCAGAACTAGTCTCATAGGACTGTGCGATTCAAGGTGGGGGTGACCTTAACGACCATGCTTCCTGGCTTTTGCAAACAATATGCTAACACAGAAATTCTCAGACTTCGTTCGTCGCGAGGAGCGGTAGTGCCCCAGTTTGGAGCACCGCTTTGAGACGCAATGTTTGAATTGGCTCTTTCCACCTAAAGGCGGAACTCCGAAACAGAAACCAGGGCATTGACTAAGCCCTCTCCCTTTGGGAGAGGGTTGGGTGAGGGCCTGGCGCGCAGCCAAACTAGTCTTAAGAAGAGCGAGAGAT
This sequence comes from Acidobacteriota bacterium, assembly GCA_046728235.1. Classification (GTDB taxonomy): domain Bacteria; phylum Acidobacteriota; class Blastocatellia; order Pyrinomonadales; family Pyrinomonadaceae; genus UBA11740. The sequence goes on from JBKPEE010000150.1 coordinate 10,796, forward strand.
GAATTCGCACAGCGATTTCATCTCTCACTAAATCAAAAATATCGGCGCGCCGTAGGCCCTCATCCCTAGCCCTTCTCCCAAAGGGAGAAGGGAGGAAGCCGGTTAAGGCGAGCCGTCTCCGATCATTTCAGAAGTCTTAAGAGCGCCATCTCTGCCGGGTGAAGTTTTGTGCCTCGATAGCTGATGAACTCTTCCGGGGTCTTAAAATGGTCTTT
>JBKPEE010000151.1:0-31260 GCA_046728235.1 Acidobacteriota bacterium
GGCCTGAGTAGGAGTACGAGTGTGTTTATCAGTCAGCAAAGATGTTTCGGCCGCAGCGCGGCCAAATGTTTTATAGCCAGCAGGCTTGCCCAGAACTTGATGAAACGTGGTAACGAGTTTCGTGTAGTTCGTGTGATTTCGTGGATCGTTTCTGCTCGTTCGGGAGACAAGGACGATCCACGAAATCACACGAAGCAACACGAACGGAACACTCCGACTAGAGAGCTAGATCTGACGTTTGAGGCAAAGCCCGTCGAGCAACGATAGATGGCCAAGTTGCTGCCGAGCTGGAACGGTGCCAGGCTCGCGATTGGGTGGCGATCCCTCATGAATTCTCGCACGCATTCTCAATCTGTTACTTTCTGCTGTTTTTTCCCGGAAAGACTTGAATCTCTTTCGGCGCAGTGATATAAAGCCGCACCTTGCCGCCTCATTCTGGTCTGGGACAGGTTTGTCTGATCGCATGGGCCGGAGTCAGAAGGTAAACGGATCTCGATTTCAAGATCATGGAAAAAGAAACTGTCGCTGCCACTTCCAACGCGCTGCCGCCGATCATTGGCAGGTGCTCACATTGTCAGACAGTAATCTTCGCCAGTCATCCGTATTCCTGGTGTGTCAGGTGCAGTGAGCCGCTTCCCTACCGGGTGAACATGGCCCGGCGGCCGATCATGTACGAGAAGTTCAAAGTTTCACCCTTTGACTTCGGCCGCACCGAAAACCGGCCCTCAAGCGACCATTGAATACGATCGCGTGCGAATTCACGCCTGTCGCGTTTAGTTACGCGCGCCGGCTAGCGATCGCTGGAGAATGGAGCGCACGACAGTTCGTGCTGCGCGCGCAGAAATTCAGACATTACACGTGCGTAACACGACTGGCACATGGCCACCGCCAGATCCTTCCCATTCATGCAAATAAGCTCACCACACCACCCGCATTTGACGGTGGGTTGTGACTCCTTTCCCGTTAGATCTTCGGGTCCTACTTCATCAAGCAGTATCGTCATGGATTTTGACTCCTTACTTGCGTTTCCCGGACCTTCAGCTTAGAGCTCTGGAGTTAAGAGCAAGTTACGTTTGCTTTAATTGCGAGTGAATTCCTGGTAGCGGATCATAATTCCAGCGTTGATCGCAATCCGTCGAGAAAACTGGCGGCCTGCCATTCTTCCCAACGGGTCAGTGCGTTGCGATAGTGTTCGCTTCGTTCTTTGGCGAAGTGCTTGATCAACCACGCCGCGCCGGCGCGCAGCTTCCTGGTAGGTTCATCAGTCTGGTTTCGGTGGGCCAGCTGCTTCAGCCGTTTCCCCAGACTATTGAGCCAGACGTCGCAATCATGTAACTCGCCCAGAGAGGTTTGCAACAACGCAATCTCTTTGGCGTCATCGCCCATTCGCTGCCAACAACCGGAGAATAGTTCGACGGCATAGCGCAGTCGTTTCGCCAGGATGCGCAGTTCGTGAAGCTGTTCGATTTGGAAAGGAAAATACAGATTGGGGCTGGCGTCGCGTAGCTCCTTAATGCGGGCGAGAATTATCTCGCGACCCAGGTAGCGAAACGAGATCGAATTATCGTCAACAGCCGTGGCCGCCACGTTCTTAATGCGCCGCAAGCTCACGTTCTCGAGCTCAGATTGAAATTCGACGCGAAACTCGCCAATCCACGATGGCTTGATATGAATCTTCAGGTTCGCGCGCGCTTCCTTCCGCCGCCGGCGGTGCTCCTCGACAATCAGCGCGATTCCTTCGGCGGCTTCTAGACTGGCTCTGGCTTCCAGTGCTTCCAGGGCGACGAGGGCGACGTCCTGATCGCGAACCGCGCCGAGCGCGTCGGCGATCACTCTGAGCTTTGCCTGCGGCAATTTGGTTCGGCGCAGGAAGGGACGAAAATCGCTGATGGCGCTCCGTAAGCGCCGCGAAATAACGCGCATCTGATGAACGCCCTCGGGATCCTTCCAATCAAGCGCCTTATCACGCAGGGTGCACATGGTTTTCATTTGCGCGCTCAGCACCAGCCGTATCATCTCCTCGGCCGAGGCCGAGCAATCGAGGCCCGTGATGCTCTTGCCCTTTGCCATGTGCTATTGGTTATTCCGGATTGATCGCCCCGGGCTAAGCGCGCTTCAAAGCGGCACGCCGGCTAAATTCCAAACGGCAGTTGAATACCTTTTCGAAGAAATCGCGCTTTTGCTCGGCGGCAATGATCTCGCGATCGCAATTCAATGAAGAGACTAACTCAATATGCACCACCCGCCCGCTGCGCACGCATCTTAAATCGCTCACCCGGCTGTCGTGACGTCGATCCAGGGCGTCGGCGATTCGCAAAATAGCCGCCAGCGAATTCACTGTGTCACGGTCTGCTTCATTCAGCGCGGTATAGTTCTCGTGACGCTCTTTCGGTTCGGATCCACGGTGATAACGGGCGGCGTTGGCGATCACATCGCGTTCAGCTTCTGAGAAACCAGTGAGCTCGGAATGTTTGATCAGGTAAAGAGAATGCTTGTGATGGGACTCGTGCGCGATGTGATATCCCACATCGTGGAGCAGAGCTGCGGCCGCAAGCATGGTGCGACGATGGCGATCGAGATTCGTGGGTAGATTCGATCGCGACAGGTAATCGAAAAGGCGCTCAGCCAAACGAGCCACCTGGTGCGCATGGGCTTCCTCGTAGCCAAAGCGGCGGCCAACAGCCTGCACGCCGCGCAAGCGATAATCGTCAACGTCGGGACGCGGTGGTTGTGACTCATCCTCGATTTCACGGAGCCGATCAATGAGCACTCCCTCACGCAACGCCCAACTACAAGTTCGCAGCGCGCTGATTGCCAACGCGCGCATGACCCCTTCAAGGATGTGGCCACCAGCCACAATGATTTCCGATCGCTGGCTGCTGATACCCGGCAACAACCTGCGCTCGCTGCTATTCAGTTCCGCCGCACGCGAGTTGAAGCCGGATAATTTGCTGATCTCGATTTCGTCGCCGGCAGGACGCGCGCCGGCTGGCGATCCGTTATCGCCATTAAGCGTGCGCAATCGCAACGCTGTCCCGATTGCCAGAATCGTCCCCGACGTACCCGTAGCGCTCTGCCAATGTTCATTTTTGAGTTCGCGGGCCGGTCGTTCCAGCGCCGATCGGATTTCTTCCTTAAGCGCTCTTAGCTCCTTTGATTTTGGCGGATCGGTAGTAAGGAATTGCTCCGTCAGTCCGATGGCCCCCAGCCTGACAGACAAGAGGCTTGCCGGTGCGCCATCACGCATCAAAGAGATCTCAGTTGAACCGCCGCCGATGTCGATGTTCACGATCGATTTGTCCCCGTCAGCGCATGCCTGCGCTGCCGCCAGGCCGATCAGCCGCCCTTCCTCGATTGGTGACAACACCTCAACTGCAACACCCGCCTTGCGTTGTACCTCTTTGATAAATTGTCCCGAGTTGCTGGCTTCTCTCACCGAAGCCGTCGCGACAGCCACGATTTTTTCGGCGCCCCGGGCTTGAGCGATCGCTCGAAAGCGCCCGACGCATTCGACCGCGCGTTCGATCGCCGCGGGAGAAAGTCTGCCCTGGCGCAGGGTGTCATGGCCCAATCGCACCATGTCCTTTTCGCGCGCGAGCACGGCAAACGAATCGCTCGCCGCAGCGTCAACCACGACCAACTTGATCGAATTCGAACCTATATCAATCGCGGCAATCTTCATGCGACTCTGGATTTGTCAGCAGCGGGTTTCGGGAGCACCGGGCGACTTTCGGCTGGCGTCTTTTCTTTGGCTTCAGTCTTTGGCACCTCTTTCAAGGCGGTTTCGGCGGGCGCAGCCGGTTCGGTCTCGACCAATCGTTTGATGGAGTTGCGCAGCGCAGTGGCTACGCGTTTGACGGGCCTGGATGCATCAACAACTTCGAAATTGTATTCACCCCGCATACGATCGAACTCTTTCAGCAACAATTTCTGATAAGCGACGAAACTGTCGTAGTAGTCATTGCCCAAACCCATGTCCATTCCCGATTCCCAGTAGTCGAAACCTCGACCGGAAGCCAGGACGCGGCCGGCAAGCTCTTCTGCCGATTGCACCCGCAAATAAAAGATCGCGTCGGGAACCAGCGCGATTCCATATATGGCCCGAATCCAGTTTGGGTCGGCGCCGCGGACGACCGCGCGGGCAATCGCTGAGTAGATGTACCGGTCGGTAAGGACGATGAAGCCGGCCCGGAGCGCCGGCAGGATCTGATTTTCCAAACGGTCAGCGAAGTCTGTGGCGTAGTAAAGCTGCATCGTGAGCCGGCCGAGGGTATGGCCCGACCGAGCGTCTTTGATGCCGCGGCCGGCCAGCACTGAGCGGGTCATGCCGGTATCGAGCACGGCGTAGCCGATTGCTTCCAACCAGGTGCGCAGCAGGGCCACGTGGGTTGAGCGGCCGACGCCATCGGTGCCCTCGATGACGATCAGTTTGCCGCTGTAGGGCTCAATCTCGACGCTGGGCAGGGCGGTGCCGTAGAACTTCATATCCGTCATTTTGCCAGCACCGCCTTCTCTTTCAGTTTCTCTTTCAAAAAGCGACTGACGATGTCGCGCATCTGTCGTTGCTGCGTGCGAATCGGTTGGGTTCCGTCGATCACCGTCAAACCAAATTCATTTACCATGTGATCGTATTCATCGAGGATCTTACCCTGGAAGATACTGAAACTTTCTTCTTCGTCATCGGACCAATCCATGTCCATACCAGCTTCGTAAAACTTTAATTGCGGCCGGGCTGAGGCGATGCGATCGACGGCGACGTCCAGTGGCGCGCGGAAAAAGAAAGCGGCGGTCGGCTTGACCGCAAACTTGTAAATTTCGCGAACCCAGGCGCGATCGCAGCCGCGGGCCACATCGCGCGCAAAAGCCGTGTAGATATAACGATCCGCCAGCACAATCGCCCCCGCTTTCAGTGGCGGAATAATGTCGCGTTCGGTCCGATCGGCAAAATCCGTCGCGTGCAACAGCGAGAAAGTAGTCGGCGTAAACAGACGCCGCTTCTTCGCCCGTCGCGTGGTGTCTTTAACCAATGGCGAAGAATTCCATTCGGAAAAGAATACCGAATATCCTTCCGATTTCAGCCATTGATAAAGCAGTGAAAGCTGAGTTGATTTACCGCTGCCGTCAGTTCCCTCAACCACGAACAACCGGCCGGGGTACCGGTGGTGCCCATAAGAGATCATCTGCTGCACATTCTCGCACCTTTTGTGTTACAAGCATGTAAAATTCAGCGATTCGGGGCTGCGCCTTAATTTGAAAACATGGCACGGGCGTCTGGGCGCTGGATCGCTCGGCAGATGCGCGTGCCACTGACAATATAATAGAGTCAAAGGATTTTTCGTAATGAAAACGCTGCTGCTGTTGCGACATGCTAAATCAGTCAAGAATGACGGAACGCTCGTAGATTTCGATCGTTCCTTAAACGACCGCGGCAAAGACGATGCAAAACTCATAGGAAGCTTTCTTGGCGATCAAAAGATTGTGCCTGACCTCGTCCTCAGCTCGCCGGCGAAACGGGCCAGAAGGACCACGGAATTGGTCTTGAAAGCCGCCAATTGGAATCGCCCGCCTGACTTCGACGAACGGATTTATGAAGCCAGCCTATACAGATTGCTCAACGTCGTTTCCGAAATCGACCCAGCAAATGACTTGGTTATGCTGGTGGGACACAATCCGGGATTCGAAGAGTTGCTGGCAGCGCTAACGGGTGAGTCGGCTCGCTTGCCCACCTGCGCCGTGGCGTCGATTGATTTACAGATCAGTGCCTGGGCCAAAGCCGGCGTGCGCGCAGGAAAACTGAAATGGCTGATGACGCCGAAAAGTCTCAAAGGCGAAGAGACGAGTTAATCAGTTAACGACAAATTCAAACCGACGTAACCGCGACGTAGCATGGTTCCGGTATTGTGCTCAGAGAAGGCAACACTGCGACTTGCCTGGACAACACGGGGTGGGGCTATGCTGACGGCCATTCATCGGCATAGCCCTTTTTTTCTAATAACATACTTGACTCATCCAAGCGCCGCTCAGTGACGGCAAGGACGTGCCCGACGCGGGTCAGTACCACCTGCGTCACCAGGTGGGATCAAGAAACAAGTTTAGGGATTATCCCATCCGCTTACGCGGATGGTACTGACTACTTTACCGCGCAGCACAGGGATAACGCCTAATCTGTGAAAGCTGCGGATTAATCAAGCTCGCGCTTTGCGAGTGCGGAGTTACCCGGGAAGGCATTTGGATTTCGCAAAGGCCGGCAGTTGACCAGGGAGAAAGCGATCAATCAACGTATATAGTTGCCGGTACTCAATCGGCTTCCGCAAAAAGACAGTTGCCGATCCGTTGCTTCGTCGAACGCTGCCACCTGCGGATACGGCGACGATCGGCAGATCAGGCAACTCCAGTTGTCGTCTGATTCTTTCCAACCCGCCACGGCCACCCAGGCTCGGCAAACTAAGATCGAGGACGAGCACGTCGGGAGATTTCTGCCGGATCAGGTCAATTGCCTGCTGAGTGTCTGAGGCCTCAACGACCTGAAAGCCGATTAACTTCAGAATCGCTCTCAATAAACCGCGTTCATCATCATCATGATCCGCGATCATAATGGTCGGTTGTTTGCGGTGCGGTCGTGTGTTCATGTCATTACTCTCCCTTGCGCTAATGTTACAGAAGTTTCGGGGTTCGGGGTTCAGCTAAAGCCAGCAGAGCTGTAATGCGCTCGATTACTTTGACTACTGAGAACGGTTTGGTCACATAGTCATCGACGCCGGCGGCTTTGGCGTTGACAAATTCGGCTTCAGAGGCTGTCGCAGTCACCATAATTATGGGAATGCCGGCAGTTGACGGGTCCCGGCGTATCCGCCGGCACACTTCCAATCCGTTCATCTCCGGCAAGAGAAGATCTAAAAGAATAAGGCGCGGCGGCCGGTCCTTATCCATTGATGCCGAAAGGCCCTCCTCGCCGGTAATCGCCACACGTGTTTCGAAGCGGCGCGCTTCAAGACCGTAGCGAAGAACTTCCGCGATGTCCGGATCGTCCTCAATGATCAAAATTGGTCTGGGCATGCTGTCCCTCCCGGGCCCGGCCGTTTATCGATCGGGCACCTGGGGACATTGGATTCAGTTCGCAGTTTACTTTAGGGAAGTTAGACCGATGTGAACCATCAGTTAATTCGATGTGAAGTTCGCCTGGTCTAAGACTAGTTAATTCTGGGAACGCGGGCGCCCTCGCCCGCACTGAGCGCGGAGCGCGAACATTAGTCAGCCTGATTTCCTTCGGAAATCTTCGCGTGTTACGCACGCGGTGCGGCCCGTGCGCGACCGCACTCCCGGAACGAAGTAACTTTCAGCCGTAGTTTGAGTTTTGAGGCAAAGCCCGCCGAGTACTCTTGAGGCAAAGCCGAATCCAAGTCCTGACAAAAACGAGACCTCGGCAAAGGCAGCATGCCGAGGTCTCTTCGTCGCGTAGCTTTCTCAAAAACGGCCGCGTGCCGTGGATGGCGTTGTGCGCCGATAGCACGCAATCAAGGGCGGGAAACATTTACCCGGCACTGGAGTTCAAGCTGGCCTGGTTCACCAGGGCCGTGCCAAATGTGCGCCTGATATTAATCAACAGATGCTAACGGGAAGTTAATGAAGTCTTAAACCGGCATTAATTCCGTCAGAACCGCCTGCGGTAGCGGGCGGTCCTGTTCCTTGCAGTAGCGGGCACGTACTAAACTAAAAAGGCCCGCCCGCTACCGCAGGCGGTTCTGACAAGGTTAACCGATCGCGATCATTCTTTCGACCGCGCGCGCGGCGCGAAGGCGAATGTCTTCAGGAACGCTGACTTCGTATTGGTTCTTTTGCAGCGATCGAAGCGTATCTTCCAACGTGATCTGGTTCATGTGTGGACAGCGCACGCTGCAGAGGCGGACCATTTCTTTAGTCGGATTTGCGGCCGCAACGTTATCGCCCATGGCACATTCTGTCAGCAACAGATAACGGTGGCCGCTATTCTCGGCGACATATTTCGTCATCGCCGTGGTGCTGCCTGAGAAATCCGACGCGGCGACCACCTCCGGACTGCATTCCGGATGAGCGAGCACGACTACGTCGGAAAATTGCTTACGCACATTGGCCACGTCCTCTACCGTGAATTTCTCATGCACCTCGCAACGGCCCCGCCAACCTACCATCTGAATATCAGTCTCGCTGGATGACTCGTTGCCGTTGATACTCCGGTGGCCATTCAGGCCTGGAAAAATGATGTGCTTTCCAGTTTCGCGCGCTACGTTGCGGGCCAGATATTCATCGGGAATGAAGATCACCGTTTCGCTGTCGAGCGACCGGACTATCGCTGCGGCGTTTGCTGAGGTGCAGCAGATATCTGATTCCGCCTTTACGTCGGCATAAGTATTCACATACGTCACTACCGGAACACCGGGAAACCTTTTTCTGAGTTTGCGCACATCATCGGCTGTAATACTCGACGCCAGCGAGCAGCCGGCGAGGGATGGAATGAGCACGGTCTTTTCCGGATTGAGAATCTTTGCCGTTTCCGCCATGAAGCGGACACCGCAAAATACGATGATGTCGGCGTCGGTTTCCGCCGCTTTGCGGCACAGTTCCAACGAGTCGCCGACGAAATCGGGAATCGAGTTAAATAACGCCGGCTCCATATAGTTGTGACCGAGAATCACGGCGTTTTTCTCGCGTTTGAGCCGGTTGATTTCCGCGGCCAGTTCGGCCTTGTACCCTAATTCAAACTCAGGCACCACGCCGGCGAGAATCGCCTGCAGTTGGTGCTTCATTTCGCTGGCACTCGTTATTGTCGCGGTGTTCATGCTTACTATAGTTTAGCCATTTCGGCGGCGATCTTCCTAACGGGCATGCGACCGACTGGCGTCGCGACAGGGTTCGTGTCTTATTTCTGTGATTTCGTGGAAGGCACGGTAAAGCAACACATCGCCATTTCTGGTAGGGCCAGTTTGGAGTACCGCCTTTAGGCGGAAAGGGACCAATTTAGACATTCCGCCTGAAGGCGGTACTCCGAAACAGAAATTAGGGCACTACCCCATTTCTATCCAATCCATCTAAGGCTGGCGTCAAACGATTTGGCGGAGTGGGTTAAGGCTCCGATTGAGATGTAGTCAATACCCGTCTCGGCAATCGCGCTCACGTTCTCGACGGTCACGTTTCCCGAAGCCTCGAGTTTCGCGCGACCTGAATTTAAAGCCACAGCTTCACGCAACATCTCTGGGGTCATGTTGTCCAGCAGAATTCTTTTGATGCCGAGATCGAGTGCCGTCTGCACATCCGCCAGTGTCCGCGCCTCGATTTCGATTTCGAGTTGAATCTTGTTAACGCGCACTCTATGCACGGCTTCTGCCAGTGAACCCGCAAAGTCGATGTGATTGTCTTTAATCAACACCATGTCATACAGACCGTGCCGATGATTGCGGCCACCTCCTCGCAGCACGGCGATTTTGTCCAGCGCCCGCAGTCCGGGTGCGGTCTTGCGCGTGTCCAGGATTACCGCTCGCGTGTGGGATACGGCGCTAACAAACTCGCGCGTAAGTGTGGCGATGCCCGACATGCGATTGAGAAAATTCAGGGCCGTTCGCTCACCGGTCAGCAGCGCCCTTGCCGGTCCGGATAGTTGAGCCAGAACGTCACCAGCCTTGACCGGAGTCCCTTCGTCGACTTTTCCCATAAATTCGACGTGCGCATCCACCAGGCGAAACACCTGTTCTGCAATGTCGAGACCAGCGATCACACCAGTCTGCTTAGCGATGATCACTCCCATAAGCGTCGCTCCGGCCGGGACGATTTCGTCTGTGGTGACGTCTCCCGAACCAATATCTTCGGCGAGCGCGAACTTCAGGATGGATAGAACTTCGGATGAAAGTACCGGGATCATTGAACGATATTCTAGCCACGGAGACTCGGGGACGACAACAGGACTGAAGCGCAAGCGGCTCGCTTGCATTTGCAACCGAGACGGTTGCGCTCCAGTCACTTGCGTTCGCAACCGAGACGGTTGCGCTCTAGTCGCTCGCATTTTGCAACCGGGACGGTTGCGCTCCAGTCGCTCCAGTTCGTGACAGAAGAGACTTGGCTTTCTCAAGGTTATGAGTATCATTCTCATCTCTCAAAGTATGAACTGTCTCGAGGCAACCAAATCGTACGAAGCCTGGCTGGCGAGTCAGACCCGCATTGTTAGCGCTGACCTCCGGCTGAAGCATCAGCAGATGGCCGCTGACATCTTCTCCTTCATGCGCGCCACTTTCTACCGCTGGCTTGAACTATGGGCCGAGAACTGCCCGGATCTTCTCCAGGCGCCGGCACTACTCGCTGTGGGCGACCTGCACGTGGAAAACTTCGGCACCTGGCGTGATCAGGAAGGCCGCCTGGTTTGGGGCATTAACGATTTCGACGAGTCGTTCGAGTTGCCGTACACGAACGACCTGGTCCGCCTGGCGACCAGCGCTCACCTGGCGATATCAGCAAACCACCTGGACCTGCGGCCGGCGGACGCCTGTGACGCAATCCTCAAAGGCTACACCAAAGGACTGAACGAGGCGCGGCCGTTTGTGCTCGCAGAACATCATGATTGGCTGCGCTCAACAGTCGCCGGCGAACTGCGAGATCCAGTCAAGTTCTGGGACAAACTAAACAGCCTTCCGTCCGTCAGGACCGCAGCGCCCCGGAAAGCAATCAAGGTCCTGACGAACGCGCTGCCCTCACCTAAGTTGCCCTACCGGCTGGTCCATCGGGTTGCGGGTTTGGGAAGTCTGGGCCGCCAGCGGTATGTGGCGCTGGCGGAGTGGAACGGCGCGCAGATCGCACGCGAGGCCAAGGCGCTGGTTGCTTCTGCGTGTGTGTGGTTCAAAAACGAGCGCGCTAACTATTCGAGATATGAAACAATTGTAGACCGCGCGACGCGATGTCCCGATCCCTTTCTCGAAGTGCGAAGGGCCTGGGTGGTCCGTCGCCTGGCTCCTGATTGCAGTCGAGTTCAGCTGGAGATGTTGCCGAGGGGCCATGATAAGCAGCGGTTGCTTGAGGCCATGGGTAGAGAGACCGCGAATATTCACACCGGCAGTAAGCGCGCCATTGCCAGGGTCAAACGCGATCTAAGCAAACGGCGCGACGGTTGGTTGGATAACGCCGCTAGGAGCATGGTCAGGGCTACGACTGAAGACTGGCAGAGATGGGGAGAGATTGACTCATTGACTCAATGATCCATTAAATCCCATAGGTCCATGTGTCCCATAGGTCCTATAGGTCGTATGGGACTCATGGGACACATAGAATCAATGGATAAATGAATCAATGAACCAATAATGAGGAACCTCCATGATTGAAGTTCTCTGGCAAGAGCTGACCTCCGGATTGCATGATTCCAAACAGGTGGCGCACGTGATAATTCGTCTGCTGGCGGCGGCGCTCCTGGGCGGAATCGTCGGCATTCAGCGAGAGACCACGCACAAACCGGCAGGTCTGCGTACGCACATGCTGGTGAGCGTGGCGACGGCAGCTTTCGTGGTCGCGTCCGGGAGCGCCGGATTGTCGGTCGAAGGTTTGTCGCGAGTTATTCAGGGAATCATCACGGGAATCGGTTTCATCGGAGCGGGCACGATCCTGAAGATTAGTCAGGAGCACGCAATCAAGGGACTGACGACAGCTGCGAGCGTCTGGATGACGGCCGCGATTGGCGTAACCGTCGGACTTGGAAACCTGGGAATCGGCCTGATGGTTAGCTTGCTCGCTCTTATCATTCTATGGCTGGTGAAAGTTGAACGTAGCCTCGAGAGCGACCGACACAAGGGCTTCGATCATTCTGACGAATCCCACAGTCTGTGAGCGATCACTTGGAACCCCCATTCCAAAAAACTACCTGGACCGAGATCGATCGGCGAATGGGAAAGTGGTCCGCAATCGCGATTGTATTGATCTCGATCGCGTATATTCTTACCGGCCTGGTTTGGCTTGTCCTTAACTCTAATACCGCAAGTACGCAAGGTCTCCAGCCGAGTGAACCGTACCTGGCGATTCTCGAAACTCTGATACTGCTTCTCACGCCGGCGATCGTCCTGTTATTTGCCGCGATCCACGCTTATGCGCCACTCGATCGCAAGGCGTGCAGCCGGGCGGCGTTTGGCTTTGCTCTTTTGCTTGCAGGCATAACTGGCGTTGTTCATTTCATGCAACTGACGGCCGTGCGGCGAGCGCCCGGCAAACTGATAAGTGAAACGTTCGCACTGTACGATCCCACGGGCCGGCTGACTCCGGTGCTGGCAGTCGATTTGGTCGCCTGGGACTTCTTCTTTGGCTTAGCACTGCTGTTCGCCGCAACGATTTTTCGAGGCGACAAATTGCAGAGTGCCGTACGGGTGGGACTGCTCGTTGGTGGACTACTGTGTCTCGCCGGAGTTGCGGGTCCGGCATCGGGTAACCTGAAATTTCAATATCCGGCAATTGCCGGTTATGCCTTTGTCTTCCCCGCGATCTGTCTTTTGCTGGCGTTTGTCTTTGGGCGCGACCAACCCGCTACTCGCAAATCAGTCTAATTAGTTAATTCGGTGTCACCTTGGAAATCAGGTGGTCTGGGACTTCGCAATCGGGGCCCTGGTGCGGGTCCGCCTCGGCTTGGTACCGAGCACGTTTCCTTTGCGAGCGATCTTGGGCGCTTTTGCGGCGACGGGTTGTAGCTGGGCCGAAACGACCGGCTCACCCAACATGACCGCTACTGCTTGCTCGGCGGCGGCCTCTTGCGCGGTGGCAGCGAACCGCTCAGATAGGACCTGCGGCTCGGCCGCCGGAGTCTTCATCCTGCAGCTTCCCTCGAACACCGCACCCCGAGCGATAACCAGAGTTGGGGCGTGGATATTACCAGTTACCCTCGCCAACGGCCCCAGTTCAGCGCACTCGGTACAAACGATATCGCCGGTCACCGTGCCATGGATTCTAGCTACCGCGACTGCGACATTTGCTTCGACCCGACCGGCGGCGCCGACAATCAGGGTGCCCTCGGCCGAGGTGACACGGCCAGAGAGAAGACCATCGATGCGGAGCAGAGACTTGAACGCAATCTGCCCGGTAACTGCTGTCCCGCTCCCGACAAAACCGGAAAGAGTTCCCTCCCTGATCTCGCGAGCGATCATTGCAGTTTCCGTTGTTGCCCTGGATGTAATCTCGCCTGCGGGCGAGGAGGACGTAAAGCTCTCACCGGATTGATATGTCGCGTAGCTGGAGATCGAACCAGTTTCAAGTTGGGGTTCATTCGCATGTTCGTTTGAACTCGCTGCGCTTCTCAACATAACTGCCTCCGCAAGTTTGAATCGGCCGCAGTCGTCACGTGATGACGGGTTGGCGACACGATCCCGGTCCAGGAATATCGGTTGTAAAAGCTGTGGCGGCGCTTTATATCATCAATCAAAACGTCCCGTCCAGTATGACCAGGCCAGGACTGCGAGGCCGAGGATTGCGATGCCGAGGTGCTGGTTCACTTCTAAGACGCTTAAGGCTGGGAGCGCGGACGTCATCGTCCGCACCGCGAGCGAAGCTCGTGCCGGTTCGTCGGTCGCATCCGGGAAGTTTCGCGCTTCGCGCTCATTGCGGACGGGGACGTCCGCGCTCCCAGCATGGGATGGAATTAATTAACGCCTGCGGCGTTCACTTTCAATTGCTGATAGTGTTTTTGCATGACAAAAAAGGCTTTTTTCTTCTCACCGTGGTCAGAGATCAGTCCCTTGCGGTTGTAGAAATCCTGGATTCCCGGTAACGGTCTGCGAGGCGAGCGGAAGTCCATGAGAATCCACGGGCAGGTGCCACGCAGAAAAGGGATCTTTTTCAGCATGCCCAGCTGGTGTTGATAAACGTTCTCCTGATATTCCTCCGTCCAACGAGTCAACGAATCGCCATGATTTCCATAGGGCGCTTCCGCGCCGAACTCAGTCATGATCAATGGCTTTTGATATTTCATTTTCCAGTCCACGCGATCGGCTTTTTCGGGCAGACCGTCGTACCAGCCAACATATTCGTTACAGCCAAACACGTCGACATATTCTCCGAGCGGGTCATCGATCATTTGCGTCGTTGTGTCGCCCAGGTAGTGACGCTCCATCGCTGCTGATACCAATCGTGTGGAGTCGAGGCTTCTGGCGTGTTCGATCAGCCTTCTGAGGAATGACAACCGCTCGTCACTCACCGGGGTTTCGTTGGCCATGGACCAGATGATTACCGCCGCCCGGTTCTTGTCGCGCGCAATCATTTCCGCCAATTGGTTCTGCGCATTTTCGAGGGTCCCCCGGTCTTGCCAAAGGATGGTCCAATAAACCGGAATTTCTGACCAAACCATGATGCCCATCCGATCGGCCTGTCTGAGCATGGCTTCGTTGTGAGGGTAATGCGCCAGGCGAACAAAATTTGCTCCCAGTTCCCTCGCCCAGCCCAGAAGGGTCAAGGCGTCCTCCCGGCTATAGGCGCGGCCGCCGCGAAACGGCGCTTCTTCATGAATGCAGACGCCGCGCAGAAATATAGGCTTACCGTTAAGCAGGATCTCAGTGCCTTTGGTTTCAATCGTGCGAAAGCCGATCTCGTCCTGTAAGCGATCAGTTTCACTTTCGATCACCACACGGTACAGCTTGGGGTTGTCGGGGGACCACAGCGTTAGACTGGCGTCGAAGTTAATCGCCGCATATCCCGTCGCGTCTGTGGTGAAGGACTTGCTGAGTCGGGCCTCGGGGATATGGACGGATATCTTTTGACCTGGCTTATCGCCGTTGAGTTTGATCCAGCCGGCTAGGCGATCACGTGAACCCTTCTGGAGCTGAATAAAGTAATCTTGAACAAAGGTCGCCGGCGTCTCGATCAATTGAACCTGCCGAGTGAGGCCGCCATAATTCCACCAATCGGTTATTAACGTGGGAACTGCATCGCGGCGCCGTTTGTTGTCGACCTTAACAATCAGAGAGTTGTTCGTCTCGCTAACCAGTTTGGTTATTTCAAAATTGAATGGGGTGAAGCCACCTTCGTGACGTCCCAGCTTCTGTCCGTTCAGATAAACGTCGGCGAGATAGTTCGCGGCTCCGAAATAGACAAACAGGCGAGCGTTCGGTTTCAGATGATAATCAAACGATTTCTTATACCAGATGGTGCCTTCGTAAAAGAGTAAGCGATCTGACTGGCTGTTCCAATCCCCCGGCACGTTCAACGAGGTGGAAGTATCGAAATCGTATTCAACCAGGTCGCTCTTGGTCTTTGGCTTGGCGTCTTTGAAATAGCCGTTGGCGCTGGGCTGATAACGATAGTCATAGTATCCGGATTCATAGGGATCGATGATGATTTTCCATTGCCCGTCCAGGCTCACCGTCTGGCGGCCTTCGACGTTTGTGATTAGGTCAAATTGCCGCGCGCACACGCAGGGGACGACCACAAGAAGAGAGACAAGAAGAATGAGGGATTTCATCGTGGTATTCTTCCAGCGGTATTTGGGACGTAGCACGTTTCGGCTTAAGGAATCGAAATCAGGAGTGTCTTGCAAGTCCTCTCAATCTGGCCGCTCAATTCAATAACCTTTTCCAGATCGCTTGCCGCATTAATCGAGAGCTTTACGTCAGCCACCCGCGGGTTTTTGAAAACAGGGTTATCGGCAAAACTTGTAATCGACGACTGGAGCGTCGCCAGTGAAGCACCAAGATCCTCGGGCTTTGCTTCAAGGTTTCTCACATCGTGCTCTTTGGTCTTTGCGAAACGTAGATCTGTCTGGAGGCGTCTGGCGCGTTTGTTTATTTCGGCCGCAGACTTAGCAAGGAATTTCAGGTCGAGCGGCCCGGCTTGCGAAGCCGCCTGTGTCATTGCGAGGTTGATGGCGCGCAGCCGTTTAATGTCGATGAGATGTGGCCCGGAAGCCAAGTGCGGTCGATACCTTGGGGCTGTGTCGCGGTTTTCGCCGACCCTATTGAGGGCAGCTCGGCGCGCTTCAAATTCCTGGGAGTCACGCCAAACATCAGCTTGTGCCGCAGTCCGCGAAGCGAACGCGGTCGCCGCGACCAGCAACGTCATGACCGCAATTAGTAATGATCTATTTGTCACACTCTCGCACCGCAGCAGGAGAGGAAAAAATGCCGGAGTATTTCGCTACACATCGATACTCCCTCGCTGGTATCCGCTAAGTTAACCACTTGAGCTCAGGTTCGCAGCACTGCCCGTATCTTAGAAATCGAGTTTCAGGCCAAACTGAATGTTCCGCGCCGGCCCCGTACTTGAGATCTTGCCGAAAGTAGAATTTGACGCACCCACGCATACACCGGAAGCCGAGAACACCGGACAGCCTCCCGTACCTGTGTCCGGATTCTTGAAGTTGGCCCGATTGAAGGCGTTGAACATATCCGCCTGGAAGCGAAGCCGGAATCGTTCAGTGAGCCGGAATTGCTTGCGCATCGAGAAATCCCACAACACCAGGTTCGGCCCCACTACGTTTCCGACGCCACTGTTTCCGCGCCTGGTATCAGGCGCCGTGGCAAAAGCCCACGGATTGATCCAGCCATCGGGTCCCGGATTCGGGAGCAGCACCGATCCACCCAGGTAATCAGCCCGCCGCGTGCCAATCGACGTGCTACCAGTGACGGTCAGGTACTGGCCACTCTGAAAACGAGTGATGCCGCTGATTTGCCAGCCGGCCAGCAGCGCGCCTTCGATCCCTTTGCGGTCGCGCAGGAAGGGTATTTGATAATCGTATGTGGACACAAAGACATGGCGGCGGTCGAAGGTTGCGGGCCCATAATTATAGTGACGATTGAATGGATCTTCTCCTACGTCCAAACCGTCGCCATTGCCACTGGTATCGGTGAGCACCTTAGACCAGGTGTAGCTGGCGGTGAACTCGAGATTGCCGGTCCGCTTCGCACCATACAACTGCATTCCGTTGTAATTTGAATTCGCGTCGGACAAGCGGTACGAGATCGTCGTGAATCCTTTGTACGGTCGCAGCGCGTTCACCGAAAGACGCTGTGCCGACGGCAGCGCTGCATTGGCTGCCAAAGCGGCGAACGGTGCAGCGTTCAGATCCGGCTGACGAATGAGATGCCGGCCCTCATTGCCAACATAGGTTGCTTCGACGAAAAAGCCGCGTGGCAACTCTCTTTGCACTCCCAGGCTGAAATTCATCGAATACGAGATCTTCAGATGAGGATCGATCGCGTTAATGGTGCCAAACGGAGCCAGCGCCGAAGCCGTGCCCCCGGAAGGATTCGCGAGGTTGCCATTTTCAAATTGCGGCTGAGCGATAAACGGCGGCACGTTAACCTGGGAGAAGATCAGGTTACCCTCAACCTTGTCATAGTACATGCCGAAGCCGCCGCGAATGGAAGTCTTGGTGTCATTGAATGGCGAATAGGCGAAGCCAAAACGCGGAGCCACCCTGTTTGCCGGCTGATAGAAGCCGCGCGGCGCTCCGGTCGGCACCTGGGCCAGCGCCGCAGCGGGAGTGCTGACGCGTCCGACTTCGCTCGCTGGAATTCCAGTACCGGCACGAACCAAACCGTTCAAGCGATTCCCACCTTTGGTGGGATCGATGTTGCCGTTGGCGAGGATGGTAACTGCCTGGCTGGGATTGTAGAGACTCGGATCAAAGTTCGCCATATTGTTGGCTTGGGTGTAAGTCGGTCCAAAGTGGTAAAACCTGGCGCCGAATTCCAGACTTAGATATGGCTTAACCTTCCAACTGTCGGTGCCGTACGCCTCAAACTGATTAAAGCGGAAGAAGCCAATCGGATCGTTGTCAGCCTCGCTGTATGTTCGAAAATTTCCTAATAACGCATCGGCGAACGCATTACCGGTAGTGGTGGTGTTACCGCCGGTGCTGAAAGAAACCGACCCCGTGTAGATCGACCGGCCATTCTGATCCTTGCGATTACGGACGTTAAGGAAGCCGGTCTTGATCGAGTGCTTGCCGCGAATAATCGTGAGGTTGTCGGCTTCGGAGATGTCCGTTGTCGGCGACAGCAGCGATGCCGATGGGCCCTGGAAGCTGGCGAAGTTAGTAATGCTCGTATTGGGGATTCCGTTATCGAAGCGTCCCCCCGAGAAAAGCTGCTGATAGGTGAACCCATAAGTTGCGCGTTTCCAAAACTCGCCGACCGGTGGTATTCGCTGCCCATTGTAAGCAACGTTGGCCTTGGCTTCGTTGATCAAAGTGGGACTGATTAGCCAGGTGTAAGAGACCTGATAGCTGGAGCCGGGCCGGAGGCGATTGGTAGGAATCGTCGGCAGTTGTGACGTAATAAAGGTGCCAAACGGATCGATCAGGTCGTAATGGTCATGGAAGTAACGGCCATAGATGCTGTGCTTTTCATTGAAGCGGTAATCGAGCCGCACAAAATCCTCCCGCCAGTTGAATGGATTCGGCTGCTGGAAAGTGGCGTTGTTGCCGGTGGGGCTGTCTGAATAAGCGACCGCCAATTTTTCCATGGCGCTGTAAACCGCAGCGATCGCGGCGCCGTTCGTAGTCACTCCATTTACCCCAATCGGCTGCCCATTCAATCTCAGGTTTGCCAGATTACGATTGGGAATCGGTTGCCCGGCCGCAACTATCGCACCAGTCGCCGGATTGATCGCCGTATAACCGACAGGCACATTCAGCGTGCCGCTGCGCAAGCTAAAGTCGCCGGTCCGTTCCGCTCTCGTTGGTAGCGTTCGCCGGGTCGCGTCTGAAAGCTGGCGAATATACTTGAATTCCTGGCCGACGAAGAAGAAGAACTTGTCCTTCTTAATGGGCCCGTTGAAGTTCCAGCCGAAATCGTTGAACCGCAAAGTCGCTCTCACAGGTGCAAAGAAGCGGCGGGCGTCAAGCTTGTCATTTCTAAAGAATTCAAAGCCGCTCCCGTGAAAAGTATTGCCCCCGCCGCGCGACACGATGTTGACCGCCGCACCCGCGTTCCGTCCATATTCGGCCGAGAAGTTAGCGGTCTCAATCTTAACTTCCTGAATAAAGTCAATCCCGACGTTATTGACCTGACTGTTGTTGCTGCCCGAATCCATGTTGAAGCCCCCGTCAAGGGTAAGGCTGTTATAGTTGGGGCGATTGCCGTTGACCGCGGCCTGACTGATACTCAGGCTCGTGGTCAGCGCCAGCTGGTCGTCGTCCAGAGATACGGCGCCGGGGATGAGTGTTAACAATTGCATATAGTTGCGCCCGTTGAGCGCCAGATTCTGAACCTGTCGCTGATCTACCAGGCGCGCGACTTCACCTGAAGTCGTATTGACGGTCTCACCAAGACCGGTTGTGACCTGCACCGTTTCTGTTAGCTGGCCAACCTCGAGCGTTATATCCATGGTTAAGCGCGCGTCAGCGGCCAGCACAACGTCGCGCTGCTCGGCTTTCTTGAAGCCATCCCGAGCGACCAGAATTGTGTAAGTACCCACTGGCAGGTTGGTAACGGTGTAAAAACCATCCGCATCCGTCGTGGCATTGCGCACAAGATTGGTGGCTGAGTTGGTGATGGTGACGTTGGCGTTCGGAACGACGCCACCCTGATTGTCGCGGACCGTACCTGAAATACGGCCAAAGATAGTCTGGGCGTCAACGGTCACCGCACCGGCGATCATTAAACAGATCACCAAAGCTGCGATCACGAAGGGCGGGTTGCCAAAAAAAGATTCTGGGCGGGACTTGCCTGGGCTGAACATATCAGGACACCTCCAATGAAAAATTCCGAAATCGATGACAACCGAACGCCTGCCGCAACGCCGGCGCTACGGTTGTCAGAAACGATGATTCGACCGTAAACCTGGTTCACTGCTACAATTGTACAAACTGAGTACTAATTCAACTGGGGATCGTACAAACCAGCACAAACTTCCTCAAATTCTCAGGTTGTTGAAAACAGTTGTCGAACAGCTACGTTTTTTCGAATAGAGATGGCCTGGAAAAAATATGTGGCCGCGATGAATACGGACGCCACAATTACCAGAAGTCACGTACGTTGTCAAACCATAATTTAGTCAGGCAGTGCCCTAATTTCTGTTTCTGAGTACCGCCTTCAGGCGGAATGTTTAAATTGGTCTCTTTCCGCCTAAAGGCGGTACTCCAAACCGGGGCACTACCTTCCGTCAGGTAGTGTCTCAATTTGTTTGGCACAGGCGTCCCGCCCCATCAAGCACCGGCAAGACGCGCTGCCACTTCACGAACTGACCAATTAAAAAAAAGTAAGTGCCCTGATTCCAATTTAGAATCAGGGCACTCGCAAAAGAAAAGTTGCTTTTGGCGGTCTTTGCGGTTAACGCTCTGGCTGTTCGATAAAGTTCTTCAGCACGCGCGCCCGCGAGGGATGTCGCAGCTTGCGCAACGCTTTCACTTCGATCTGCCGGATACGCTCTCGCGTTACCTTGAAATCTTCCCCAACTTCTTCAAGCGTGCGCTCGCGCCCCTCGCTGTCCAGACCGAACCTTAAGCGCAGGACTTTCTCTTCGCGTGGGCTCAGTGTCTGCAGCACATCGCCGGTAACATCGCGGAGGTTCGACGTGATTACCTTTTGCGCCGGGCTGATCGTCGACTTATCTTCAATAAAGTCGCCTAATTGTGAATCGCCGGCTTCGCCGATCGGCGTCTCCAGAGAGATTGGCTGCTCCAGCAGCTTCAAAGCCTTAGTGACTTTGTCAACCGAGCTATGCATGCGCCGAGCGATCTCTTCCGTGCTTGGTTCGCGGCCCAGTTCCCGGACCAGCTCGCGCGTGATCGTCTTCACCTTGTTGATGACTTCGATCATGTGCACGGGTACGCGGATGGTACGGGCCTGATCAGCGATCGCTCTGGTGATTGCCTGACGAATCCACCAGGTCGCATATGTCGAGAACTTGTATCCGCGCCGCCAGTCAAACTTTTCCACACCCCGCATCAATCCGAGGTTGCCTTCCTGAATCAGGTCAAGGAAATGCAACCCGCGGTTCTGG
This sequence comes from Acidobacteriota bacterium, assembly GCA_046728235.1. Lineage (GTDB taxonomy): Bacteria > Acidobacteriota > Blastocatellia > Pyrinomonadales > Pyrinomonadaceae > UBA11740. Next base: position 20,929 of record JBKPEE010000151.1, read on the forward strand.
TACTTCTTGGCAATTGAAACCACCAGCCGCAGGTTCGCTTCGGTCAATTCATGTTGGGCCTGGGACGCCTGTGCCTCGCCCAGCGAAATCATGCGATGCGATCGTTTGATCTCCGCGGCAGAAGCGTGATGCCTGGTTTCAATTTCCTTCAAACGACGCTTGATCTCACGAATCCGGCGGTTTATTTCGCTCTTCGCTTTTGGCGTGATCCGCTTCCCTTCCAGTTGCTCCTGATTGCTCTTGAGCTGCATCCCGAGCGCATGGGTCTCTTTGAAGACTGCAGTTATCGCCGCCACCAGGCGTTGCCGCGCCACTTCCTTCAGGCCGAGCCCATCGATTTCATGACCCAAATCAAGTCTGGTGCGCGCCAGTTTTCTTTTCAACCGCAGCAGTTTTTTCGAACTGCGGCTGCTCTTCAGTTTCCGTTCCGCCAGCAACTGCTCCGCTTCTTTCATGCCTCGCAGGTAAAGCTTGCGAATGTTATTTAGACTGGCGACCAGTCGCTGTTGATGCTCTTCTGCCCGGTCCTCAGGTTCGTCACTCTCCGTCTCGTCGGAATACGCGATGATCTCGCGCACGCTGGTTTGACCATTAATCAGCTCATCACCAAGCTTCAAGAGTTCAGCCAAGGCAATAGGAGAGCGCGACATGGTCCGGCGCGCACGCTTCAGCCCTGCCTCGATTCTTTTCGCGATCGAAACTTCCTGTTCCCGCGTCAACAGCGGCACACGACCCATCTCTCGCATATAGGCCCGGACTGGATCAAACATCTTGTCCGGATTACCGGCCGAAAGATCCAACTCTGAGTCTTCCGCACTGTCCTCGGCTTCGTCCGCAGTCGCCACGGACAGATCACCACCGGTTAAATCGTCGCCGACAGCGTCCGAACTCTCGAGTTGTTCGAGCAGCTTGCCGATGTCCTCTGGAAGAATGGAATCTTCTAATACTCCTTCGTTCAACCCGCCAGCGTGTTCCGCGGCGGCCATTAAACCGAGCCCGCTCTTTTGTTCCTTCAAATCAATCAATTTGGTTACTCCCTTTTTGATCAACAAAGCGCTTTGATTCGTTTAGTTTACGGCTGGTTGTCGCCTAAGTTGTTCTCCAGATATCCCCCCGTGATCTTTCAGCCGCACCTTAATGTCTTGAATGGTTATACCCGACAATATCCTCTCGATCGCCAGATCGATCTCTTCCCGAACGCCGCCGAGCACGTTCCCGATGTTTCGCCCTACCGGACACCGTGGGTTTGGCGTGTGCCGGTGGAGCGAGAAAACACCCGGAGACTCAACCGTTCGATATACGTCCAGCAGCGTTATTTGTTCTGGTTTGCGCGCCAGGCGGGAACCACCCCCGGCGCCAGTCTGGGAAACGATCAGATTGCCGTGCGCCAGTTCACACAACATTCTCCTGATCACAACCGGATTTGTGTTGACGCTTCCTGCGATCTCTTCGGATTTCAAGGAATGATCATCGGACCACGCCATCATGGTCAAAAGATGGGTGGCGATTGCGAACCGGCTGCTACTCGACATACAGGAATCTGTAACAATAATAGTTACAGATTGTAAAGATGTCAACCTGACCGGAGAAGGTTGCTTGGAATCCGCCGCAGGTTTTTCGATTTCGTCGAAAAATTCTCTAACCTTCGCCTTTTACAGTAACTTAGCAGTCAGATGAATCTCCACCGCCGCCAACGCCTTGGATAGTGGGCAGTTCTGTTTGGCGCCATTCGCGTACTCCTGGAAGGTCGCATCATCAATACCCGGCACCTCGGCTTCAGTTTCCAAATCAATCCGCGTAATTGAGAAGGCGTCACCCACTTTCTCAAGTTTCACCTTCGCCTCGGTGTGAATTCGCGTGGGCGCCAGTCTGGCGCGCGAAAGTTGCGCCGTCAGCGCCATCGTGAAACAACCGGCGTGCGCGGCCCCCAACAACTCTTCCGGGTTAGTTGCTGATTCTCCCTCTTCAAATCTGGATTTAAATGAGTACGGGCCTGCAAATGCTCCGCTGCCGACCTTTAGGCTGCCACTACCTTCGGCCAAGCTACCTTTCCACTCTGCTTCTGCGATTCGTGTGGGCATAAATCTCCTTTTGGTTGAGATTGCTTCTGACTGCGGGCGACACGTTATCTCTAAATTGCGACGGGCGTATGGCGAAAATCAACCGTCCGTCTTCCGTCGCAAGCCGGTTGTTTGTTCGGGCCAAATCGTTCCATTCCTGATTCAGTGATATGCTGGCATTCTTCAAGGGTGAACAAGCCGCCGCGGCATAGCTGGCGATTCAATGAAGATAGCCATCGGTTCAGATCACGCTGGATTTCGTTACAAGGAGATAATCAAGCATCTCCTGACGGACCTGGGTCATGAGGTAGTAGACTTCGGCACTGACTCAGAAGCGCCGGTCGATTACCCCCTCTTTATACGTCCCGTGGCTCTCGCGGTTGCCGGCGGTGAGTTCGAACGGGGTGTCGTGCTCGGCGGCTCCGGCAACGGCGAGGCGATAGCGGCAAACCGAGTCAAGGGAGTGCGTTGCGCGCTCTGCTGGAATACTGACAGCGCGCGTCTGGCGCGGCAACACAACGACGCGAACATGATCTCTCTCGGCCAGCGAATGCTCACAGAGGACGTGGCCCTGGAAATCGTGCGCGTTTGGCTGGATACGCCTTTCGAAGGCGGCCGGCATGTTCGCCGGATTCAGCTGCTGGACGCGGAGTAGGATCGTTAACGACACCCACAAAGACGCCGGACACAAACAAAGAAATAGACCAGACATCGCCTTTTCCTGATAGCATTCTGTAGATGTCTAAGTCACCGGGCTGAAGCCCGGTGTGAATGAGAGCCCCCCTGTTAGACTCTCAAGGCAAGCCCTTCCTGTTTAATCTTTGCGCTTTTGTGGTTAATCAGCTGCTCACGATTATCCGGACCTGGGGAGCCGAATCAATGTTCGCTTGCCACCACCAGCACGCGACCCTGGTAAATCTTTGCAAGAAGGCGCGCTGCCAGATCGTGATCGACTGTTTTCAGCACCGAGTATTGTTCGAGCGCTCCGTCACGGTCGTTCATACCCAGGTGCACCATGCCCACATTAAAGATCGCCTCCGCGAACTGCGGTTTGAGCTCAATCGCTCTGGCGAGATGGTCCAAAGCCGGCCGGTAACGTTTAAGCTGCGCGTAGGCAAAGCCCAGATTGTTCTCGATCTCGGCCTTGCCGACAGGTTCGCTGTCGCCGATCATTTGTTGCGCGCGACTGATGCAATCAACCGCAAGATCGTAACGGCCAATCTTCAAATATGCCTGGCCAAGATTGTTCTGGGCCACGGCTGAGGCGGGTTCGATTGCGGTTGCTCGCTCCATTAACTCGACGGCCTCTGCATAACGTCCGGACATGAAGTAAGCGGCGCCAAGATTCGCCGCGAAATGGGCCTCGTGCGGGTCACAGCGCAGCGCTTCAGTGAAAGCCGCAACCGCCTCGGCATTACGTTTGAGGCAACAATAGGCAACGCCCAACTCGTTGTAAGCCGCGCCATAATTTGGCGAGAGAGCAATGGCTTGCTTTAGCGACTCGACGGCTGCGGTGTACGCTGCGGAATCGACGTACATGCGCGCCAGAATGTAATGCGCCGGGGCAAAGTTAGGATTGAGTTCGATGCTCTGCTCGAGGGCCGCAATTGCCTCTGCCGTGTGCTTTGTCTCGCTGTAAACTGTACCGAGATTGTAGAGCGCAGCAGCAGCACGCGGATTCAGTGCCAGCGCCTGCCGGCAGGCTTCGATCGCTTCTGGATAACGATCAAGCTCATCATAGACGACGCAAAGACTATTAAAGGCATCTGCGAAATTTGGATTCAGCCGGGTGACTTCCTGAAACGAGACGGCGGCTTCCTGATTGCGGCCCTGGCGATGCTGGTCCATTCCCCGCTGGTAAAGCGCCGTCGCAGTTTGCGCCCGCACCACCATGGCCGCGGCGAAGAATAAAAGCACAAGCAGTTTTTTACTGAGCACGATCCCCTCCCTCGGTTCGTTTCTGAGAGAACGAGCAACGGGTGTGCCGATGTGTTAATCACGCAATTTTCAATGGTGAAGAGTGGGTGTGCGAACAAACTTGTCAGCGGATAAAACAGCCAAACACAAAAACGTCTCTTGACTCAATGAATCAGGGCCGCTCGCTTTTCATAAGCCGCACGCACGATCCGAATGTCTTCCAGAAAGCGCGGCAACTCGCTCAGCAGCAATGCTTGTGGACCATCAACCAGCGCCCGATTAGGCTGAGGATGAAAATCAACCAACACCATATTTGCGCCCGCGATCACGCCCTGAGCTGTAGCGTGCATGACATCCAGAATCCCTTCCGGCCCGGCGCTGCGTTCCCCCACAGCGTGCGACGGATCGACACAAACCGGCATGCGCGTCAGCCGTCTGACCACGGGAACGTGCGCAAAGTCCACGAAATTGCGATGCGGATCGCCCATGTTCGACTTGACGCCGCGCAGGCCGAATACGACTTTAGTATTCCCTTCACTGGCTAAATATTCGGCGGCGTGTAATGACTCGCTCAGCGTAATTCCGAAACCACGTTTGAGCAGCACCGGAAATTCTCGGTGGCGGCCGACAATCTTTAAGAGCTCAAAATTCTGTGTGTTGCGCGTGCCGATCTGCAGCATGACGCCGGTAGGCCGGCCCGCTCCCTCCAGCGCTGCCTCGATTTCTTCGATATGTGACTCGTGGGTCACTTCCATGGCGACAACTTTGATCCCATATTTGCCTGCCAGTTCAAAAACGTAAGGCAGACAGGTTTTGCCGTGACCCTGAAACGAGTAAGGACTGGTGCGCGGCTTGTACGCGCCCATGCGGGTACAAACCTGATTGTGTTCACCCAGCGCGCGCATCATCGCCTCAACACTCGCTGGTGAATCCACCGCACACAAACCGGCAAAAACATGCAGCGTGTCCTGGCCGAAACGTAGCCCCTGATAATCAAAGTAACTCGGCCGGTCGTCGTCTTTGTGGCGACCGAGCACGCGATACTCCTCGGAAACGCGGACTACCCTTTCAACCGCCGGCAAAGCGCGCATCTCTTCCACGGCGATGGCCGCGGTGTTACCAATCAGATAAACCTCAGTGAGAGATTGTTCCGCGCCCTCTTCGCGGTGCACCCGCACCTGTATGTTCGGCAGCTGCGCCAGATGCGTCATCAATTGCCGGTACCGCTCGCTGTCAGGCTTTATGTTGGGTGAAAGGATTAAGATCATATCCGCAGAGGTTGAGTCAGCGAAACCTCAAGATGAATCAGGGTGAAATCCGGAACGCAAAATGAATCGGCAGGTATTTTTGCATGATCCGGACAGCTTTACACGGCGGGGACAGCGGCGGCTTTGTAAGCGCCAAGCACGCGGGTTTCCACCCGCTGGCCGCGAAGTTCATCCAGCGCGTCTTTCAGAGCCTGACCATGCGGAGAGCCGGCAACATCCAGGTAGAAACAATACTCCCACGGACGCCCCTTGACGGGACGGCTCTGAATCTTGAGCAGATCGATGCCGCGTCGCGCAAACGGCTCGAGCGCCTTGTGAAGCGCACCCGGTTGGTGCGGCAGCTCGATCACGAGCGAGAGCTTATTGGCATCGACTGCAACCTCAGCCGCCGGACTCAACAGCAGGAAGCGTGTGTAATTCTCGCTGCTGTCTTCCAGATGCTCGCGCAGAATGACGCCGCCGTAATCCCTGGCGGCACGCTTTCCCGCAATCGCAGCGCGCTTTGGATCACCGGCAGCGATGATGCGAGCCACACTGCCGGCCGTGTCTTCCGCAGCCACGCGACGAATCTGCGGATTGGCGGCCAGAAAGCGGCGGCATTGCATGAGCGCGACGGGATGTGATTCGGCCGTCGTGATTTCTTCAAATGACGATCCCGGACACCCGATCAAATAGTGATTGACGGGAATAATTACCTCGCGCGAGATATGCAGCTTGCTTTCCAGCAAAAGGTCATAACACAGATGAACAAAACCGGCGAGGCTGTTTTCGATCGGCGCCAGAATCACATCCGCTGAACCATCTTCAACCGCCAGGAACAGCGATTCGAAATCCGGACGAGGCACGACCTCGATTTCATCGCCGAGTAGGACGTGAGCAGCTTCCTCACTAAAAGCTCCACGCGCGCCCTGAAACGCGACGCGCAGATGATCTGATTCCAGAGCCGGTTTCCGGTCAGGTTCTGCTTTGTCTGACCGAGTTTGAATGCGCCGCGATTCGTGAATGATCGCCCGGTAAAGTTCGATGATGGCGCGATCATCAAGCGGGCCTTCGTTCGCAGCGCACATCCGCTCGATCACTTCCCGCTCGCGAGTATGGTCACAAACAGAAACACCCGCCTCTTTTTTCGATTCGCCTACCTTGAGCGCAATCCGGGCCCGCTCGTTGAGCAGGCGCAAGAGTTCGCGATCGAGGTCATTGATTCGGCTTCGCCAGTCGTTAATGCTCATGTCTGATTAGTTTACTCGCAGATTACAGATTCTGCGGAGAAGTCCCGATCACCGGACTGAAGAGGCCGCATCAAAACTCGAATTCCTCTTCATGTTTTTCTTCGTGTTAGTTCGTGTGATTTCGTGGATCGTCCGTTACGCCGCGAAAAAAGAACGATCCACGAAATCACACGAACCATCACGAAACGCAGCAACGCGCAGATCAAACGTCAAATTCGAGTTTTGAGACACGCTCTGAAGCCCGATGTGAATAAGAAGCCATATTAGATTTTGAGGGCAAAGCCGACTCGAACGCGAATCCCTGACAAGCTATTTATCAATCTGTCACGGCGCCCAAACTGCTGCTGGAAACCACGGCCGCATACTTAGCCAGCACGCCGTGAGTGTAGCGCGGCTCAGGCGCATGCCAGGCCGCTTGCCGGCGCGCCAATTCAGTTTCTGAAACATTCAATTGTAGAAGTCGCGCGGGTGCATCAATCGTGATCGCATCTCCCTCTTCAACCAGGGCGAGTGCTCCGCCTACAGCAGCTTCCGGCGCCACGTGTCCGACTACCAGTCCGTGGGTCGCCCCGGAAAATCTGCCATCAGTAATTAGCGCGACCGAATCACCCAGTCCCGCGCCGATGATCGCCGATGTGGGCGCCAGCATTTCGCGCATCCCCGGGCCACCTTTCGGGCCCTCATAGCGAATCACGACTACATCCCCTGGCCTGATCTCTCCGCTGAGGATCGCTCGCTGACAACCGTCCTCTGAATTGAACACCCGCGCCGGGCCGGTGATTTGCGGATTCTTCACGCCAGTGATTTTGGCCACCGCCCCTTCGCTGGCCAGGTTACCTTTTAAGATCGCCAGATGTCCCTGCTGATAAAGCGGATCGTCCCAACTGCGAATCACATCCTGATCGGCGGCGGGCTCGCCAGAAACATCGGCAAGCGTTTCAGAAATCGTCTGACCCGCGATGGTAAGTGCGTCCCCATGCAGTTGATCGTGCGCCAGAAGAATTTTCATCACTTGAGGAATGCCGCCGGCGCGATGCAGATCGGTCGTGACGTAACGGCCCGAGGGCTTCAGGTCGCATAAAACCGGAACGCGCGAGCGCACTGCTTCAAAGTCATCGATAGACAACGGCACCTGCGCCGCATGCGCGATGGCCAGCAGGTGCAGTACCGCATTGGTTGAGCCGCCCACCGCCATGACCACCGCGATCGCATTCTCAAATGCCTCGCGCGTGAGTATTTCACGCGGCAGCAGCTGCCGGCGAATCGCCGATGTCAGGACCTGGGCGGATCGCTCCGCGTTCTGCGCGGCTACCTCATCTTCCGCAGAGACTGTGGAAGAGTAAGGCAGACTCATCCCCATCGCCTCAATCGCTGAAGACATGGTGTTGGCGGTGAACATGCCGCCGCAGGCGCCGGCGCCGGGACAAGCGCGTCGTTCGACCTCCAGCAGATCTTCGGCACTGAGATGGTGCGCGCAGTGCTGTGCCAGCGCCTCGAACGCGCTCACAATGGTGAGGTCCTGACCCTGATAATGACCGGGTTTGATGGTGCCGCCATAAACAAAAATCGACGGGATGTTCAGACGCGCGATGGCGATTAGTGCGCCCGGCATGTTCTTATCGCAGGCGCCAATCGCCAGCAGTCCGTCAACACTCGCGGCCTGACAAACCGTTTCAATTGAATCAGCGATTACTTCTCGTGACACTAGGCTGTACTTCATCCCTTCGGTGCCCATCGAGATGCCATCGCTCACCGTGATCGTGCCGAAGCTTTGCGGCATGGTGCCGTGCACACGCAACGAATCTGTCGCGCGATCCGCCAACACATCTAGTCCCATGTTGCAAGGTGTAATGGTGCTGTAGCCATTAGCCACGGCGACGATTGGTTTCTCGAAGTCGTCGTCGGTAAACCCAGTCGCGCGCAACATGGATCTGTTGGGCGTGCGTTCCAGACCGCGAGTGATCCTTTGGCTGCGCTGGTTGATGGCTTTGTTGGGCGTCATAAGCGAGATGGTGACGGGATTCTCTCAAAAGTCTAATTTCATATTAACTCGGAGATAGAGGTTGAAAGAAGGTGGCGTGGTGCCGCCCTTTTTTGGAGTGCGCTGACTTGTCAGCGCTTTAAAAGCGGCGACAAGTCGCCGCACTCCAAATGAACGCCTTCGGGTTTAACCCGGGTTTCCTAATTCCTGCTCTTGTCAACCAGCCGGCCTTCGGCCAGCCACGGCATCATCTCACGCAAGCGGCTCCCGACGCGCTCAATCGGGTGGGCGCGAGTTTGCGCCTCGAGTTCTTTGAACCGGCCCTTGCCGTTGCGGTTCTCTTTCATCCATTCATTGGCAAAAGCACCGGACTGAATCTCTGCCAGTAGCCCGCGCATGCGCCGCCTGGTTTCATCGTTTACGACGACTGGACCGCGGGTCATGTCGCCGTACTGCGCCGTGTTCGAAACCGAATAGCGCATTTCCGAAATGCCGCCTTCGTACATAAGATCGACGATCAACTTCATCTCATGCAGGCATTCAAAATAGGCCATCTCAGGCGCGTAGCCGGCGTCAACCAGTGTCTCAAATCCCGCCTGGATCAGCGCCGTGAGCCCGCCGCAAAGGACAGCCTGCTCGCCGAACAGATCGGTTTCAGTCTCTTCGCGAAAGCTGGTTTCGATCACTCCTGCCCGGCCGCCACCAATCGCCGACGCATAAGCCAAACCGACGTCGCGCGTGTCGGCGGTCGGATCCTGATGAATTGCCAACAGGCACGGGACCCCGGCGCCGCGCAGGTACTCGTGGCGCACCAGGTGGCCAGGACCTTTCGGCGCTACCATAAAGACATTCACATCCTCCGGCGCTTTGATGAAGCCGTAGTGAACTGAGAACCCATGAGAGAACGCGAGATACTTTCCGGGGGTCATCGATTCAGCAACGTCGTGCGCATAGACTTCCGGCGCCAGTTCATCAGGCACGAGCATCATGACAATGTCGGACTCGGCGGCAGCCTGGGCCACCGGCATCACCGGCAAGCCAGAGCTTTCGGCTTTGGTCCACGAGGGACTCTCGCGGCGCAAACCGACAACCACGTCGCATCCTGATTCGCGCAAGTTGTTGGATTGGGCAAATCCCTGACTGCCGTAACCAATGACCGCTATTTTCCGCGAGCGCAAGACGTTAAGATCCGCATCTCGATCGTAAAATATTTTCATTTCAGGTTCCTTTCATGTGTTAACCAACCACGTAATAAGACAGATGTCTATTCTGTCGATGTCTTTGCCTCATTTTGATTTGACGTTTCATTCACACCGGGCTTTAGCCCGGTGATCCGGCCGCCAGACAGGCCCGAACCGTTTTAACGGTTTGCGATTTGGTAGACGCAAAATCAATGCAGCCTGGTCGATATACGGGAAACCGTTGAAACGGTTCTTCTCACGGCAACGAGCCCGCCGATCACCGGGCTGAAGCCGCGGTGTGACTAAGAGGCCCATCAATCCTTTCTTATCAAGACCATTTCTCTCCGGTTTCTCTCTGCCTCCTGGCAAATTGTTTTTGCCTCAACTCATCAGTCTGCCGATCGCGATCCGTCCGGCGCGGGTAATTTCATGAATGCCGATCGGACGCAACAACTCGATGAACGCTTCGACCTTGTCCTTATTACCGGACGCCTCGACGATCATCTGCGTGTGCGAAATATCGACGACCTTGGCACGAAAGACGCCCACCAAACTCAGCACCTCCTGTCGCTGAGCGCCGGGTTCGGCATTGACGGTAATCAGTGCCATGTCGCGCTCGATGTGCGGACTGGTGGTGACATCGCGCACTTCGCGGACGCGAGCCAAACGCTCGCATTGCTTGACGATCTGTTCAAT
>JBKPEE010000152.1:0-18739 GCA_046728235.1 Acidobacteriota bacterium
GCTCGGATTCATTCTGCTGGACAACATGGGCGAAGATTTCGTCAGCAAACTCTTCAAGGACATTCCACCGACGTGGTTCCTGGAAGCGCCCGTTCCGGAAAAACAGGAAGACAGCCTCGTCGACAAGGTTTCCAGGTTGCCGCTAGTACCCTCAATCGAGAAGGAAGCTCTGACGCCCTACTTCGCTTATGGATCCAGCATGAGCACCGAACAGTTTCGCCAGCGACTCGGGCCGGCGTGGAAAGAGATGAATGACACCTATTTCCGGCAGCTGGCAAAACCGCAAAAGGCAACTCTCGAGGGCTACCGGCTGGTGTTCTCAGAAGGACGCGCGAATCTCGAGAGCAGTGACACTGGAGATGGAGTCGAGGGTGTCGTGTATCAATTATCGGATGAGGCAATAAAGTATCTCGATTTGACCGAGCCAGGCTACCATCGCGGAAGAGTCAGGATAAAGGTGGATGGCAAAGAGGTGGAATCCTACACCTATTTCACCGAGCCCGGCCATGCCAGCCGCCCGAGTCCTGAATACCTGAGAAGCATCCTGGAGGGCGCGCGCGAATTTGAGCTGAGCCCTACCTATCAAAGAAAGCTGGAAGCAGAAGCTGCTCAGGAACGTGCCGCTGACGCGGTCCAGGCAGCCGCGCCGCCGGGAGAGGACCATGATCACGAACTACCTAAGAATAACGGAGATCCTTGAGCTGGTTCGTGACATAAACAATACAAAGTGCATCAACTTTCTCCGTATCTCTATGATGCATTTCTTCCGGCAAAGTCCACGTTCGGCCGGCGAGTCCTGAAGATTTACAAATGTCCCGCAAAAAAACCGATCCAAGTCGGAAGAATTCACCGGCCGCCTCCGTCTAATCAATGATGCTCGACGAAATCGTCGCGACACGAGAGCAGCTGACGGTGAAGGAATCTATCGACTCGCGGACGATCGCCGCTTGCCAGCGAGGTGACCGCGAAGCGCTCCGGGTGCTGTTCGATGCGTACAAGAACCGCGTCTACTCGATCGCGATCTATTCGCTGGCGGGCGATGAAATGGCCGCGGCTGATGTTACGCAACAGGTCTTTCTCAAGTTAATGACGCGAATCAACCAGTTCCGCGGCGATTCAGAATTCGGGACCTGGCTGTACCGGCTGGTCATCAACACCTGCTGTGACGAGCATCGCAAGCGGCGGCGATTTGTCTCGCTGGCCGATTTCTTGAAAACTCCGTCACGAGGCGAATCACCGCGCGCCACGTACGCTCGCCGGGAGTTGTCCGGCCGCGTGCAATCGGCAATCGCGGAACTAAAACCGAAACTGCGCTGGCCCATCTTGCTGAAGTACGTCGAAGAAATGTCTTACGAAGAGATTGCCAGCGTGCTCGGCTGCTCGAAAGGCACGGTCGCTTCAAGATTGAATCGCGCGCACAAAGCTTTGGGTAAGAAGTTAAGTCATTTGAGAGATCAGGTTTAAAAAAGAGTGCCCGCCCGCTACTGCAGGCGGTTCTGACATATTATGTTTAGCCATCACGTCAAATCATTAGGTTCTCGGTATTTTCATGGCGAACTGACCGCCGGAGAAGATCACCGCGTGGCCGAGCATCTGCTGGGTTGCCCCGCGTGCCGCACAGAGTTTGAAGAGGTGAAACTTGGCGTGCGCTTGGGTGAGCAAATTAAAGTAGTCGCGGCGCCCGAGTCGGTATGGCCCGCAATCGTGCGCCGGCTGGACGCCGGTAGCGTGAACTCCAACCGGTTCCGGTTTGCCCGGCCACTCCTAATCGGCGCTGCGGTCTTGTTGATTGCGACCGCATCGCTATTGTTGTGGCGACACAATCGTTCTGCAGCCGCGGCGCACTGGAATGTCGCGCGACTGGGCGGCCTGCCCCGCATTGATTCACAAAATATCGGCGAAACCGGCAAGCTCGCGGTTGGCCAGTGGCTGGAAACGGACGCATCTTCGCGCGCCCGGATTGAGGTGGCGGCGATTGGCGATGTGGAGATCGATCCGAACAGCAGCGTCCGCTTGCTGGAAACGAACTCTGACGAGCATCGGCTGGAATTGGCGCGCGGCCGTCTGAGCGCACACATCTCGGCGCCCCCGAAACTGTTCTTCGTAAATACGCCATCAGGTGTGGCTGAAGATTTGGGCTGCGCCTACACGCTCGAAGTCGATAACGACGGCAACAGCATTCTGCATGTGACCCTGGGCTGGGTGTCCCTGCAACTGACTGATCGCGAATCCTCAGTTCCGGCGGGCGCCGCCTGTGCCATGAAACCTGGCTTTGGACCAGGCACACCTTATTTTGAAGACGCCAGCGAGCCGTTCCGCGACGCCTTGTTGAAATTCGATTTCACCGGCAACCAGGATGACCGGAGGTCAGCCCTGGCCACGATTCTCAGCGAAGCGCGGCCGCATGATGCGATGACGCTCTGGTATTTGCTTGTGCGAGTCGATCCAAATGACCGCGCCAGTGTTTACGATCGGATGACTTCGCTCGTGACGCCGCCGCCAGATGTTACCCGCGAAGGCGTTCTGAATTTGAAGGCGCAGATGCTCAATCGTTGGAAAGCCAGATTGTCGATCAGGTCGGATGTTGCGCCGAAAAAGGTTCACAGCTTCTGGGCCAAACTTTGGTCAGAGACGCTCGGCAGAATACATGGACTTGAAGGCAAGCGATGAATCCGAGGTTGGATAAGTCGCGCGGGCCTTGCCTCAAAAGTAGATCTCATTCACACCGGGCTTCAGCCCGGTGAGGGCCGTTCGAGAGAATAGGGCGAACCGTTTCAACGGTTTGCTTTCGCAGAAGCTCGTACGTTGTTGTTAACAGCGACGTTACGAATCAACTGAGAGTAGAAACCGTTAAAACGGTTCCCTGGCTCTTCTGCTGTTTGATCACCGGGCTGAAGCCCGGTGTGAATGAGAGCGGGCACTTGGACTTTTGAGGCAAAGACCTCGCCAGGTGTTGGGTGCTCAGGGCGTGGTGAGCGAAGACACTTTCGCGCCCGTCCCAAAAGAAGGAGAAGTTGATCATGCGTAACTTTATCAAGCTCATTATTGTTTTGCTCGTCCTGGTCACCGCTGGTTTCGCCATAATCAGGCTGAAACGTGAGAGCAGTTCCGCGGCGCCGGCGAAAGATCGCCTGATAGTCCATGAGTGGGGCACGTTCACCTCGATTGCCGGCAAGGATGGGGTGGCGCTCGAGTGGCGACCTCTGAATGGTGCAACTGATCTGCCGAAGTTTGTACATACCATCGAGAAAGCAGAACTGGGTCTACGTCACGCGCAGAGCAAAGCTGAGTTGACCGCGGCCGTTCGCATGGAAACTCCGGTCATCTACTTTTATGCCAACCGCGAGATGAACGTCTCAACCAAAGTTGATTTCCCCAAGGGCAAAATCACCGAGTGGTATCCCCAGGCGCGCGCAGTCGCTACTGGTATCAACTGGGGCACCATGAAAATTGAACCAGGGGCCGCTTTCAATCTGCCGGCTGACTATTCCGAAAACCATTATTACGCGGCGCGCGAGACCGATGCAGCCCCGCTGCAAATTTGCGCGACTAATGGCCGAGCAGTCGAGCAGGAGAAATTCCTTTTCTATCGCGGCGTAGGCACGTTCGAGCTTCCCCTGGCGGTGACAATGGAGAACGGCCGCGTTACGTTGCGAAATTCAGGAAAGCTTCCCCTTGCCCGGGTAATTATTTTCGAAAACCGCGACGGAAAGATTCGCCTCCAAACCCTGGAAGACTTTTCGGGCACCGCAACTGTCGATCGCCTTTCGCCTGATACGAGTCCGGACACGGCCATTGAACAATTGCGACAGGCCCTGGTCGGCGCAGGTCTTTACGAAAAAGAGGCAAATGCGATGATTAAGACCTGGCGGAATAGCTGGTTCGAACCCGGGATGCGCGTCTTCTATATTCTGCCGCGATCGACCATTGATGAAGTGCTGCCGATGCAGATCGATCCGCGACCGGATGAATTGGTGCGCGTGCTCGTCGGGAGGACGGAAGTCATCACGCCAGAGATGGAGAAGTCTGTTAAGAAAGAAGTCAGCAGGCTCAACGATGCTTCGCCACAGGTACGCGCCGATGCTGCCGTCACGATTCGGAAGTATGGTCGATTCTATGAGCCGATTTTGAAACGAATCATTGAAGACGAAAAGGACCGTGGCATGCGCGCGCGTATCAAGCAATTGATCGAAGCGCCGTCCGAGTAATACTCGCATTGTGTGACTCGCGGCTTTGCCTCAAAAGTCGATTAAACGTGGTAATGAGTTTCGTGTAGTTCGTGTGATTTCGTGGATCGTTCTGTTCGTTCGGAAAGCAAGGACGATCCACGAAATCACACCAAGCAACACGAACGCAACACTTCTGACTAGAGAGCTAGATCTGACTTTTGAGGCAAAGCCATGACTCGTAGATCGTTTGTTTGCCGTCCAAAAAAAAGCGATCTACGAGCTGACACCAAACCACCTTGCGGAAGACTGCGATGAGTTCGTTCGTGTGTATAATGACGCCCAATGAAGCGAGTCCTGAAGATTGCCGCAATCCTCCTGGTTGTGATTGTGGTTGGTATTCAGGCCATTCGGCCCGCGCGGACGAATCCTCCGGTTGATGAATCGCAGACTATAAACGCAAAAACGCAGATTACCCCTCAAGTCGCGTCAATCCTCGATCGTTCCTGTCGCGACTGTCACACGAACAAGACCGTGTGGCCCTGGTACACGAATGTGGCGCCTCTCTCCTGGTGGTTGTCTAATCACGTGAATGATGGCCGCCGGTCACTGAACATGTCTGAGTGGGGCCAGCTCGATCAGAATCGGCAGGACCGAAAACTGCGCCAGATCTGCGACGAGGTTGAGGATGGCGTGATGCCTTTGTCTTCCTACACGCCGATGCATCCGGCAGCCAAGCTTTCCGATCAAGACAAGAAGATGCTTTGTGACTGGACCCAGCAGGAGCGCCAGCGACTGTCACAGGCGGCGAAGTAAAAGTTCTCAACTGCACAAGCCTGTTCGGAGTACCGGCTTCAGCCGGAATGCTGCCTCTAAGCGGAAAGACTCCAAACATGAATCAGTCCTTGTATTTTCCCAGTCTGCGATGACAGAATCCTCACGTCCCCAGCCAATCATTTATGTTCGGCGTCGTCTGCCCCGGCATTGAAGCTTCAGTCCTGGAGAGAACCATGTCTCGATCGAAATCAACAGCGCGTGCCTTAGAAACACTTTTTGCCCTCGCTTCCCTGCTCGTTTTTGCCGCCGCGGGATTTGCGCAAACGCCAACGCCCACTCCTGCGCCACAGGCACGCCGGGTTACGGAAGCGCGCCCATTTCCCCCGCCGCAGTACATTCCGCCGCACGACTACGATCAGCGAAATATTAAACTCGACTTGCATTTTGACTGGCAGAAGGAACAGGCGATCGGCACCGAGACTATCACCTTGGCGCCGACCGTCAACGATCTGAAGCGCGTCGATCTCGACGCCGCCTTCATGACTTTCGAGAGCGCAAAGCTGGCAAAAGGCACGCCGCTGACTTTCGCTTACGACGACAAGAAGGAAAAGCTCTCAATCGCCCTTGATCACGCCTACCAGCCAAACGAAGAAATCACGATCGTCATCTCGTATCATACAAATAGGCCGCCGGCAGATCGCACCGCTTTAGTCGGTGGCGGCGGCCTTAATTTTATCCTCCCGAGACCAAACGATCCGACGCGGCCCAAACAAGCCTGGTCGCAGGGAGAAGCTGAGGCAAACCACTTCTGGTTCGCGTGCTTCGATCATCCGAACGATTTCGTGACCAGTGAAATCGTGGCGACCGTTGAGAAACCGCTCAGCGTTGTCTCAAATGGAAAACTCATCAGCACGAAAGAAAACTCCGACGGCACGCGCACCTTCGACTGGCAAATCGATGTTCCACATGCAACTTACCTGACGTCAATTGTGGTTGGCGAATTCGCGCCGGTCGCCGGCGAATACGCCGGCATTCCCGTAGTCACAAACGTTTACCCAAATGAATTTGAAGAAGGAAAAGTAACCGCCGCGCGACTGCCGGACATGGTCAAGTTCTTTTCCGAAAAGACAGGTGTCAAGTACCCGTACGCGAAATATGCGCAAACGACTGTGCGCGATTTCGGCGGCGGCATGGAGAACATCAGCGCGACCACGCAGACCGACAACATGATTCATGACGCGCGCACAGAATTGGACCAGACAAGCGACGGCCTGGAATCGCACGAACTGGCGCACCAGTGGTTCGGCGACTACGTAACCTGTCGCAGCTGGTCCGACATTTGGCTGAATGAGAGTTTCGCCACCTACTTTCAGGCGATGTGGGACGAACACCATCTTGGCCACGATGATTTCCTCTATTTAGATGTGAAGGCGAACCAGGATCAATACTACTCGGCATGGGCGCGTCAGCAGCGGCGGCCGATTGTCACAAAGAACTATGCCAACCCTGATGCGGTGTTTGACACTTACGCTTATCCGCGCGGCGGCGCAGTCCTGCATATGCTGCGCACGTTCCTCGGCGAGGATAACTGGTGGCGCTCGATCAATCACTATCTGACCAAATACGCCCATCAACCGGTCGAGACGGCGCAGTTTCGCATCGCCATCGAAGAAACCACGGGTCAGCCCATGGATTGGTTCTTTGACGAATGGGTCTACAAGATGGGCCATCCTGTGTTTCGCGTTACGCAGGACTACGATGCGGCCAACAAGCAATTGATTCTCAAGGTCAGACAAGAGCAGAAGCCTGATCCTGAATCGCAGTACCCTCAAGTTGGCTTTTTTCAAACCCCAGTCGACATTCAGATCGGCACAGCGACAAACACCAGGGTCGAGCGCGTGCAGATCGAGCCGAAGGAAGAACAGACATTTAAGTTCGCCGTGGATTCAGAACCTTTACTGGTCGGTTTTGATTACGGCGGCACTTTGATTAAAGAACTCATCTTCGACAAAACAACCAGTCAACTGCTGTATCAGGCGAGCAATGACAAGGACGTGCTCGGCCGTGTCTGGGCTGTTTCTCAATTGACGACGCGTTTGCATGATGATAAGGCGCTCGCTGCCGATCGGGACGCCATTCGCAAGTCGCTCGCCGACGTGGCGACCAAAGACGAGTTCTGGGGCGCCCGGGTTGAAGCCGTCGCGGCCCTCAACGGAGCTAAGGAAGCGAAAGATGCTTTGCTCGCGGCCACCAGGGATACGAACTCGCGTGTTCGTGCTCGCGCCGTCACTTCGCTGGCAGCCACCAAGGATGCGACGCTGGCCGACACTTACAGCCAGCTGCTGAACGACCAGAGCTACTCGGTTATCCGCGCGGCGGCCGTAGCGTTTGGCCAGACGAAAAGCCCGGCGGCATATGATGCACTGGTCAAATTGATCGACCAGCCTTCATGGCGAGATACCATTCGCGCTTCGGGACTAAACGGCTTGGGAGCGCTGGGTGACAAGCGGGCCCTGGAGCTCGGCTTCAAATACGCCGCCTCCGGCAACGGCGCAGACGTTCGCGCAGCAGCGCTGGCGCTGCTAGGCAATACGGGAAAAGATGATCCGCGAACGTTCGCGACCTTAAATGCGGCCCTCAGCGAAGGTTTTGAAAACCGGAACTTTACACTGCTGGCGAGCGCGGCGAATGGGCTGGTTTTATTGGGCGACGAACGCGGCTTGAAGGCTTTTGAGGAGTTGCGGAAGAAGAGTCCTTCGTCTCAATTTGCGGCCACCGTAAACAATTTTGAGCAGCGTCTGAAGACGAAGCTGGCTGCCGCCAAACCAGCGACCAAATGAAATCTGTGACCGCTGCCTGACCTGACGGGCAACTCTTTGAGCCCCATTGCCCTAAAACGCTGACAAAATGCGGCACTGCAGCAAAGTTTGGGCTTGAGGAAACTGGAAGGGTGCTGTTATATTCCTAAGTGGCAAGCACCTAATAACTCGGTGCACGTCAATGTTCCCCAGGACCCCCTTCTCGCCTAGAGGGTAAAATAATGCTTGACAAACAAAACGGGAAGGATGGCTTGGCTCACGTGGCTGAAGCCACCGCAGTAGCAACCGCTCCGGTACCAGCAAGCTCTTTGCTGGTAGTTGAAGACGACGAAAACATTTCCGCCGCGCTCGAAGAGTATTTTTCGCGCGCAGGATACACGGTGACCACAGCCGCGGACGGTGTGGCCGGCGTCGAGGCAGCAATCAAAACGCGACCAGATGTCGTGGTTTTGGATCTGATGCTGCCGAAGATGGACGGACTTGCCGTTTGCAAGGAGCTTCGACAGAAGATCGCACAGTTGCCGATCATTATGCTCACCGCCAAGGACGATGTAGTTGACCGCGTGCTCGGACTCGAGATGGGCGCCGACGATTACATCACCAAGCCCTTCAGCCTTCGCGAAGTCGAGGCGCGGATTAAGTCCGTACTGCGACGCGCGCGGGCGGGGACGACAAGTGCCGAGGGCAGCGATGAAACTCCAATCGTGCGCGGGAATTTGCGAGTAGATCCGGTGCGTCGCGAAGTAACGATCGCCGAGCGGCATGTTGATTTGACACCCAAAGAATTCGATCTGCTGCGTTTGTTCGCATCGAACCCGGGCCGGGTCTTTCCCCGCAAGTACCTACTGGAAAAGATTTGGGACTATTCATATGAAGGGTACGATCGGACAATTGATTCTCACATCAATCGCTTGCGGGCAAAGATCGAAGACAATCCGGAGAACCCACAACTGGTGCTGACCGTTTGGGGCATCGGTTACAAGTTCACCGACACTGAATAGATTGCCCGCTCGCCTTCTCCCTCAGGCCCGGTACTCCGACAATTCGCCGGTCTCTCTCAGCACACGCCTACATTTGAGACGGCGCAAAGATGAATGAAAGCTATGCTAACTGGTCGTTCCGCCTCACCGCAGCTGCCTGACCGATTACATATCTTCGCGATGGTTGCCCGCGCTCTGATCTTCGTTACTTCGATTACCGTTAATGCGGCCATCGAGTGACAACGAGCCGCTGTTTTTGCATAATTCTCCGTAGAGTTATGAGCTTTTTCATTGCCCCGAATGATTAGTAAGATGAACCAGGAGCCCCGCGGTCTCTACATCTCATCCTCAACTTTGAGCTTTGCATGTCTTGCTCTGCTCACAGTTTCGACGAGCGTTGCGCAAGACCGAATCCCCGCGGCTGGCCAATCTAATTCAAACTCGACGAAGAAAACCCACGTCGCGACGCTTCATTCGACGGACTCATCTGAGGGTTCGCGGGTTGCGATAACTTCGGATCAATCACTCAACGAGTACGAAGCATATCGCCGCGGCGACCGCTTTTATGTAAAGATTCCGGCCGCTGATGTCTCACGCGCCGAGTCGGCGCGTGGCCGCGGATTCGCGGACGTTAAATCGCAACGCAACGGCGACAGCACAGTGCTCTCTTCTCGTTTGCAGCCGGGAGCGAGCGCGCGCATAGAACAGCGCGGCAATAAACTTGACGTCGTCGTGAGCCTCCCCGGCGGCTCGCCCGCCACCACTGCTGCTGATCGTCCGCGCGATCTGGCGCGACCTGCGACCAGCGAATCTTCACGTACCGGAGATCTGAACAAACGCGGTACCCCTAAGAGTAACAATTCATCAGCCGGCGCTAATAACAGCCTATTTGCGAAGTCGGCATCCGGCAATGCAAATGAAAGCTGGCAGCGCGGGAGCGCGGATTCATCGCCTGCTAACTCAAACTCTGCCGTATCGTCTGTGACGGCGCCTGCCAACGCAACACCTGAGCCGGCTCCCCAATCCCAAGCTTCATCGGGCACGCAGACTACGTCGTCAACTCCCGTCCCACAATCTTCATCGTTAACGAACACTTCGGCGAGCCCTTCGCCGGCAATGCTGGGAACGGGGCACGAGAATTCTTGGACTCGAGCTAAAGAGCGCGGACACTACTTGCTGTTGCTGGCCCAATTAAATCCAATTCCGGTCGGGATCGGCGCAATGCTGCTGGTGTTCATTATCATGCTCCTGTTTCTTCAGCGCCGCCGCCCCAGGTCGAAGCGTCGCATTAAGACGGCCACATCGACAGCGGCGGCTGCGGCCGAAGGAGCGGCCTCAAGCAAAGGAACGAAAACGGCTATACGCGCCGCTGCGGCCACGGTCGTTGCGCGCAGACCATCTGTCGTAACAGAATCTCTGCCTGTCACGCCGGCGTCTCAGCCCGCGGCTACAGTGCGGGCTGCGACGGCCACCCCAACTGTGGTGTCCGGTGCCGAAGTTAGCCGCCCCGAACGGGTGAGCCGCGCCAGCGAAGAAGCAAAAAAGTTCCTGGCGGGCGATCAATACGACGAGCGCTTTATCGGCTCCGAAGACCCGAACACGCGACGCCTTGTCGGTGCAGAGTTGTTGTCTGCACTCGTGAGCAGAAACACGGAACGGCGCGAGCGCGCCCGGGCAGCCTTCATGAAACACGGCTATTTCGACGATGCCACACGTGACTTGCGCATTGCCGATTCTGAAAACGAACGCGCCGCTGCGGCGCGACGGCTTAGCTTCGTTAAAGATCGTGAAGCGACGCCGCACTTGATTGGAGCCCTAAATGATCCTTCTCCTGATGTCCGCCGCGCGGTGGTTGAAGCGCTGATGGATGTGCGCGATCCGGCGGCGATTGCGGCGCTGAATGCGCTTTTGCAAAACGAGAAGGACCGCAAAGTTCCCCGGCACCTGATTCAAAGTGCAATCGAGGCGTGCGCTGTCAGCCCCGAAACCGAAGCGATACCTGAACCTGACAAGTCACCCGCTCCGCCACCAGCGAGTTTCAATGCTGACCGCGAGGTAATTGAGATATGACGCCCCAAGAACTGCTCTCTCACCTGCGCGCCAGAGGCGTGGAAGTAAAGATCTCGGGCAGCGATCGGTTGGTAATCGATGCTCCCCGCGGAACTGTGACCGCAGAATTACGCAGCGCGCTGTCAGCGAACAAAGCCGCGCTGTTGAAAATTCTGCACGACGAGGACGTTACCACGACGCAAGTACCTGCGGTGATCCAGCCTCCCGAACCGCCACCGCCGGAGCAACGCGAAGTTCCGCCACCGCTTCACCCGGAAGCGCCCGCGCCGGTCACGGATGCCAGCACCGCGCAAGAAATCACGCAACTAAAAATCGAGCTCAAACGCTTACGGGAAAAGGAAGAAGCGCGCCGCGCGGGGACCGAGGCCGTACGAGTCGCGGCCGAGACCGCGCTCCGTATGGAACAGGAGCGATGGCATCAGCAGGAAGAAGAGGCGGCCAGGAAGCGCGCGGAGCACGAGCGCCAAAGGATCGAAACCGAGGCCCACGAGCGGGCGCAGGAAGAGACACGGCGTCAGATTGCTGATGCGGAAATCGCGCGCGCAGAGGAAGAACTAGCGCGCCTCAGATTGATCGAGCAGAATCGCCGCCGCGAAATGGATGAAAGGATGCGCGCCGCGCAGCAGGCGCACGAGACCCAATTGGGGTCGTTGCGTCAGGCTGAAGCCGACCAGGCAAACCGCCGCGCGGAAGAAGAGCGGCGTTACCTCGAAACTCAGGCGCGTAAACGCGCGCAGGAAGAAGAATTGCGCCGGCGCGCGGAAACGCGGTTCCGGGCTGTGGAAGAAGAAATTGAGCGAGTCAAGGCACGCGAGCAGGCGCGGCTTAGCGCCGAACAGCAGGCCCAAAGATTGACTGAAGAGGCGGCCCGACGTCGCGCAGAGGAAGAAGCGCGACGCAGCGCTGAAGCGCAGGCGCGCAATAAAGCTGAAGAAGAAGCTCGTCTGCGGGCAGAAATTGAAGCGCAGATGCGGGCTGAAGCCGTTGAACAGCGCCGCGCGGAAGAAGAGGCTCGACGGCAGGCAGAAGAAGAAGCACGCCGGCGCGCGGAAGAGGAAGCGCAACGGTGGGCGGCGGAACAGGCTCGTCGCCGCGCTGAAGAGGAGGCGCAGCGCCTGGCACAGGCCGAAGCCCGCCATCTGGCGGAAGAAGCAGCCAGGGTTGAAGCTGCCGCGGAAGCTCAACGTCAAGCCGAAATTCAGGCGCGCTTGAGAACCGAGCAGGCAGTGCGCGAACGAGAAGAAGCGGAAAAACGGGAGCGCGCAGAACTCGAAAAGCGCATCCGCGCGGAAATTGAAGCGAAGCTGAGGGCTGAGGATGAAGAGCGGCGGCACCAGGAAGCAGCGGTGCGCCGGCGGGCCGAATACGAACGCCTTGCCTTGGAAGAAGCTTCGCAAGCCCAGACGACCTCCGCATCCTCATTCGCGCTCGATGAATTTGAACCCGACCATCCCTCCGCTCAATCGCCGAACCAGTCAAGTCCCAGGGCGGCCGAGATCAATGAGTGGTTCAGCCTTCCGGCGGAAAGCCGCGACGAACGCCCGGAGCTGGAAGACGCTTCACCTGAACCATTTCACCCGCTGGATCACGACGACAGCAACGGCGAGTTCAGGGCCATCAGCGTAGACGACGCTGAGGCAGAACTTTCTTCACAACTGGAAGCAGCACTGCACAGCAGCAATGCAGCTGAGCGCGCGGCAGCGCTTGCGGACTTGCCGCAAATCGGCGGCGAAGAAGCCTACCAATACATCACCGCGGCGTTCGACGATTCATCACCGGAAGTTCGCAATGCCGCCGCGCACGCCTTGTTCCAGTTGCAGGAAGATCGCGCTGCGGCCTTCACTCGAGCGCTGCGGGAAGCGTCGCCGGACCGCCGGCGGGCGATCGGCGCAGCCATTGGCTCATCCGGTCTGGCCAGTGAAGCGATGAGGAATCTGACCGGCGAAAGCCGCGATAAAACCTACGACGCATTCTCACTGCTGTTTCTGATGTCCAAAGCCGGCGAGGTGCGGCCGTTGATGCGGGCGATCGAAGAACATCCCGACACCGAAGTGCGGCTGGCAGTCGTGAAATTGCTGGCCTTAAGCGGCCAGGCCGAAGTGCTCGCTGCGTTTCGTCGCATGGCGGTACGTGGATCGTTGCCGGTGGAGGTGCGGTCAGCCGTCATGGACGCGATATATCAGATGACCAGTCAATCACCAGCAGACGCGGAAGGGTAATGGCGGCGCATCGTCCTCGGGTCTTGTGGGACAGATGGGACTTATGAGACATATGTCTCATAGGTCCCATTTGTCGTATACGTCCCATCAATTCGATCAGTCCGCTCACTCCAACAATTTGTCCTCCTCCCAATTTACGATTTACTATGTCTACTTATGCGTTTCGCTTTGAAATCCGACTATCGTCCCTGTGGCGACCAGCCGCAGGCAATCGATGCGCTGGTACGCGGCGTCCGCGACGGCGCGAGGGACCAGGTGCTGCTCGGTATCACCGGCAGCGGCAAAACCTTCACGGTCGCCAGCGTAATCGAAGAGACACAGCGACCGACGCTGGTCATCGCCCATAACAAGACGCTGGCGGCCCAGCTCTACCAGGAATTCCGCTCGCTCTTTCCCGCAAACGCAGTCGAATATTTCGTCTCTTATTACGATTATTATCAACCTGAAGCATACGTCCCAGCCTCAGACACTTACATCGAAAAAGATGCCATCGTTAACGAAGACATCGATCGCTTGCGGATGTCGGCAACCCGGGCGCTGTTTGAACGACGCGACGTGATTGTCGTTGCCAGTGTCTCGTGTATCTACGGTCTCGGAGACCCGGACGCGTACTATGGCATGCTCGTGTTTCTGGAGCCGGGTATGCGTATCGCTCGCGACACTCTGCTGCAAAGGCTGGTCGAGTTGCAGTACGAACGTAATGATATCGATTTCAAGCGCGGCAGTTTTCGCGTGCGCGGCGATGTAGTCGAAGTTTATCCGAGCTATCAGGATGAAGCGTATCGCGTTGAGTTGTGGGGTGATGAGATCGATTCAATCTCCACCATCGATCCGCTGTTGGGTGAAGTCACCCAGAAACACACTTCGCGCGTGCCCATCTACCCGAAATCGCACTACGTGATGCCGCGCACCACCTTGAAGCGCGCGATCAAATCGATCAAGCAGGAGCTCGAGTGGTGGGAGCCGAAGCTGATCGAAGAGGGCAAACTGCTTGAAGCACAGCGACTGCATCAGCGCACCATGTTCGATCTCGAGATGCTCAAAGAGATGGGCTTTTGCCGTGGCATCGAAAATTATTCGCGTCATCTCACCGGCAAGCAGGAAGGCGAGCCGCCGCCGACGCTCCTGGATTACCTGCCCCGCGACACGCTGGTCGTAATCGACGAGTCGCACCAGACAATTCCGCAGGTGCGCGGCATGTTCTTCGGCGATCAGTCGCGGAAACGAACTCTGGTTGAGTATGGCTTCCGCCTGCCATCGGCGCTGGATAATCGCCCGCTGAATTTCGATGAGTTCGAAGAACGGGTCGCACAGCGCATCTATGTTTCCGCGACTCCTGGCCCATACGAGCTGACCAAGTCAAGCGGCGAAGTAATCGAGCAGATCATTCGCCCCACCGGGTTGATGGACCCGGAGGTTGAGGTGCGTCCGGTGAAAGGCCAAATCGACCACCTGCTCGGCGAGTGCCGCCTGCGCGCCGAACAAAACGAGCGGGTATTGGTAACGACTTTGACCAAGAAAATGGCCGAGGATTTGACCGAATACTTTACTGAGGTCGACCTGCGGGTGCGTTATCTTCACTCGGACATCGAGACCCTCGAGCGCATCAAGATTCTGCGCGACCTGCGCCGCGGCGAATTCGATGTGCTCGTGGGAATTAACCTCCTGCGTGAAGGCCTCGACTTGCCGGAAGTATCACTGGTTGCGATCCTTGACGCGGACAAGGAAGGCTTTCTCAGATCCGAATCGTCTCTGATACAGACCATTGGCCGCGCGGCCCGCAACGCAAATGGGAAGGCGATTCTTTATGCGGATCGAATGACTGAGTCGATGAAGCATGCGATTGATGAAACCAGCCGGCGTCGCGAATTGCAGCGGGCTTACAATCGTGAACATGGAATTGTGCCGCAAACGATCATTAAACCGATCGAAGCCACTCTGGTGACGGCGGCCGAAGCGGACTACTTCAAGGTGCCGCTGGATTTGGAAGACATCGAGGGGTACAGTCCGGATCAGATTGAAGAGACAATTGCGCGGCTTGATTTTGAGATGCGCGAGCACGCAAAGAAGTTTGAATTTGAAAAGGCAGCGGAGCTGCGCGATCGGATTAAGTATCTGCGTGAGCGAGAGCTGACCGTGGCCTGATGTGGAGCGTCAGCTGACTGGAGCGCAACCGTCCCGGTTGCTCTTTCGCGCTTCGCGCTCATTGCAAGCGAGATGCTTGCGCTCCAGTCGCTGGTACCTACTCCAAAGATCATGTTGATCAAATCTGAACCCGACGAAATTCAGGGCTATCTTTCCGACGCCAGTTATGTCCAGGGCGGCAATGCGACTCGCGTCACATTTCCGGAGACGGCAGCCGAGGTGGCGGCAATTCTCGCCGAAGCGACGCGGACCAGAACTCCGGTTACCGTCTCAGGCGCCGGCACCGGCACCGTCGCCGGACGCGTTCCCTTCGGCGGCATCGTCATCGCCACCGACAAACTCAACCGAATTACGCACGTCAGCCAGGGAAACGGTGGCGGTCAGGCGATTACCGAAGCTGGGGTGCGCCTGATCGATTTGCAACGCGCCGTCGAAGTCGAAAGATTAATCTATCCGCCCGATCCGACGGAACGCAGCTGTTTTATCGGCGGTAACATTGCCACCAACGCGTCCGGATCGCGGACGTTCAAATATGGTCCGACGCGAAATTATGTGGAGAGGTTGAAGATTGTCCTGGCGCGGGGCCAGGTGTTCGAACTGCGCCGCGGCGAGCTGCATGCGGATGATCGGCACATTCATCTTCCGTTTTCGTCCGGCGACGCGATTGAAGCCCAGTTGCCTTCTTATCAAATGCCGCACGTCCGCAAACACGCTTCCGGCTATTTCGTGGCGCCGGGCATGGACTTGATCGATCTCTTCATCGGCAGCGAAGGTACGCTCGGGGTGATCGTTGAAGCCGAACTGAAACTTCTGCCGAGGCCTGAAGGACTGTTGAGTGGAGTGGTTTTCTTTACTGATGAAGACAATTTGCTAGGGTTTGTTCGCGAAGCGCGCGAACGATCTTTGTCAAGCCGGAGTAGCGGCCCAGGCGTGAAGAGCTGTGGTCTAGATGCCCGCGCGCTTGAGTACTTTGACACTGAATCGCTTCGCTTTCTGCGCACCAAATACGAAACTGTTCCGGCTGAGGCGGTAGGCGCAATCTTCTTTGAGCAGGAGACCACGTCCGCAAGTGAGGAGCAATTGATGAGCGAATGGTTGTCGCTGATGGAAAAAACTCACGCGTTAGCCGACGAATCATGGTTCGCCACCAACGAACAGGACCAGACGAAGCTGCGCGAGTTTCGTCATGCGTTGCCGGTCTTGATGAACGAATGGTTTGCGCAGCACCATCAGCGAAAAGTATCGACCGACATGGCCGTGCCTGACGATCAATTCGCCGGCATGTTGCGTTTCTACCAGGAAAGTTTGCGTCATGGGGATCTGCGTTACACGATCTTTGGACACATTGGCGACAATCATGTGCACGTAAACATCCTCCCACGCAATGACGCCGAAGCTGAAAAGGCGTGGGCCATCTATCGCACGTTCATTCGCCGCGCGGTGGAAGTAGGCGGGACTATTTCGGCTGAGCACGGGATTGGCAAATTAAAGCGCGAATATCTGCGCGAGTTGTATGGCGATGAACACCTACTGGAGATGGCCACGCTCAAGCGCGCCTTCGATCCGGCGGGGATTTTGGGACGTGGGAATATGTTTGATGAGAGTCTGCTCGTCGGTTCCTAGTTTCCGTCCCTCGTTCTCACCTCGCTTCACCGAGGGGGTGGACGGTGTCACGCGTGCCATCAGCGGTTTTAGCGATGGCCCGGTAGGGCGCACTCTTTCGGAGTGCGGCGACTTGTCGCCGCTTTTCAAAAGCGCTGACAAGTCAGCGCACTCCATAGGGCTGTCGCTAGGTCTCGCCGCTTTACAACTGACAACTGACCACTGACAATCGCTCAATGTTCCGTTTCACCACCGCTGGCGAATCACACGGGCGCGCTCTGGTCGCGATAGTCGACGGTCTGCCCGCAGGGCTTCCGATTGATATCGATGAGATTAATCATGAGCTCTGGCGGCGACAGCAGGGCTACGGTCGCGGCGCGCGCATGAAGATTGAGCAGGACCGCGCCGAGATTCTCAGCGGCGTTCGTCATGGCCTCGCGCTCGGATCTCCGCTGGCCCTGATGATCGAGAACAAGGACTGGGCCAACTGGCAGGACGTCATGGCGACGGACGCGCGGGAGATCGCGCCGGAAAAATCGCGCCGGGTGAAGCGGCCGCGGCCCGGTCACGCCGATCTCGCCGGTGGATTGAAATACGACGTGCGCGATCTGCGCAACGTGCTCGAGCGCGCTTCAGCCCGCGAAACAACGGCCCGAGTGGCCTGCGGCGCACTGGCGAAACAATTGCTCGCCAACTTTGGTATTAAAATTCTTAGCCACGTTATTCAATTGGGCGGCATTCCCGAGCAGCCGCTCGAGCTTACTTTCGATCAGATCTCGGCCATCCCGGACGATTCTCCGCTCAACTGCGCCGACCAGGCTGCCGAGCAGAAAATGATCGAGTTGATCGACAAACGTAAAAGTGAAGGCGACACGCTGGGAGGCATCTTTGAAGTCGTGGCGCGCAAAGTTCCGCCGGGCTTGGGATCGCACACGTCGTGGGATCAGAAGTTGGACGGCCGGCTGGCGCGGGCGATCATGTCGATTCATGCAGTGAAAGCGGTGGCGATTGGCGCGGGGATTGAAGCGAGTTCCCTTCCCGGCTCGGAAGTCCACGATGAAATCTCTTACAACGAAGAAACAAAGGAATTTATTCGCGAGACAAATCGCGCGGGGGGACTGGAAGGCGGCGTGACAAATGGCGAGGAAGTTCGCGTTCGCGGCCATCTGAAACCCATTTCGACTTTGCGACGCGCGTTACGTTCAATTGATATCGACACGAAGCAGGAAGAGAAGGCCGCCTTCGAGCGATCTGATGTCACCGTGGTCCCGGCTGCGGGTGTGATTGGCGAAGCAATGGTCGCCCTGACCCTGGCCGCGGCAATGAGAGAAAAATTTGGCGGCGACAGTCTCGGTGAGATGAAGCGAAACTTTGAGGGTTATCGAGAGCAATTGCGGGGATATTAATCTGGCTGATTCCTCAACTGGCGAAACCTAATTCTTCATCGTAAAATCGAATTGATTCAAACAATTATCCGGAATTTGAGATTTAAGAATGTCCCTTTTAAAAATTGTCACCTGGCCGAATCCGGTGCTCGATAACCCCGCAGATCCGGTCACCAAATTCGACGACGATTTAAAAAAACTCGTCAACAATATGTTCGAGACGATGTATGCCGCGCCGGGCGTGGGCCTGGCTGCGGTGCAGGTCGGCGTGCCGAAGCGACTGTTCGTGATGGATTGCTCCGGCGGCAAGGACCCTTCGCAACGCATCGTGATGATCAATCCTGAAGTCATCGCTCAGGAAGGCAAGCAGGACGGTGACGAGGGCTGTCTTTCTTTTCCGGGAATCTTTTTCGGCGTCGAGCGCAATCTGCGGGCGATTGTTCGCGCGCATGACTGTAACGGCGACCAGTTCGAACTGGACGGAAATGAATTGACCGCGCGCTGCATGCTGCATGAGACGGATCATTGCGACGGTATCGTCTTCCTCGATCGCATGTCGCCACTAAAGCGCGAAAT